>NZ_JBICWZ010000004.1:0-24734 GCF_043199995.1 Streptomyces sp. NPDC048507 | reverse complement strand
TGACGACAACCGTGGTGGCGGCTTCCGTCGCGACGACCGTCCCTCCGGTGGCTTCAACCGTGACGACCGTGGTGGCGACCGTGGCGGCTTCCGCCGTGACGACCGTCCCTCCGGTGGCTTCCGTTCCGGTGGCGCCGGCGAGCGCCCCTACGGCCGCCGCGACGACAACCGCCCCTCCGGCTCCGGTTCGACCGGTTCCTTCGGCGGCCGTCGCGACGACAAGCCCCGCTGGAAGCGCAACGGCTGACGCCTGAGCGCCAACTGACGAAGGCTCGGCCCCCACAGCACCCCGGTGCGGTGGGGGCCGCACCCTTTTCCGGCCCCTCTCGGCCCCCGCGCCCCCGATGGCGGGAAACCTACTGGCCCACACCCGGCGATACCCGATCGGCCGACGGCCCCTCTCCGGCTATGCTCTGGGGTGAGCACATGGAGGGCCATTAGCTCAATTGGCAGAGCAGCGGACTTTTAATCCGTTGGTTGTCGGTTCGAGTCCGACATGGCCTACCCGTCACAGCGTCCTCCGTGACGTTCTGACCTGCTCCTTCTGTGGCCCGTCCGGGATCTCCGGACGGGCCACAGTGCTGACCGCGGCCTCCCCGCGGGGATCCGGAGCGGTCCGCAGGGGGCCGGGCGGTGCGGTCTTCCGCTCTTCTTGCGCCTCTGACCTGCGGGTTTTCTGGTTTTGGGGGGTGTGGGGGAGGTAATTGGCGCAGGGCGTCCCCCGAATGACGTAGAGTTGGGTTTACCGACGCGGGGTGGAGCAGCTCGGTAGCTCGCTGGGCTCATAACCCAGAGGTCGCAGGTTCAAATCCTGTCCCCGCTACTCAGTACGAAGGCCCGGTTCCCTTGTGGAACCGGGCCTTCGTCGTGTGCGCGTCCCGGCCGCGGCGCCGTCACCCGGTCGGACCGGCCCGGTCGCCCGTGCCGGTCCGTGCCGACAGCCTGAGTGGGGGCGGGTCGGGACCGGGCGGCAGGAGAGCAGCGTGGTGGGGCTGGGCCGGCAGGGCAGCGGAGCGAGCGGCACCGTGGAGGCGGGCGGCGGCGCCGCCCGGCGCGTGGTCCGGGTGCTGCCGGTGCTGCTGATCCTCCTGGGCCTCGTGTTCGACCTCTCGACCCCGCCCAGCTTCACGGGTTCCCCCTTCTTCACGGCCGCCCCGCTGATCGCGGCCCCCCTCTTCACCTTCCGCGTGACCGCCCTGACCGGGATCGCCGCCTGCGCGGCCGTCGTCGCCCTGCACTGCGTCAACGGCACCACCTTGAAGGTGGAGGCGCTGACCGAGCTGGCGACGGTGGTGACCGTGTCCGGGCTGGCGCTGCTCATCAACCAGGTCGTGCGGCGCAGCGGCGAGCGGCTGGCCTCCGCGCGCGGGATCGCCGAGGCCGCCCAGCGGGCCGTGCTGCCCACCCCGGCCGAGCGGATCGCGGGGCTGCACGTCTTCGCGCGGTACGAGGCCGCGCAGGCCGACGCGTTCATCGGCGGCGACCTCTACGCGGTCCAGGAGACCCCGTACGGAGTGCGGCTCGCGGTGGGCGACGTACGGGGCAAGGGGCTGGGGGCGGTGGAGGCCGTGGCGGTGGTGCTGGGGGCCTTCAGGGAGGCGGCGGAGACGGAGCCGACCCTGGAGGCGCTCGCGCAGCGGCTGGAGCGGGCGCTGGCCCGTGAGGGCGTGCGGCGGGACAGCCTGGACGCCGTCGAGGGGTTCACCACCTGTGTGCTCGGCGAGGTCCCGGCCGGTGCCGGGGTGCTGCGCCTGCTCAACCGGGGTCATCCCGAACCGCTGCTGCTCCACGCGGACGGGGGGCTGGCGGTGCTCGCGCCCGCCGAGCCCGCGCTGCCGCTGGGGCTGGGGGAGCTGTCGGCCGGGGCCGCGGACCGGGTCGGGGAGTGGCCCTTCCCGGAGGGGAGCACCCTGCTGCTGTTCACCGACGGCCTGACCGAGGCCCGGGACGCGGGCGGCGCCTTCTACGATCCGGCGGCCCGGCTGCGGGGGCGGGTGTTCCCGGGGCCGGGGGAGGTGCTGACCGCGCTCAGCAGCGACGTGCGGCGGCACACGGGCGGCGGGGCGACCGACGACATGGCGCTGCTGGCGGTGGGGCGGCCGGGGCGGGGTGAACCGCAGCGGAGGCGGACGGTCCCGGTGGTGCCCAGGGACGGGGCGTGAGGGGGAGCAACGGCGAAGCGCCGACGGGTGCGTGACGTTGCGTAGTGCTCAGGGTGCGGTGAGCGAAATGACTGACGGTTCGTCATTTGGCCACCGTGGCCGAAGTGATGAGGGTGAGCGCAGCTTTATCTGGTGGATTGGGATGGAATGGGGGTGATGTCCAGGCCAGAGGTGTGCGGGGTGTGGCTGATTGGCGTTAACGATCAATCGCAACAGCTTGGAATCACTCCCCCTCGTCTATTACCGTTCGATAACGCAGCGCGGACGTCCCAACCGTCGCAAGAGACGGCACCCGTGCGCGTTCCCGCTCATGAGGAGTGTGCCCCGGTGGCCTCCAACTCGCCTGCCCCTGAAGGCATCGACGTCCAGGAGACGCCCACCGCCGGAGCCTGGGGCGAGTGGAACCCCACGGAGGACTCCGCCCGTCCGCTCCGCGGCAAGCACCGCGTCCTCAAGCCGCGCGGCGGACTCGCCCGCAGTTCGACCGTGCTCGGCGTCGGCGTGATCGCGGCGGTCGGGGCGGGCGGCATCGCCACCGCGCAGGACCGGCCCCAGGTCGCGATATCCATGCCCTCCCTGCCGGACCTGCCCGACCTGCTGGACGGCGGCGGGCACGCCACCGACGCGCCGGCCGCCCCCGCCGCAGCGATTCCCCGGCAGGCCGACGGGACCGACCGGGGTCAGCCCGATGCCGGGGAGGCGCTGCGCCACCGGATCCTCCAGCAGGCCGAGTCGCAGCACGAGGCCGTCGAGGCGCAGGCCCGGGCGGACGCCGAGCGGGTCGCGCGCGAAGCCGCCGCGCAGGAGGCCCGCGGCCAGAAGGAAGCCGCGGACAAGCAGGCGGAGGAGGCACGCGCCGCAGCCGAGAAGGCCGCCGCCGAACAGGCCGCGGCGCAGACGGCCGCCGCGGAGCGGGCCACCGCCGAGCAGGCCACCGTCAAGGCGGGCGCGCCGGGCGCCGGTTCGGGTGCGAAGTCCGCCGGCGGGTACTCCCTGCCGACCTCCGCCTACACCCTCACCTCGCACTACGGCGACTCCGGCTCCATGTGGTCCTCCGGCCACCACACCGGCCTCGACTTCGCGGCCCCGACGGGCACCCCGGTCAAGGCCGTGGGCGGCGGGAAGGTCGTCTCGGCCGGCTGGTCGGGCGCGTACGGCTACCGGATCGTGCTCCAGCTCGACGACGGTACGGAGGTCTGGTACTGCCACCTCTCCTCCATGTCGGTGACGTCCGGCTCCGTCGGCGCGGGCGAGACCATCGGCCGGGTCGGCGCCACCGGCAACGTCACCGGGGCCCACCTGCACCTGGAGGTGCGCAAGGGCGGCTCCACGGTCGACCCGCTGGCCTGGCTGGAAGGCAAGGGCCTCAACGTCTGAGGCTCACCGGCCGGGACGGCGGTGCGGCGGCCGGGGCCCGGTCCGCCGGGCGCCGGGGAGGCGGGACCGCCGAGAGCAGGGGCGCACCGGACGGGCCCGCCGCGGGCGGTCCGGCCAGGGGGTCGAAGCAGGGCGGCAGCAGTTCCTCCAGGACGGCCGCCCGGGCCAGGGCGGGTGCGGCCGTCGCCCGGCGCAGCCAGAGGCGGTGCAGCAGCTCCCGCTCCCGCTCGGCGAAGTCCCGGTCGGGCCAGGGGGTACGGGCCGGGCCCGTGTGCCGGGAGTGCCGGCGCAGCAGGGCGAGGGCGGCGGCGTCCGCCGCGTAGCGGGACACCGTCCGGGCGGCGCGGCGGCCTCCGGTGCGGCGGGCCAGGGCGCGGGCCAGCGAGCGGGCCGGCATCGAAGCCAGGGCCGGCACCTCCGCCGGGCCGAGCCAGCCCGCGCGGGCGTATACCGACAGCTCGGCGGCGACGGCCCGGAGCCGGTGGCGCCGTATCCGCACGGCCAGCCCCAGCAGCAGCGCGAACACCGGGACCATCACGCAGCCGTAGACCACGTAGAAACCGTACTCACCGAAGTGTGAGGAGCCGTTCCACAGCGCGTGCAGCCCCATGGCGAGGACCAGGCCCAGCAGGGGCGGCCCGGCGCCGCGCACCCGCCGGGTCCGGGCGCGGGCGCCGCGGCGGGCGCCGAGCGCGGCCGCGCCGAAGCCCAGACCGGTGAGCACGGTGAAGAGGGGGTGCGCGAAGGGGGAGAGCACCCCCCGCACGAAGAACGTCGCCGCCGTCATGGAGTCCAGGAAGCCGGTGCCCTTGGCGAGGTCCTCCTCGAAGGCGTTGCCCAGGTAGAGGACGTTCTCGGTGAAGGCGAAGCCGGTGGCGGTGAAACCGGCGATCACGAACCCGTCGGCGGGGCCGCTGAGATGCCGTCTGCGGAAGGCGAACACGATGAGCAGCGCGGCGGCCTTGGCGCTCTCCTCCACGACGGGCGCGATGGCCACCGAGCCGAGCCGGTCGGCGTCGAAGGGGTCGGTGGTGGCCGCGGCGACCCACTCGGTGGCGAAGCTGTTGGCCAGTATCGCGATGAGCGCCGCGGTGCAGGCCCCCCAGCCGAAGCAGAACGTCAACTGCCGCCAGGGGTGCGGCGCGGCCCGGCCGAGCCACCGGAACGCCGCCGTCAGCGGCGGCACCGGCAGCAGGGCCAGGCCCAGGCCCACGAAGAAGCCGGCCGTTCCGGTCTGCTCCCGCACGAGTTCGAGGATGCTGATCCCGGTCGCGGCGAGCAGGACGACGGGCACGCACACGCGGACCGGGCCCGGTGTGCGTGCGAGCACGCGGCCTAGCGCTCGGAGCACGTGATGACCCTAGCGAGTCGGCCGGACACTCGGAGTGACGTTTGTCAGTTCTTGGGTTCGGCGCGGGTGAAGAGGAGGTCGTGGACGACGTGGCCCTTGTCGAGCCCCTGCCCTTCGAAGCGGGTGAGGGGGCGGTAGCCGGGGCGCGGCGCGTAGCCGCCGTCGGCCTGCGTGTTCTCGAACTCCGGGTGCGCGGTGAGGACTTCGAGCATCTGCTCGGCGTACGGCTCCCAGTCGGTCGCGCAGTGCAGCAGGGCCCCGGGTGCCAGCCGGGTGGCCGCCAGGTCGAGGAACTCGGGCTGGATCAGCCGCCGCTTGTGGTGACGGGCCTTGGGCCAGGGGTCCGGGAAGTACACGCGCAGTCCGGCAAGGGAGTCGGGCGGCAGCATCTCGCGGAGCAGGATGATGGCGTCGCCGTTGGCCACGCGGACGTTGGTGAGCCCGGAGCGCTCGGCGAGCGCGAGCAGGTTGCCCTGGCCGGGGGTGTGCACGTCGGCGGCGAGGATGCCGGTCGAGGGGTCGGCGGCGGCCATCTGGGCGGTGGCCTCGCCCATGCCGAAGCCGATCTCCAGGACCACGGGCAGGCCGTCGAAGAGCCGGCGCAGGTCGATGACGTCGTGGCCGTCGATGTCGAGCCCCCAGGTGCCCCAGAGGCGCTTGAGCGCTTCGCCCTGGCCGGTGGTCACCCGGCTGCGGCGCGGCTGGAAGCTGCGGATCCGGCGCTCGTGGTGCGACCCGGCGGGGTCGGGCGCGGGACCGTCGGGGAAACGGGGCTCGGTGCGCCACTTGGGGGGCACGTACGCGGTCGCCTCCGGTGCGGTGTCCGGGAGGCTGGGCTGGGGGTTCGGAGACTCAGACACAATGCGCCGATTCTACGACGCGGGGGCCCTGGCCGGGCGGCGGCGAGGGCGGGGGCGGTCCGGCGGGGGCCCGGCGGGGGCCCGGCGGGGGCGGCGCGCGGGGGTCCTGCGGGCGGGTGCGGCGTACGGGGCCTGCGTGCATACGGGTGCGGCGTACGGGGCCTCGCGAGCGGGGCGGCGTACGGGCCCCGCGTGCGGGCGGGCTAGTGCGCGGCCGGGGCGCCGCGGGTCAGGCGGGGCAGGGAGGCGTCCAGGGCCGGGACCGCGCGGCGGCGCGGGGCGGAGGTCCCGGTCCAGCAGGTGCCGCGGCGAGCGAGGAGGCGGTGCAGCCACAGCTCCATCGAGACGAGTTCCGCCAGCCCGTCGAGCGGGACGGGCCGCCCGTCGGCGGCGTCGGTCAGGGCCTGGCGCACGCGCCGGGTGTCGATCAGCCCGGCGTCCGCGAGCAGCGGAGCGGTGAACAGCGCGAGCAGGCCGGGCAGGGCGGCGCGCAGCCCGAGCCGGGTCGCGGCCTCGTTCGGCGCGTGCGCGGTGGCGCCCCAGCCGGGCGGCAGTTCGCGCACCCCGGCCGAGGCCAGCACGCTGCGCAGGATCGCGGCCCGGGCCCCGGGCTGCACCCGCAGGGACTCCGGCAGGGCGCGCGCGGCCCGGACGACCTGGTTGTCGAGGAACGGCGCGTGCAGGCGCTGGCTGCGGACCTCCACGGCCTGCTCGAAGACCCGGTGGTCGGCCGCGTGGCGGGCCAGGGTCGCGCGGGCGCGGGCCTCGCCGGGGCGCAGCGACAGCGGGGGCCGGCCGGCGGCGGCCCGCAGCCGGATCGATACTTCCGCCAGGGCCTCGCCGGTGAGCCAGCCCGCGGCGGGGCCCGGACGGGACCAGGTCAGGGCGGCGAGCGAGGCGTCGACCGGCCCCGACGCGGTGGCGGCGACCCCGCCCTCGCGCAGCCGGGCCGCGGCGGCCTCGATGCCCGCGCGGTACGGCGTACGGGCCAGACGGCGGGCCGCCGAGTACACGGTGAGCGGCACCAGCAGGGACTCCCCGGAGGCGGACGCGGAGCGGGCGAGGGCGGCGACCGGGCGCAGCAGGTGGCGGCGCCTGCGGTCCATCAGGAGGTCGGCCATGCGGGCGGGGTGGGCGTCCAGGACCTGGCGGGCCCCGTGCCCGGTGAAGTGGTCGGCCGAGCCCGCCGCCAGCCGGCGCCGCTCCCGGGCGGCGAAGACGAGGGAGGGGCCGGGTTCGTCGGTGAGCGGGCCGTCGAGGTCCGCGTACGGGAGGGCCTCCGCGGCGGCGGCGACCACGACGTGGTGCAGCCGGGGGTCGGCGGCGATGGCGTGGGCGCGTTCGAGTTCGGCCTCGCGGCCCTGCGGGGTGGCCAGGTCGTTGAAGGTGACGGCGAGCAGCCGGGAGCCGGAGCCGGGCAGCGTGCCGGGCGAGCCGGGGAGGCCGGCGGCGAGCAGGGCCAGCGTCGCGGAGGCGCTGCCGCCGGAGAGGTCGGCGCCCACCCCCGGCGCGGGGGCCCCGCGGGCCGCGCGCCGGTCGGCGGGGCCCATTCCGGGCACGGGGCCGGGGTCGGGCACCAGTGCGTCGGGGGCATGGCGGGGCGCCGTGAGCCGGGCGCGCACCGCGGCCGTCAACGCTTCCCGTACGCCCTCCACCGCGCGCTCCGGGTCCGCCTCGGGCGCGGCCACGGCGAGGGAGGCCACCTGCTCGTAGCCGGTGATCTCCCGGGAGCCCTCGCGCAGGATCAGCGTGTGCCCGGGCGGGATGCGCCGGACGCCGGCGTACGGTGTGCCGTCGCCCAGTGCCTCCGGGCTGTCGGGGCAGGCCAGCAGGGCCGCGAGGTGGCCGACGTCGAGCTGCGCCTCGATGAGGTCGGCGAGCGGGAGGGCGGCGGTGGCGTACGCGGTCCCGCCCGCCCAGGGCGTGTAGAAGACGGGCCGGGCGCCCGCGAGGTCGCCGAGGACGGTGATGCGCCGGCCCGACTGGACGACGGCGGTGTAGCTGCCGGACCACTCGGTGAGGTGGCGCAGGGCCCCGCCGCGGGCGGCGTACAGGGCGCGGCGCAGCTCGGCGTCGGTGGCGCCGCAGCAGCCGAGGACGGCGAGGCGGGTGAAGGGGTCCGCCGGGTCGGCGGTGACGGCGCGGATCTCGTCGGGGCGCCAGTCGCCGACGGCCCACAGGGGGTCGGGATCGCCCCACAGGAGCTGGGCGCCGACGGGGTGGACGGTGCGTTCCGCGTCCTGGGCGGCCGGGTCGTCGGCGTACGCGGCGTCGGCGATGCCGCCGTGCGGCGGGTCCGTGCGGGGGTGGCTGCCGGAGGGCCCGTGCTGCTGCCCGTACGGCTCGTGCCGGTTCCCGTACGGGCCGTGGGCGGGGTCCGCGTAGCCCGCCGGGCCCGTCGCGGTGCGGCTCGATGTGCCCTGGTCGAAGACGCGTCCGGCCGTGCCGAAGCTCGCGGCGATACTGCTCCACCCGACCAACCAGCGCACCGCCGCCTCCCCCAGCCCGTGGGCACATGACCGGGGCAACGGACGGCACGGACGACGTGGTCGGCGCTGTGGGCGCGGCCGGCGGGGCCCCGGGTGGCTCGGGGTCCATGCTGCCACGAGACGGGCGTGCGAGAGTGGCTTCGGGGGGCGCACATGTAAACGAACACGCCCCGGCCACGCGGTATTTGGCGTTCCGTTCCCACCGCCCCATAGGTCGGTTTCGGCCATTCTTCGGCCGTACTGAGTGCTCGTCCCGGTCCGGCCGGTCCGCACACGGGGGCGCGGTCCGGGAGGCGGGAACCACCCCCCGGACCGTTCCGCCACCCGCGGGGATTGAGGCAGCGGCATCCCCCGGCCCGCCGGTTCCACGCGGCGGGCCGACCCACGCACCGCACATCGAATCGCCGGGTCCCGGGAGCGGCCAGAGCGCACGGCCGGGCGCACGGCCACACGGGCGGAGCACGGGCTGACGCGTGCGCCCCGGGGCCGGGCCGGGCCCGGACTGTGCATACGGACAACAATCCCGCCATACGGAACTCGGGGCCTTAACGCTTGGGAGGCGGGGAACTACGCTGGGTTTACGAAATGCCGGGCGCCTATGCCCCGGCGGCGTCTGCGTTCCGCGTGTGACGAGGGGTGGCGCATGTCCAGGGAGCTCCGCGAGCCCAATGAGAAGCTCGGCGCCGTCCTCGCCCTCGCGGGCATCAGCAACGCGGGACTGGCCCGGCGGGTCAACGACCTCGGCGCGCAGCGCGGGCTGACGCTCCGGTACGACAAGACGTCGGTCGCGCGGTGGGTGTCGAAGGGGATGGTGCCGCAGGGCGCCGCCCCGCATCTGATCGCGGCCGCGATCGGCGCGAAGCTGGGGCGCCCGGTGCCGCTGCACGAGATCGGCCTGGCGGACGCGGATCCCGCGCCCGAGGTGGGGCTGGCCTTCCCCCGCGACATCGGTGCCGCCGTGCGTTCGGCGACCGACCTCTACCGGCTCGACCTCGCGGGACGCCGGGGCGGCGGCGGGATCTGGCAGTCGCTCGCCGGGTCCTTCGCGGTGTCGGCGTACGCCACGCCCGCGTCGCGCTGGCTGATATCCCCGGCCGACAGTTCGGTGGCGCGCGAGCCGGGTCCGGGCGCGCGCCCGGTGTCCGACCCGCGGGCGGACGGCGAAGCGGGGCCCGAAGCGGGAGCGGGAGCAGGAGCGGGAGCAGGAGCGGGGTCCGCCGGCCCCGGTGGCCGGGCCCCCCGCAGGCCGCCGGCCGTGGCCGGCGCGCCCGCGCCGCCCCGGCAGGGGCCCTCCGTCCAGCCCGTCCGGCCAGTGCCCCCCGTCCAGCGGCCCGGCGGCCGTTCCGCCGCGCCCCGGGCGGTGTCCGACACCGCGGCGCAGGGCGCCGTGCCCGCCCGGCCCGGAGCCGAAACCGGGCCGCCGGCCCCTGCCGGGACGGCCCCCGCCGCCGCGCCCGCGGCGCCGTCGGAGGCCTCCCCGCAGCGCGTCGGCCACAGTGACGTGACGAAGCTGCGCGAGGCCGCCGAGGACGCCCGCCGCTGGGACAGCAAGTACGGCGGCGGGGACTGGCGTTCCTCGATGGTGCCCGAGTGCCTGCGGGTCGACGCCGCGCCGCTGCTGCTCGGCTCCTACACCGACGAGGTGGGCCGCGCCCTGTTCGGCGCGACCGCCGAACTGACCCGGCTCGCGGGCTGGATGGCCTTCGACACCGGCCAGCAGGAAGCCGCCCAGCGCTACTACATCCAGGCGCTGCGGCTGGCCCGCGCGGCCGCCGACGTACCGCTGGGCGGGTACGTCCTGGCCTCGATGTCCCTCCAGGCCACCTACCGGGACTTCCCGGACGAGGGCGTGGACCTCGCGCAGGCCGCCGTGGAGCGCAACCGGGGCCTCGCCACCGCCCGCACCATGAGCTTCTTCCGCCTCGTGGAGGCCCGCGCCCACGCGAAGGCGGGCGACTCGGCCGCCGCCGGGGCCGCGCTGCGCGCCGCGGAGGGCTGGCTGGAGCGGTCCCGCGAAGGGGATCCCGACCCGACCTGGCTGGGTTTCTACTCGTACGACCGTTTCGCGGCGGATGCGGCGGAATGTTACCGGGACCTGAAACTCCCGCGACAGGTACGGCGCTTCACCGAGCAGGCGCTGTCCCGCCCCACGGAGGAGTACGTGCGCTCGCACGGGCTGCGGCTGGTGGTCAGCGCGGTCGCCGAGCTGGAGTCGGGCAACCTCGACGCGGCCTGCGCGGCCGGCACCCGGGCCGTGGAGGTCGCGGGCCGGATCTCCTCGGCGCGGACGAACGAGTACGTACGGGACCTGCTGCACCGGCTCGAACCGTACGGGGACGAACCCCGCGTCGCGGAGCTGCGCGAACGGGCCCGGCCGCTGCTGGTGGCCCCCGCGTAGCCGCCCTGTCGGTGGCGGGGTGCAGTATGCAGGGGTGGGAGGTGTCAGCGTGGGCGGCGGCGTGGACTGCGATGTGCTGGTGATCGGCGGCGGGATCGTCGGCCTGTCGACGGCGCATGCCCTGGCGCGGCTGGCCCCGGGGACGCGGGTGACCGTACTGGAGAAGGAAGCCGGGCCCGCCCGGCACCAGACGGGCCGCAACAGCGGGGTGATCCACAGCGGCATCTACTACCGCCCGGGATCCCTGAAGGCCCGCTTCGCGGTGCGCGGGGCCGCCGAGATGGTGAAGTTCTGCGCCGAGCACGGCATCGCGCACGAGGTGACCGGCAAGCTGATCGTCGCCACCGAGCGCGCGGAGCTGCCCCGCCTGCACGCCCTGGTCCAGCGCGGCCGGGAGAACGGCATTCCGGTGCGCGAGCTCGGCCCGGCCCAGATCGCCGAGTACGAGCCGCACGTGCGGGGCCTGGCCGCCATCCACGTCGGCACGACCGGCATCGTCGACTACGGACAGGTCGCCGCGCAGCTCGCGGAATCCTCCGGTGCGGAGATCGTCTACGGCGCCGAGGTGGACCTGATCTCCCGCCGCCCCTCCGCCGTCGCGGTGCGCACCACGTCCGGGCTGGTGGTCCGGGCGAAGGTGCTGGTGAACTGCGCGGGCCTGCAGTGCGACCGGATCGCCCGCCTCGCCGGCGACGACCCGGGCATGCGGATCATCCCCTTCCGGGGCGAGTACCACGACCTGGCCCGCCCGGAGCTGGTGCGGGGGCTGGTCTACCCGGTGCCCGACCCGGCGTTCCCCTTCCTCGGCGTCCACCTCACCCGGGGCATCGGCGGCGGCGTCCACGTCGGGCCGAACGCCGTCCCCGCGCTGGCCCGCGAGGGCTACGGCTGGGGCACCGTCCGCCCGGGCGACCTCGCCACCGAGCTGGCGTGGCCGGGGTCCTGGCGGATGGCCGCCCGGCACTGGCGCTACGGGGCCGGGGAGATCCACCGCTCGCTGTCGAAGCAGGCCTTCACCGAGGCCGTACGCCGCCTCCTGCCCGCCGTCACCGCCGCGGACCTGACCCCGGCGGCGGCCGGCGTCCGGGCGCAGGCCGTCCTGCGGGACGGCACCCTCGTGGACGACTTCCTCATCCAGGAGGCCCCGCGCACGGTGCACGTCCTCAACGCCCCCTCCCCGGCGGCGACGGCCTCCCTCCCGATCGGCGAGGAGATCGCCACCCGCACCCTCACCACCCTCCACACCCCCTGACCCGTGGACCCCGATCCGCCGAGCCCTTCGAGCCACCGAGCCCTGCGGGCCGCCGGGCCTTTCGGGCCGCCGGACCGCCGGGCCCCGGGAGGCCCCGGGCCCCCGGCCGCGGCCCCGGCGTCCGGGTCCCCCGGGTCGCCGGGCTCTCCGGGCCGCCGGGCCTTCGGGTCGCCGGCCCCCCCCCGGGCCGCCGGGCCCCCGGATGACCCGGCCGGTACCCGCTCTCCGCCCCTGCCCGCCCCGGCCCCCGGCCGCGGCCCCGGCGTCCGGGCCCCCGGACCGGCCGGTCCGTCGATGTTCCGGACCCCGGGCACGACGTACAGCCCCGCCGGCGCCTGAGGCGGGAACGGTGGAAGGGCGGGTAGGGGACCGCTCCGCGCAGCGGCACCCCCCCCGCCGGGGCGTCCCGCCCGGGCCCCGGCCGAGCGGAGCCCGGCCTCCCGGCCCCGGCGGGGCTCCGCTCCGGCCCGGCCCCGGCGGGAAACTCCGCGTCGCTTTCCGCGGGGTCAGGGCAGAATTGCCCGGTGCGGTACCTCATCCTCGGCGTCACCGAGGCACGTGACGAGACCGGCGCCCCCCTTCCCCTCGGCGGCGCCCGCCTGCGCGCGCTCCTCGCCGCCCTCGCCCTGCGCGCCGGCGCCCCCGCCGCCGCCCCCGTCCGCGACCTCGTCGACGAGGTCTGGGGCGACGACCCGCCCCAGGACGCCCCCGCCGCCCTCCAGGCCCTCGTCTCCCGGCTGCGCCGCACCCTCGGGTCCCGCGACAGCATCCGCGCCGACCCCACCGGCGGCTACCGCCTCGCCGCCGCCCGCGAGGACGTCGACCTCCACCGCTTCACCCGGCTCGCCGCCCTCGGCGCCGAGCAGCTCGCCGCGCCCGCCGCCGACCCCGCCGCCGCGGCGGCCACCCTCCGGGAGGCCCTCGGGCTCTGGCGCGGGCCCGCCCTCGCCGACCTCCCCGAGCCCGCCCGCACCCCCCACGCGGCCGCCGCCGAAGCCCGCCGCACCCGCGCCGCGCGCGACCGCGTCGAGGCGGACCTGCGCTGCGGCGCCACCGCACCGGCCGCACTCCTGCCGGAGATCGAGGCGCTGATCCACGAGCATCCGTACGACGAAGAACTGCGCGCCCAGCAGCTGCGCGCACTGCGCGCCGCCGGACGCCCCGCCGACGCGCTCGCCGCGTACGAGCGCACCCGGCGCGACCTCGCCGAACACCTCGGCACCGACCCCGGCCCCCGGCTGCGCGCCCTGCACGCGGAGCTGCTCCGGCCCCAGCACCAACCACCGCCCCCGCCCGCACCGCTCCCACCCGCACCGCCCCGCGGCAACCTCCGTCCCCGCCTGACCTCCTTCGTCGGCCGCGAGCCCGAACTCGCCGCCCTCGCCGGTGACCTCGCCCGCTTCCGCCTCGTCACGCTCACCGGGCCCGGCGGTTCCGGCAAGACCCGTCTCGCCGAGCACGCCGCCGCCGACCGGCCCGCGTCCGGCTGGCTCGTCGAACTCGCCCGCCTGGACCACCCCGCCGCCGTCCCCGGCGCCGTCCTCAGCGCCCTCGGGCTGCGCGAGAGCAACCTCGTCGCCCGGGAGAAGGCCACCCCCGCCGACCCCACCGACCTCCTCGTCGAGCACTGCGCCCACCGCCGTCTGCTCCTCGTCCTCGACAACTGCGAGCACGTCATCGGCGCCGCCGCCGAACTCGCCGAGCGGCTCCTCACCCACTGCCCCGGCGTCCGCATCCTGGCCACCAGCCGTGAGCCCCTCGGCGTGCCGGGGGAGTTCCTGCGCCCCGTGGAGCCCCTGGCGCCCGCCCCCGCGCACCGCCTCTTCGCCGACCGCGCCGCCTCCGCCCGCCCCGGCTTCACCCCCGCCGACGATCCGGCCGCGGTCGCCGAGATCTGCGCCCGCCTGGACGGTCTGCCGCTGGCCATCGAGCTGGCCGCGGCCCGGCTGCGGCTGCTCACGCCGCGTCAGATCGCCGACCGGCTCGATGACCGGTTCCGGCTCCTGACCGGCGGGAGCCGTACCGTGCTGCCCCGGCAGCAGACGCTGCGGGCGGTCGTGGACTGGTCCTGGGAGCTGCTGGACGCACCCGAACGGGCGGTGCTGGCCCGGCTGTCCGTGTTCGCCGGCGGCTGCGACCTGGCCGCCGCCGAAGCAGTCTGCGCCGAGCCGGACGGCGTCCTGGATGTGGCCGACGTCCTCGGTTCCCTCGTCGACAAGTCCCTCGTCCTCGCCGAACCCGACGAGGCCGCCGACGGCATGCGCTACCGCATGCTCGAAACCATCCACGAGTACGCCGCCGAACGCGCGGCCGCCGATCCGTCCGGCCCGCGCGCCGCCGCCCGCCGCCACGCCGCGCACTACCTCGCCTTCGCCGAGCGCGCCGAACCCCTGATCCGCTCCGCGGGCCAGCTCCCCTGGATCCGGCGCGTCGAGACCGAGCTAGACAACCTCCGCACCGCGCTCGACACCGCGCTCGAAGCCCCCGCCCCCGAAGACGCCCAGCGCATCGCCCTCGCCCTCGGCTGGTTCTGGTGGCTGCGCGACTACCGCGTCGAGGGCGTCGAGTGGATCGGCCGCATCCTCGACCACACCCCCGCCGACGTGCCCGAGGGTTCCCGCGCGTACTGGAACTCCATGCACCTGCGGATCCTGCACATGTTCCTGCTGGCCGAAAGCAACCGGGGCGACCACTTCCGCACCCCCGAGCACCGGGCCCACGTCGCCCGCATCCGGGAGGTGTTCCGCCGGGCCGCTCCCGAGTCCACCCGCTTCCCGGGGATGCTCTGGCCCGCGCTCGGCTTCCTCACCGGGGAGACCCCCGAGTTCCTGACCGACCTCGACCAGGGCGTCGCGACCGCGCGCCGCCACGGCGGGGACTGGGAACTGGGCGTCATCCTCATGCTCCGCACCCACACCGCCATCGACATGACCGGCGGCCTGCCCACCGTCGACGCCGACCTCGCCGAGCTCCGCCGGATCGCCTCCCGGGTCGGCGACCGCTGGACCCGCGCCCAGGTCGCCAGCGCCGCCGGGGAGATGGCCCTCTCCCGCGGCCGGTACGAGGACGCCCGCGCCGAGTACGAGGAGTGCCTGCGCCTGGCCCGCGAGGTCGGAGCCGACACCGAGGCCCCCTTCGCCATCGCCCGCATCGCCGAGGCCGCCTACAGCGGCGGCGACCTCGACGGCGCCGAGCGGCTCCTGGCGGAGGCCGAGCGGGAGGCCGAACGGCAGGGCGGGGTGTACGACGTGGCCGCCTTCGCCCGGCTCCTCGCGGCGATGTTCGCCCTCCAGCGCGGGGACACCGCCCGGGCCCGCACCGCGTGGCAGGCGGCCCGCACCGTGGCGGCGGGGCTGACGGGACCCCCGCAGTTCGCGGCCGGACTGGACGGCGTCGAGGCCGTCCTCCTCGCCCGCGAGCAGGGTCCGCGCGCCGGCCTCGCCAAGGCCGCGCAGGGCCTCGCGTCGGCGGTCGCCGCCCACTGCGCGGAGCGTTTCCTGGCCGCGCTCGCCGAGACGGGAGCCCTGCTGCTGGCGGACTCCGACCGTCCGGCGGACAGCGTACGGGTCCTCGCCGCGGCCACCGCCTGGCGCGCGGGCCACCCCCGCCCGGTGCCCGAGGAGGCCGCCCTGGAGGGCCTCCCGGCCCGCAACCGCGCCCGGCTCGGGGCGGCCGGCCACGCCGCCGCGGAGGCGGAGGGCCGGACCCTGACCCCCAGCGAGGTGGCCGCCGCCCTCGCCGCCCCCACCGTGCTCAGCGGCAGCTGATCACCGCGTCGGCCCAGCTCGCCAGCGTCGGCAGGCGCCCCTGCCCGGCCTGCTCCACCACCAGCCGCAGCGTCTCGTGCCCGGCCAGCGACACCCGCACGGCGGCCGGGGCGTCCCCGTAGCCGAGCACGCCCGAACGCCACAGCCGCTGCCCGTCGGCGTAGACGGAGAACCGCAGCGTCCCGTCGGTCAGCAGCGACAGCCCGTCCACCCCGGCTCGCGCCGAGAAGCTCGTGCACTGCCGGTTGAGGGTGATCTCCACCGAGGAGCGGGAGTTGACGGTGATGCCCTGCCCGAACCGCTGCCCGCCGGCCTCCAGCCCCCACCGCTGCCACACCCAGCTGCTGCGCCAGGTCTCCAGCTCGGGACCGGTGTGCCGGCCGAAGGCGGAGTGCCCGAGCCGCGCCAGCTGGAACCCCTGGGCCGGCGCGGGCGGCGGCTCGGGCGGCTTCGGCGAGGGCTTCGCGGGCGTCGGCGTGGGCTTCGGCCGGGGCGGGGCCGGAGCGGGTGCCTTCGAAGCCGGAGCGGGTACGGAGGGCGACGGCGCGGCCGGCTTCGACGGCGCGGGGCCCGGCCGGGGCGGTACGGGCCCCCGCGCGGCCGGCGCCGCAGCCGCCGGCGGACTGCTCGCGGGCGGTTCGGGCACCGGCGGCGCCGGCACCGCCGGGGCCACGACCCCGGGCGCGGGCTTCGCGGCGGCCGGCGGTTCGGGCTCGTCCCCGGTGAGGGCGAACACCACCCCGGCGGCCGCGGCGACCGCCAGCCCGGCGGCGATGGCGGCCTTGGCCGGCAGACCCAGCCCCTCGGACACGGCGGCGCCCCCGGCCCCCGCCCCGGCACCCCCCGACCCACCGGCGGCGCCCGCCCCGGCAGCGGCCCCCGCGGCCCCGCCGCCGGCGCCCGCTCCGGCCGACGAACCGCCCACGGCGGCGGCAGCGGCCCCCGCCCCACCGGCGGCGACGGCCCCACCCGCCACCACTCCGGCCGCCTTGGCGGCGTACCCGGCGGCGAACCACCCGATGACCGCGACCGGCAGCAGCGCGGGGATCCCCGCGTTGACGTCCTTGAGCTCCCCGGCGGCGAGCCTGCAGTTGGCGCACTCCTCCAGGTGCTTGCGCAGCCCCCGTTCCGCCCGCATCCGCAGCCCGCCCCGGGCGTACGCGCCCAGCCGGTCCGCGTAGCGGGCGCAGTCGCCGCCCTCGCTGAGCGCGGAACTCACGTGTGCCTGGAGGTAGGCCTGCTTGAGCCCCTCACGGGCCCGACTGGCCAGTACCGCGGTCGCGTTGGCGCTCAGCCCGAACAGCGGGGCGATCGCACTCGGCGAGGCCTCCTCGACCGTGGTGTGCCACAGCACGGCCTGCCACCGCTCGGGCAGGCTCCGGAAGGCCTGCATGGCCAGCGACCGCTCGGCCTCGTGCATCGCCCGTACGTCCGCGCCCAGTTCCAGGGTGTCGTCGCCGGACAACCCGCCCAGTGCGCCGGCCCCGCTGTCCGCCCCCGCGGCGGCCTGCTCCGCGAACAGCGCGAAGTCCTCGACGAGATGCTCCCGCCGGGCCGTCTTCGCCCAGGCCGCGGCGACCCTCCGTACGGTGGTCAGCAGGTAGGCCCGCACCGACTGCTCCGGCCCCGAGCCGCCCCGTACCGCCTGGAGGGTCCGCGCGAACACCTCGGCGGTCAGGTCGTCCGCGGTGTGCGCGTCCCGGCAGCAGGTGCGGGCGTAGCGCCGCACGGCATCGGAGTGCCGGCGGAACAGCTCCTCGTACGCGCCGTCATCGCCGCCGCGCATCCGGGCGATCAACTCCGGGTCGGAAAGCGGCGGTTCGGCGCTGCCCGGACCAGGGGCGGCATGGCGCCCGCCCGGTTCGCGCTGGGCGGGTACCTGCCGGGCGGGCAGACTCCCCGCCGCGGCCTCACCGGCGGCTCCACCGGGGGACTCGTCCCGCCCGTCAACGCTCACCGCGGAAGCCCCCGCACGACACACTCAGACCGGTCCACCGATCCAGCGTGGCACACGGGTGACGCGCGCCGGCGCCCTCTGCGCGGCATCACCCGTCCGGGCGGGTTCCGGCAACCGATGACACCCCCGAGGCCATCCCCGCAGACGTCCCGGATCCGCTCCTCACCCGTTCGAGCGACCGACGCGCAGCGCCACCCCGTTGACGCCGGCCCCCGGTCCCCAGCCCCACCCCGGCACGAGCCGGGGCAGGGACGACACGGGGACGGGCACCGGCACCTCACGGCTTCGACACCTCACGGCTTCGACACCTCACGGCACCGGCCCCGCGACGGCTCACACCGTCCGGGAACGCAGGCCTTCGAGCAGGATGTCCAGCAGACGGGCCGAAGCCGCGGCCTGCTGCGCCGGGTCGGGCAGCGCGGGCGCGGCGGTCGCTATCACCAGCAGCACATCGGCCACCGTGACGTCGGCCCGCAGCTCACCGGCTTCCCGGGCCCGGTCCACCAGCCGGCCGACGACCTCCAGCAGCGCACCCGCCCCGGAGTCCTCCGCCGGCTCGTCCTCGACGGCGCTGCGCGAGCCGACGACCCGGAGGTCGGGAACCCCCGCCACGACGGCCTGCCGCTGCTGCGGCACCCGCGCCGCCGCCTCGGCCTCGGCCGCGTCCTCGTCGGCCGCGCCGACCCGCAGGACCTGCGGCGGCAGCAGCCGGCCCGCGCCCGAGGCGACGGAGGTGCGCAGGAAGCGCGACAGCGCCTGCCACGGCTCCTCCTCCTGGCCGAGGGCGGACTTGGCCTGCTCGGTCAGCCGGGCGGTCTCCTCCTCGGCTATCCGCCGGACCAGGACGTCCTTGCTCGGGAACCGCCGGTAGACGGTTCCGACACCGACCCGCGCGCGCCGTGCGACGTCTTCCATCGGCGCCCCGTAGCCGAGCTCGCCGAAGACCTCGCGGGCCGCCCGCAGGACGTGTTCGAGATTGCGCTGGGCGTCGACGCGCAACGGGGTGGAACGGCCCACCCCGTGGGTCGTGGCGCCCGTGATCACGCGGCTGCCACCCTCTGCGGACAGAGCGGTGACAGAGCCATGGAAATCGGAAATGTGCATATGTATCCCCCGGTAATCATTTGTCTCCCCCCGGAGACACTCCCCGCCTTCGTGTCGAGGGGGGCCACAGTCATGCGGCCCTGGTCCTACTCCTCGACGAGATACGAACATAGTTGAGCCAGAGTCAATTCAGAAGAGGCAGCCCCCGACGGAGCACCGCCCGATCGGAGCATTCACCCCCACTTTTCCGCCGCAAGCCCCCGGAATCACCCCTTCCGCAGCCTCTGACCTGCGGACCTTCACCCCCATCCGGACTCATTGGCAGCCCTGTCGCAGGATGAACACCGGTCACACAATGTGCCGGGCCTGTGGACAAACTCCCGGCCACGTTGCGTCATGGGATGGTGAAGGCTGCTAACTCCCGGGGCGACGCACCCGGCACCCCGCCCCCCGCGCGCATCCTCGTGGTCGGAGGCGGCTACGTCGGCATGTACACGGCCCTCGGTCTCCAACGGAAACTGAGATCTGGCGAGGCCGAGATCACGGTGGTCACGCCCGAGCCCTACATGACGTACCAGCCCTTCCTCCCGGAAGCCGCCGCGGGCTCCATCTCGCCCCGTCACGTCGTGGTCCCGCTGCGCCGCGTCCTCGACCGCTGCCGCATCGTCATCGGTGAGGCCCGGCGCATCGACCACGCCAAACGGACGGCCACCGTCACCACCCTCGCCACCGCCGAGGAGGGCACCGGCGACATCGAGATCGCCTACGACGAAATCGTCCTCGCCCCCGGATCGGTCTCCCGCACCCTCCCCATCCCGGGACTCGCCGACTACGCCATCGGATTCAAGACGGTGGAAGAGGCCATCGGCCTGCGCAACCACGTCATCGAACAGATGGACATCGCCTCCTCCACCCGCGACCCCGCGATCCGCGACGCCGCCCTGACCTTCGTCTTCGTCGGCGGCGGATACGCCGGCGTCGAAGCGCTCGGCGAGCTGGAGGACATGGCCAGGTTCGCGGCCCGGTACTACCACAACGTCAAACCCGAGGACATGAAATGGGTGCTGGTCGAGGCCAGCGACCGTATCCTCCCCGAAGTCGGTCCCGAAATGGGCACCTACACCGTCCGCGAACTGCGCCGCCGCAACATCGACGTACGCCTGGAAACCCGCCTCGACTCCTGCGAGAACCGGGTGGCCGTCCTCAGCGACGGCTCCCGCTTCCCCACCCGCACCGTCGTCTGGACCGCCGGCGTCAAACCCCACCCCGTCCTCGCCGCCAGCGACCTGCCGAAGAACGAGCGCGGCCGGCTCGTCTGCACCTCCTTCCTCACCGTCGAAGGCGTCGAACACGCCTGGGCCGCCGGTGACGCCGCCGCCGTCCCCGACATCACCGCCCCCGTACCCGGCGTCGAATGCGCCCCCAACGCCCAGCACGCCGTCCGCCAGGCCAAACGCCTCGCCGACAACCTGATCGCCGCCCTCCGCGACGAGGTCCTCACCGAGTACGCCCACAAGTACGTGGGCTCCGTCGCCTCCCTCGGCCTCCACAAGGGCGTCGCCCACGTCTACGGCCGCAAGCTCAAGGGCTACCCGGCCTGGTTCATGCACCGCGCCTACCACCTCAGCCGCGTCCCCACCTTCAACCGCAAGATGCGCGTCCTCGCGGAATGGACCCTCTCGGGCCTCTTCAAGCGGGAGATCGTCTCCCTCGGCTCCCTCGAACACCCCAGGGCAGAATTCGAACTCGCCGCGGGCGGAGGCCACCGCCACCACCCACCCCACCCGCCCCACCCCACCCCCGAACCCCCGCAGGACAGCCAGGGCTGACGTTGTCAGTGCGGTCGGCCACACTGGACGTGTGACCATAGGTGGGCTCACACCTGCACAGAGTGACCTCCCGTCGAGCGACCGAGCACGAGCGACACAGCGACCACTTGCGACACCACGAGGCTTGAACGCAGTGAACTTCACGCGCTGGAGCGCCCGGTTTCCCGGAACGCAGCGCCGCGCCGCCGCGCGGAACGAGCACGCCGCAGCCCAGGCCAAACGGGGTGAAGGCGCCGTTCCGGCAGCCCGCGGCGCGGCCGGCTACCCCCTCACGCCGCCCCCCGACGACGGCAGCCCCGCCGACGCCACCGTCTCCGGTACCGGCACGGCGCCGCTCCCCGCCGTACCCGCCCTCGACGAACTCTCCGTACGGGAGGTCCTCGGGCTGCTCCCGGCCCTCGTCGCCCTCGTCCACGGCCCCGAGCACCGCGTCGCCTACGTCAACGACGCGTACACCGCCGGCTTCGGCGCCCGCACCACCGGCGCCCCCGCCCGCGAAGCCCTCCCCGAACTCGGCGAGCTGGGCCTCCTCGAACTCCTCGACCAGGTCCAGCGCAGCGGCAAGCCCCGTACGGCCAAGAACCGCACCGCCCCCGGCGGCGGCAGCTCGTACACCGTCACCTGCACCCCCGTCGAGTTCCCCAAGACCGCCCCCGACGGCCCGCCGGACCCCCACCACAGCGGGATCCTCGTCCACCTCGCCGACGTCACCGACCACGCCGAGGCCGTCGACCGGCTGCGCGCCAGCGAACGCCGCCAGCGCGAGGCCGCCGTCACCCTCCAGCGCTCCCTCCTGCCCCAGGAACTCGAACAGCCCGACGACCTCCGCATCGCCGCGACCTACCAGCCCGGCGGCACCGAAGCGGCCGTCGGCGGCGACTGGTACGACGTCATCACCCTCGGCGCCGGCCGCACCGCCCTCGTCATCGGCGACGTCATGGGCCGCGGCGTCCGCGCCGCCGCCGTCATGGGCCAGCTCCGCACCGCCGTCCGCGCCTACGCCCGCCTCGACCTCCCGCCCCACGAGGTCCTCCAGCTCCTCGACGGCCTCGCCGCCGAGATCGACGCCAGCCAGATCGCCACCTGCGTCTACGCGGTCCACGACCCCAACGAGGGCCTCCTCGCGTACGCCTCTGCCGGACACCTCCCCATCCTCGTCCGCGACGAGGACGGCACCGTCCGCCGCGCCGCCGACCCCACCGGCCCGCCGCTGGGCACCGGCGGCTGGCTCCACACCTCCGGCACCATCGCCCTCGGCCCCGGCTCCACCGCCGTCCTCTACACCGACGGCCTCGTGGAACGCCGCGGCGAGGACATCGACGAAGGCGTCGCCACCCTCGAACGCGCCCTCGCCGGCGCCCAGGGCACCCCCGCCGTCGTCTGCGACCGCCTGATGCGCGCCCTCGGCGTGGACGCCGACCACGACGACGACGTCGCCGTCATGGTCCTCCAGCAGCCCGCCCGCACCGGCGCCGACGCCGAGCTCTTCCACAACGCCGCCCTCGAACTCCTCGGCGGCGTCGAAGCGGCCCCCCGCGCCCGCGCCTTCGCCCAGGGCGTCCTCGCCTCCTGGCGCTTCCCCGCCGAACTGTGCGACCTCGGCGTCCTCGCCGCCAGCGAGCTCGTCGCGAACTCCCTCCAGCACGGCACCCCGCCCATGCGCCTGCGGCTGCGCCGCACCGACCGCCGCCTGATCATCGAGGTCACCGACGGGGACGACCACCTCCCGCGCCGCCGCCGCGCCGAACCGGCCGACGAGACCGGCCGCGGCATCTCGATCATCGCCACCATCGCCTCGTCCTGGGGCACCCGCCGCACCCCCGGCGGCGGCAAGGCCGTCTGGTGCGAGTTCGCCCTCCCCGACAAGTAGCCGCCCACGCGGAAGGCCCCGGTCCACAGGACCGGGGCCTTCCGCGCACTTCCACAGCCTTCACCGCGTACGTCTACACGTGCGCGGGCTCCGCGGCCCCGGCCGCCGCACCGACGGCCGGGCCGCCCTGCGCCACGACGCGCGACAGCGACGGGTTGTCCTGCACCGGCGTCAGCTGCGCACCCAGACGCAGCGCCAGCCACGCGATGCCCAGCGAGACCACCACGAAGATGCCGATGTAGAGCATCGGAATCCCGGCCGCCAGCGGCACGCCCAGCGGCCCCAGCGCCAGCGCCATCTGCTTCACCAGGGCGAAGGCCGAGTTGTACTGCCCGACCGAGCCCTCCGGAGCCAGATCGGCCACCAGCGGCGCCAGCGTCGGCGACAGCATCGCCTCGCCGATCCCGAAGAGGGCGTACGTCGTCACGAACGCGCCCGCGGCCATCACCGCGCTGCCGTGCCCGAGCCCGGAGAACCCGGCGATCACCCAGGCGACCGTCCAGATCAGCCCGACCAGCGCGATCACACGGGACCGACGGCGCTTCTCCACCAGCCGCAGCACCACGAACTGCGCCACGACGATCGCACCGGTGTTGGCGGCCAGCGCGAAGCCGAGGACCGAAGGGGAGATCCCGGCGGCCTCGGTACCGAAGGCGGCCAGACCCGACTCGAACTGTCCGTAGCAGGCGAAGAAGAGGACGAAGCCCAGCACGCACAGCTGCACCATGGCCTTGTGCCGCAGCAGCCGCTTCCAGCCGCCGCCGGCCTCGGCGCCGTCCTGCTGGGGCATGGCCTCCTTGAGCCCCGCCACCTGCGGCATGCGCACGGTGGCGATGACCCCGGCCAGCACCAGGAACATCACGGCCTCGATGCCGAACAGCAGGGTGAAACTGGTGGGCCGGTCCACGTCGACGATCTGCCCGCCGACGAGGCCGCCGATGCCCAGACCCAGGTTCTGCATGAAGAACTGCAGCGCGAACGCACGCGTCCGGGTGGCCGGCGTCGAACACCACACGATCATGGTGGCCAGCGCCGGCTGCATCACGGCCTGACCGGCACCGAGCGCCAGCGCGGACAGCAGGATCGGCACGACGCCCGTGGAGAGGCCGAGCGCGAGCGCCCCGGCCGAGGCGGCCACGGCCGCGCCGATGACCACGGGCACCGGCCCGCGCCGGTCGATGACCCGCCCGGTGAAGGGCAGCGCGACGAGAGCACCCAGGGCGAACGCCACGAACGCACTCGTGGCCGCCATGGAGCCCAGATCCCGCACCTGCGCCACGTAGATGTAGAGGAACGGAACCGTGAAACCGATGCCGAACGCGGTCAGCGCGTTGCCGGCCTGGATCCGCCGCATCGCAGCGCCCATCACCTTGGTCACTTCTCACCTGCCTTTGAGACCTGAAGCCTGAAGACTTCATACCTAAACTTCAAGCCTTAACAGTACACACCGAAGGAGTTAGACGCCAACGGGCTCGTGCCATACTTCGGACCATGGGTGACACCCCCGACGGCACCGCGCCCGTCCACGAGCCGAGCCTCGACGAGCAGATCGCCGTCTACCAGCGCGAATTCCAGGACCTCGACCCCCAGGTCGAGAAGGTGGTCTCGGCCCTGAGCCGCCTGAACCGACGGATGAACGTCGCGTACGGACGCCAGACCGCAGCCCTGGGCATCAGCAACGCGGAGTGGGAGGTCCTCAAGGCCCTGGTCATCTCCGGGGCGCCGTACCGGATGGGCCCGAGCGAACTCGCGAAGCAGCTGGGCCTCACGCCGGCGGCGATGACGCACCGGATCGACCGCATGACGTCGGAGGGCCTGGTCACCCGGGAACGGGACGAGTCCAACCGGGTCCGCGTGATCGTGGAGCTGACGGACGAGGGCCGCAGCAAGTGGCTCGACGCCATGCGCGCGGCCACGGTCTTCGAGGAGGACCTCCTCCAGGACCTCTCCACGGCGGAGCGTGGAGTACTGGGGGACATGCTCACCCGCCTCCTGGACCGCGTCGAGGACCTGCAGTCCCCGAGCTGACCTCCGGGGTTGACACGGCCCCCGTGGATCCGTAAGGTTCTTCGAGTTGCCCCAGAGCCGGAAGGTTCTGACGTCAACGAATCCCGTCGCCTCGTTGCGGCAACCTACTCAGCACGATCTCCCACTGGGAACGAATTCGGCGCGCCCGAATTCTTTTCCGAAGGCCCGATTATCGGTTGCCGGGGAAATCCGCTAGAGTTCAGGAGTCGGAAGGGCCCAACAGCCCGGAAGACAAACCCCGCTGACTGGGAGTCAGGCCCGAAAGAGTCTGATAGAGTCGGAAACGCAAGAACAGAACAGAACGAAAGCCCGGAGGAAAGCCCGAGAGGGTGAGTACAAAGGAAGCGTCC
>NZ_JBICWZ010000003.1:498761-827927 GCF_043199995.1 Streptomyces sp. NPDC048507 | reverse complement strand
TACCCCACCTTCGCCATCGGCCGCTTCGTGAACTCGTCCGTGTTCACGATGATCTCCGCACCCCGCGGAACATCGGCGATGTTCGCCTTCAAGGCGGCCGGATTCATCGCCACCAGCACGTTCGGCGCGTCACCCGGCGTCAGGATGTCGTGATCGGCGAAATGCAGCTGGAACGACGACACCCCCGGCAGCGTCCCGGCGGGCGCCCGGATCTCGGCCGGAAAGTTCGGCAGCGTCGACAGATCGTTCCCGAAAGACGCCGTCTCCGACGTGAAACGGTCACCCGTCAGCTGCATACCGTCACCCGAATCACCCGCGAAACGGATGATCACGCGGTCGACGCGGCGGATTTCCTTGCCGGCTCCATCGGCCGCGCGCTCACCGCGCTGGCCGCCGATGGACCCACCGGCCCCGTCGGCCTGCTCGGCCGGGCTACTGACCTGGCTGGTCACTGAACTGGACCTCCTTCGAGGCGCGGACGTTCGTTCCCAAGGCCCACCCTACGTCCGTCAGGGTTTCCGGCCCCGGGTCCGCCCGCATTCTGGACCGTCCCTTTCGGGCCGGTCTGTCCGACAGACGTCGTGCTCTACGCGAACATTCCCATCCCCCCGGCCCTCGCCGACGCGCCGCCCTGCCTGACAGAGTGTCAGGTGATCAGGACCTCAGGTAGGTGAGGACGGCCAGTACGCGCCGGTGATCCCCGTCACTCGGGGACAGGCCCAGCTTCATAAAGATATTGCTGACGTGCTTCTCGACGGCGCCGTCGCTGACGACCAGCTGCTTGGCTACAGCGGAATTCGTCCGTCCCTCCGCCATCAGGCCCAGCACCTCCCGCTCGCGCGGGGTCAGGCCGGCCAGCACGTCCTGCTTGCGGCTGCGGCCGAGCAGCTGGGCCACGACCTCGGGATCCAGGGCCGTACCGCCCCGCGCCACCCGCACGACGGCGTCCAGGAACTCCCGGACGTCGGCCACCCGGTCCTTCAGCAGGTACCCCACCCCGGTGCTGGAACCGGCCAGGAGTTCGGTGGCGTACTGCTCCTCCACGTACTGCGACAGCACGAGCACGCCTATCCCGGGGTGCTCGCGGCGCAGGCGCACGGCGGCGCGCACGCCCTCGTCGGTGTGCGTCGGGGGCATCCGTACGTCGGCCACCACCACGTCCGGCAGCGCGTCCTCGGCCGCGAGCTCCGCCACCGTCTTGATCAGCGCTTCCGCGTCCCCGACGCCCGCCACGACGTCATGCCCCCGGTCGGTCAGCAGCCGGGTCAGGCCCTCCCGCAGCAGCACCGAATCCTCGGCGATGACCACCCGCACCCTGTCGTTCACGCTCAGTAGCTCCCGCGTCGCGTCGTCGTTCCGGGACCGTGCCCGGCGGGCCGCAGATCACCGCCCCGCCCAAGCATCCCAGCCCGCCCGCCGATTCCAGCCCGATTCAGCCTCGCCGGCGTTTGAGGCGCGGGGGTCCGGGGGGCCGGCCCCCGGCAGCGGACCGCACCTTCCAGCCGCCCCGGCGCCTGGGGGGAGAACGGGTGAAGGGCGGGGCGGGGAGCAAGCCCCGCGCAGCGGCACCCCGGGGGACCCCCGCGACGGCCGGGCCCGGCCAGGCCGGGGCAGGGGCCCGGGGGATCCGCACCCCGGGATCCCCGTACCTCACCGGCCCGGACGGGCGCGCCCCGAGCGGGCCGGGCAAACGCCCGGCCGGGGCAAGGTCAGGCCCGCCAGGGAAGCTCCGCCGTGACCACCGTGCCCCGCCCCTCCTCCGAGTCGACGAGCAGCACCCCGTCCACCGCGTCCAACCGCTCCGCGAGCCCCGCCAGCCCCGACCCGCCCCGCGGGTCCGCCCCGCCCCGGCCGTCGTCGGAGACCTGCAACAGCAGCCGTCCGCCGGACTTCCAGACGTCGACGCCCGCGCCCCGCGCCCCCGCGTGCTTGCTGACGTTCTGCAGCAGCTCGGAGACCACGAAGTACGCGATCCCCTCGATCGCGGCCACCGGCCGCCCCGGCAGGTCCACCGCCACCTTCACCGGCACCGCGCAGCGGGACGCCACCGACGACAGCGCCGCGTCCAGACCGCGGTCGGTCAGCACCGCGGGGTGGATCCCCCGGGCCAGGTCCCGCAGCTCCTGGAGGGCGACCTTCACCTCCCCGTGCGCCGCGTCGACCATCGCGGCCGCCCCCTCCGGGTCCTCCGTCAGCTTCTCCTTCGCCAGTCCGAGGTCCATCGCGAGGGCCACCAGCCGCGCCTGCGCCCCGTCGTGCAGGTCCCGTTCGATCCGCCGCAGGTCGGCCGCCGCCGTGTCCACGACGACCCCGCGGTCGCTCTCCAGCTCACGGACGCGGTCGTCGAGGCGCGAGCGCCCGAGCAGGCCCCCGATGAGCACCCGGTCGACGCTGGTCAGCGCCCGTACGACCCAGGGGGTGGCGAGGGTGATCAGCAGCCCGGCCAGGCAGGTCGCGGCGATGGCCAGGGGGGAGTCGAGGTAGAAGGAGTAGTCGTCGTTCTGGAAGAGCTGGAGCCCCGGCTGGTCGGTGAAGGCGGGGAAGACCCAGAACCACAGCGGGTACAGCAGGCTGCTCCAGCCGTACGCCCACAGCGTCAGCGCCAGGCAGAAGGAGAACACCGCCCACGGGAAGTGGACCACGCAGTACAGCACGTGGCGCCAGGCGCTGCCGCTCTTGAGCAGCGCCCCCATCGAGGCCAGGGCCCCAGCCCTCCCCCCGGCCCGCACCGGCGCCGGATCGGCGAGCGGCATCCCCAGCAGGGCGCGGGCCCGCCCCCGCTCCAGCCGGCCGAAGCCCCGGCACAGCAGGAGCACGCCCGCCAGCACGGGCACGCCGATGAAGGTGACGAGCAGGCCGGCCCCGAGGGCCACGCCGGTGATGGCGAGCGAGAAGTACAGGGTGCTCAGCGGCAGCCCGACCAGCAGGAACCCCAGTTCCCGCCAGGTCCGCGCCGCCACGGGCGCCCGCAGCACCGTGACGAGCCCGCCCCGGCCACCGCCGTCGCCGCTCCCGCTCATGCCGTTGCCCATGATCCCGACCCGCCCTCTCCTCGTACCGCTCTGCCGGGTCCAGCCTGCCGCCCGGGCCTATCCGGAACCATGCGGCGGGTGGGCGTCCCCACCGGGGGGTTAACCCCACCCCCCGCCCCGCCCCGGACGCGGAAGGGCCCCCGTCCACCCGGACGGGGGCCCTTCCGCGCTCACGGCGGACGGCTACGC
Organism: Streptomyces sp. NPDC048507; assembly: GCF_043199995.1. NCBI lineage: Bacteria > Bacillati > Actinomycetota > Actinomycetes > Kitasatosporales > Streptomycetaceae > Streptomyces > Streptomyces sp. NPDC048507. Next base: position 824,706 of record NZ_JBICWZ010000003.1, on the reverse strand, counting down.
GCGGTCGCGCCACGGGAGTTCCGCCGTCACCACCGTGCCCCCGTCCTCCGGGGACTCCACGAGGAACACCCCGTCCACCGCCCGCAGCCGTTCCGCGAGCCCCGCCAGCCCCGACCCGCCCCGCGGATCCGCCCCGCCCCGGCCGTCGTCGGAGACCCTCAGCAGCAGCCGGGACCCCGACCGCCACACCTCGACGCCCGCGCCCCGCGCCCCCGCGTGCTTGCTGACGTTCTGCAGCAGCTCGGAGACCACGAAGTACGCGATCCCCTCGATCGCCTCCGCCGGGCGCCCCGGCAGGTCCACCGCCACCTTCACCGGCACCAGGCACCGGGACGCCACCGACGACAGCGCCGCGTCCAGACCCCGGTCGGTCAGCACCGCGGGGTGGATCCCCCGGGCCAGGTCCCGCAGTTCCTGGAGCGCCAGCTTGACCTCGCCGTGGGCCTCGTCGACCATCGCCGCCGCCCCCTCCGGGTCCTCCGTCAGCTTCTCCTTCGCCAGCCCGAGCCCCATCGCGAGGGCCACCAGCCGGGCCTGCGCCCCGTCGTGCAGGTCCCGTTCGATCCGCCGCAGGTCGGCCGCCGCCGTGTCCACGACCACCCCGCGCCCCGTCTCCAGCTCCGCGATGCGCCGCTCCAGCTCGTCCGAGGGGGACAGCAGGCTCCGTACCATCACCCGGTCCACGTTCGCCAGGCCGCGGACCACGTACGGCAGCACCGGCCACAGGACGAACAGCCCCGCCAGCGTTACCGTGAAGGTCAGCACCCCCCACGGCAGGCGCACCAGCGCGTACAACACCGTCCGCCAGCCCACCGGGTCCTTCACGCCGGCCCACAGCCAGGCGAAGAACCCGCCGGCGCGGCGCGGCCCGGGCAGCGGGGTCGGCTCGGCCACCCGCACCCCCAGCAGGGCCCGCGCCCGCCCGCGTTCCAGCCGGCCGAGCTGGCGGGACCCGTAAAGACCACAGACGAGCAGCGGCAGTCCGACAGCGGTCACGGACAGACCACCGGCGGTCGCGACCATGAACACCGTGTACGTAAAACCGATCAACGCCAGCGGAAGATTGCCCATCAGATGGGCGATCTCCTTCCACGTGACCGCGTCGAACGCGGGCCGCACGGGAGGAGGGGAGGGGGCTTGATCGTTCGCGGTCATGCGGCACAGCCTGCCAATTCCGCCCGCCCGATGCCATGGGGTGGCCCGGCGGCAGTGAACGGGGGATAACCCCACCCCGCGCAGCCCAGGCCCTAGACTCCCGTCCGTACCAGATCATCCAGATCATCGACAGTGGCCGAGGAACGAGGAACGGACGTGTCCGACCCAACGGTATCGACCGTGACCTTGACCGTGACCGCGGCCGACTACTTCCGGAGTTATTCGGTCGTCGGCCTCCTCGCCGTCCTCGGCGTGCTCTTCGTCGCCGTGGCCTTCGGCGCCGGCCGCCTGCTGCGGCCCGTGGTCCCGACGCCCGAGAAGCTGCTGACCTACGAATGCGGCGTGGACCCCGTGGGCGAGGGCTGGGCACACACCCAGGTCCGCTACTACGTGTACGCCTTCCTCTACGTCATCTTCGCCGTCGACTCGATCTTCCTGTTCCCGTGGGCGACGGTGTTCGCCGCCGCCGGTTACGGCGCCACGACCCTGGTGGAGATGTTCGTCTTCCTGGGGTTCCTGGCCGTCGGCCTGCTCTATGCGTACAAGAAGGGCGTCCTCGAATGGACGTGACACCCCAGCCGGCCCCGCCGCAGCTGCTTCCGGAGCCCAAGCGCCTGGGAGTCCTCTCCCGCCTCGCCCCGGAGCCGATGAAGGTGGTCCTGAACTGGGGCCGCCGCTACAGCCTGTGGGTCTTCAACTTCGGCCTCGCCTGCTGCGCCATCGAGTTCATCGCCGCCTCCATGGCCCGCCACGACTTCATCCGGCTCGGCGTCATCCCCTTCGCGCCCGGCCCGCGCCAGGCGGACCTGATGATCGTCTCGGGCACGGTGACGGACAAGATGGCCCCGGCCGTCAAGCGGCTGTACGAGCAGATGCCCGAGCCCAAGTACGTCATCTCCTTCGGCGCCTGCTCCAACTGCGGCGGACCGTACTGGGACTCGTACTCGGTCACCAAGGGCGTCGACCAGATCATCCCGGTCGACGTCTACGTGCCCGGCTGCCCGCCCCGGCCCGAGGCGCTGCTCCAGGGCATCCTCAAGCTCCAGGAGAAGATCGCCCGCGAGTCCCTCGCCGAGCGGTACGCGGCCGCGCCGTCCGTCTCCCAGCTGACCAGCGGGCTCGTCACGCCCCCGCCCGCCCCGGAGGCCGGAGCGTGAACCTCTACGACTCCCTGCCCGACGCCGCCCCGGCGGTCTTCGGTGCCGAGGCCGTGGCCTCGTACGCGTACGAGGTCCTCACGGTCGACGTCCCCGTCGGCTCCTGGATCCCCGCCCTGGAGATCGCCCGCGACAAGCTGGGCTGCACCTACTTCGACTGGCTGAGCGCGGTCGACGAGCCGGGCACCGGATTCCGGATCTGCGCGCACGTCGTCTCCCTGGAGAACCACCGCGTACGCCGCCTCCTGCTGCGCACCACCGTCCCGCACACCGCCCCCGCCGTGGCGTCCGCCGTCGCGGTGTACGCGGGCGCCGAGTGGCACGAGCGGGAGACGCACGAGATGTTCGGGGTCGTCTTCACCGACCACCCCCACCTCGTCCCGCTGCTCCTCCCCGAGAACTTCGAGGGACACCCGCTGCGCAAGGACTTCGTCCTGGCGGCGCGCGTCGCCAAGGCGTGGCCCGGAGCGAAGGAACCGGGCGAGGCCCACGACCCCGACGCCCCCAAGCGCCGCCAGATGCTCCCGCCCGGGGTGCCCGACCCGAACGACTGGGGCCCCCTCAAGGGACAGCTCCCCCCGGCCCCGGCCCGTACCCCCCGCGCCCCGCGCGCGGCGGGAGCCGCCGCCGGAGCCGCCCGCACCCCGCGCGAGGGCGCCCCGCCGCGCCGCACCCGCTCGGTGTCGGAAGGCTCCGCGGGCCAGGCCGCCCCGGCCGCTCCGGCCGAAGGGTCGGCCCCGCCGCGCCCGCCGCGCCGCACCCGCTCGGTGTCGGACGGCTCCGCCAGCCAGGCCGCCCCGGACGCTCCGGCGTCACCGGCCGCTCCGGCCGACGGTGGCCCGGCCGCCCCGGCCGAAGGGTCCGCCCCGCCGCGCCCGCCCCGCCGCACCCGCTCGGTGTCGGAAGGCTCCGCCAGCCAGGCCGCCCCGGCACCCGAGGACCCGGCCCCCCGCCGGACGGCCCCCCGCAGCGCGGACGCGCCCTGGCACCACGCGAAGCCCGCCTTCGAGGACCCCGCGTCCGCGCCGCCCGCCCCGGACCCCGCCGCCCCGGAACCCGGCCCCGCACCCAAGACCGACCCGGCCGACCCGGCCGGCCCCGAACCCGACACCACCGGAGGCGACGCGTGAACGACGTCCTCGACGTCGCCCTGCGACTGATCGTCGTCTTCGCCGTCTTCCTCGTGCTCCCGCTCGTCATCGGGCAGGCCGAGCACAAGGTGATGGCGCACATGCAGGGCCGCCTCGGCCCCATGTACGCGGGCGGCTTCCACGGCTGGGCCCAGCTCGTCGCCGACGGCGTGAAGTTCGCGCAGAAGGAGGACATCGTCCCGGCCAACGCCGACCGGCGGATCTTCCAGCTCGCTCCCGCCGTCGCGCTGCTGCCCTACCTCCTCGTGCTGCTCGCCATCCCCATCGGCCCGGGCGACGGCGCCGTCGGCCAGGTCATCGACGCGGGCCTCTTCTTCGCGCTCGCCGTCATGGGCGTCGGCGTCCTCGGCTCCCTCATGGGCGGCTGGGCCTCCGCCAACAAGTTCTCCCTGCTCGGCGGCCTGCGCACGGCCGCCCAGCTGCTCGCGTACGAGCTGCCCATGCTGCTCGCCGCCGCCTCCGTCGCCATGGCCGCCGGGACGGTGTCCCTGCCCGGCATCGTCGGCGCCTTCGAGTGGTGGTGGCTGCCCTGGCAGATCATCGGCGCCCTGGTCTTCTTCACCGCCGGGCTCGCCGAACTCCAACGGCCGCCCTTCGACATGCCCGTCGCCGACTCCGAGATCATCTTCGGCGCGTACACCGAGTACACCGGCCTGCGCTTCGCGCTGTTCCTGCTCGCCGAGTACGCCGGCATCGTCGTCCTGTGCGCGCTCACCACCGTCCTGTTCCTCGGCGGCTGGCACGGACCCTTCGGCGGCGACGGCCTCGGCTGGGTCTGGACCCTGCTCAAGGTCGCCGTCCTCGCCTTCGTCGTCATCTGGCTCCGCGTGAGCTATCCGCGCCTGCGCGAGGACCAGCTCCAGAAGCTCGCCTGGACCGTACTCATCCCCCTCGCGCTCGCCCAGATCGCGCTCACCGGCATCGTGAAGGTGGCGATCCAGTAATGCCCCCGATCCCCGGATCAGGCCTCGCCAAGGGCCTGGCCGTCACCCTGCGCACGATGACCAAGCGCGCGCACACCGCCCAGTACCCCGAGGTGCAGCCCGAGCTCCCGCCCCGCAGCCGCGGGGTCATCGGCCTGTTCGAGGAGAACTGCACGGTCTGCATGCTCTGCGCCCGCGAGTGCCCCGACTGGTGCATCTACATCGACTCCCACAAGGAGACGGTCCCGGCCGCCGCCCCCGGCGGCCGCGAGCGCAGCCGCAACGTCCTCGACCGCTTCGCCATCGACTTCTCCCTCTGCATGTACTGCGGCATCTGCATCGAGGTGTGCCCCTTCGACGCCCTGTTCTGGTCGCCGGAGTTCGAGTACGCGGAGACCGACATCCACGACCTCACCCACGAGCGCGACAAGCTGCGCGAGTGGATGTGGACGGTGCCGGCCCCGCCCGCCCTGGACCCGGCCGCCGAGGAGCCCAAGGAAGTCGCCGCCGCCCGCAAGGCCGTGGAGAAGGCCGAAGCCGCCGCGGCCACCGCCCGGGCCGCCGCCGAGACCCCGCCCGGCACGCCCCCGACCACCACCCCGGAGGCCGACGCGTGAGCATCGCCACCGCCCCCCTGGCCGCCGCGGCCACGGCGGGTCAGGGCTTCCTCTCGCCGGCCGGCGTCGAGATCGCCTTCGTCCTCGTCGGCCTCGCCACCCTCGGCGCGGCCCTCATCACGGTCACCACCAAGCAGCTCGTGCACGCCGCCCTCTGGCTGGTCGTCGCGCTCGGCGGGATCGCCGTCGAGTACCTGCTGCTGACCGCCGAGTTCATCGCCTGGGTCCAGGTCCTGATCTACCTCGGCTCCGTGGTCGTCCTCCTCCTCTTCGGACTGATGCTGACCAAGGCCCCCATCGGCCGCTCACCGGACGCCGACTCCGACAACCGCCGGGTCGCCCTCGGCGTCGCCGGCGTCGCGGGAGCCGCACTCGTCTGGGTGGTCGTCGACGCCTTCCGCACCACCTGGATCGACCTCGACGGCCCCGCCCAGGGCTCGACGAAGGTCTCCGGCGAGATCCTCTTCCAGCACTGGGTGCTGCCCTTCGAGGCGCTCTCCGTCCTCCTCCTCGCCGCCCTGATCGGCGCGATCGTGCTCTCCCGCCGCAACACCGCCGCCGAGGAAGCCGCCGACGCCGCCGACCGCGCCGCCGCGGCCGGTGCCGCCGCACCCGGCGCAGACGGCCGTACCGGGAAGGGACAGCGCTGATGCACCTCGCCTACCCCGCCGTTCTGGCGGCCCTGCTCTTCGCGACCGGCCTCTACGGAGTCCTCGCCCGCCGCAACGCCATCCTGGTGCTGATGTCCGTCGAGCTGATGCTCAACGCCGTCAACCTCAACCTGGTCGCCTTCGACGTCTGGCTGCGCGACACCCTCCACGCCGGCCAGGCCCTCACCCTCTTCACGATCGCCATCGCCGCCGCCGAGATCGGCATCGGCCTCGCGATCGTGCTGATGGTCTACCGCAACCGCGGCACCTCGGACGTCGACCGGCTCCGCGACACCGCCGAGGCCCGCGAAGGCGCCCGCGCCGACGGCACGGACCCCGACGGCACGGACCCCGACGGCACCAACCCGACCACCACCACCCGGCCGGAGGTCGCCGCGTGAGCACCACGACCCTCGCGGTCCTCGTCCCCCTCCTGCCCTTCCTGGGCGCGGTGGCCGGCCTGCTCCTCGGCCGGACCGCCCCCGGCTTCGTCCGCCCGCTCGCCATCCTGCCGACGCTGGGCGCCGCCGTACTGGCCGTGTTCGTCGCCGTACGCCAGGGCGGCGGAGCGGCGATCGACACCGCCACCGAGCTGACCCCGACCGGCTCCGTGCCGATCGACCTCTCGCTCCACCTGGACGGCTTCGCCGTCCTCGTCGCCGTCCTCGTCGGGGTCGTCGCCACCTGCGTCCAGCTGTACTCGACGGCCTACCTCCGCGAGGACCCCCGCTACCCCTCCTACGCGGCGCTCGTCTCCCTCTTCACCTCCGCCATGCTGCTCGTCGTCTACTCCGGCGACCTGATGGTGCTGCTGGTCGGCTGGGAGGTCATGGGCATCTGCTCCTACTTCCTCGTCGGCCACTACTGGGAGACCGAGGCGGCCCGCTCCGCCTCCCTCAAGGCCTTCCTCGTCACCAAGCTCGGCGACGTCCCCTTCCTCATCGGGCTGTTCGCGCTCGCCGCCGACACCGGCTCCTTCCGCATCACCAAGATCCTGGACGCCGTCGCCTCCGGCGGGCTCGACCACCCGACGCTGATCGCGCTGCTCCTGCTCGCGGGCGTCGCCGGGAAGTCCGCGCAGTTCCCGCTGCACACCTGGCTCCCCGACGCGATGGCGGGCCCCACCCCCGTCTCCGCCCTGATCCACGCCGCGACCATGGTCGCCGCCGGCGTCTACTTCGTCGCCCGCCTCCTGCCCGTCTTCGCGGCCTCCCGCGCCGCACTGGTGGTCATGGCCGTCATGGCGGCCGTCACGATGGTCGGCTCCGCCCTCGCCGCCCTGGCCCAGGACGACATCAAGCGCGTGCTCGCCTACTCCACGGTCGGCCAGCTCGGCTACATGACCGGGGCCCTGGCCGTCGGCGACCGCGGCGCCGCCGTCTTCCACCTGCTGTCCCACGGCGCCTTCAAGGCGCTGCTCTTCCTCGGCGCCGGTGTGATCATCCACGCCGCCGGCACGAACTCCCTGGCCGCCATGTCCCGCATGGACGGCCTCGCCCAGCGCGTCCCCGACGCCTTCTGGACGATGACGATCGCGCTGCTCGCGCTCGCCGCCATCCCGCCCTTCGCCGGCTTCTTCTCCAAGGAAGCCGTCCTCGTCGCCGCCGAGCACGCCGCCGGCGGCCACTCCGACACCGCCCCCAGCGCGGCCGGCTGGCTGGTGCTGGTCGCCGGAGTGCTGACGGCCCTGCTCACCGCCGCCTACGCCACCCGGCTGTGGCTGATGGCCTTCCGCGGCCGGGGCGCCGCCGCCCCCGACCACGGCAGGGAGCCCGTCGCCATGACCGGCGTGCTGTGGCTGCTGGCGATCCCCACGACCGCCTTCGGCCTCGCCGCCGGCCCCCTCGCCGACTGGTTCGACGGCCGGGAGCTCACCCCGTCGGTGACCACCTCGGTCCTCGGCACGGGAGCCGCCCTCATCGGCGTCGTGCTCACCTACGCCCTCTGGCAGCGCGCCACCGCCAGGGCCGCCGCCACCGCCCGCGCCGCCGCGCCCGCCCCCGCGCCCGCCCCCGCGGACGCTTCAGGCGACGTGCCCGCCGCGGTGACGGCCGCCCGTTCCGCCGCCACGGCCGCCGCCGAGTCCGCCGCCGAAGCCCCCGAGGTCGCCGAGGTCGCCCACGACCACCCGGCCGTCCCCGCCGGCCCGGCCCCCGACCCCGGGCGCGCGCTGCTCGGCCCCCTGCACCGGCACGCCGCGGACGGCTTCCACCTCGACGCCGTCTACGACCGGCTCTTCGTCCGACCCGTCCGCGCCGCCGCGAGCCTGGTCCGCTTCCTGGACCGCGAGGTCGTGGACACCTACGTCCGCGGCGCGGGCGCCGGACCCAGGCTGCTCGGCAGCCTGGTGCGCCGGGCCCAGACCGGCAACGTGCAGAGCTACCTGAGCGCCCTGCTCGCCGGCGCCGTGGTCCTGGCGATCGCCACGGCCGTCCTCGCCAACGTCAACGCCGGATCGTGAGCCGAGAGTCAGCCGTGATCGATATCAGCCCGTCCGTGATGCAGTTCCTTCTGGCGTTCATCGTCGCCGCGCCCCTCCTCGGAGCCGTCGCGGCCCTCCTGCCGGCCCCGCCCGGCCTCAAGGGCAAGAGCCCCGGACAGGCCGTGCTCCGCCACGGCGTCACCGTCACCGGTGTCATCCTCGCCGCCGCCATCGCCCTCACCCTGGGCTTCGACCACGACGAACCGTCCCGCTTCCAGGCGACGACGGACATCAGCTGGATCCAGGCGCTGAACATCCGGATCCACCTCGGCATCGACGGCATCTCGCTCCCCCTCCTCCTGATGACCGCGCTGCTGTTCTTCCTCTGCGCGGTGTACAGCTACTTCAAGCTCCCCGAGGGCCCCTCCCCGAAGGCCTTCGTCGCCCTGCTCCTCGTCCTGGAGTCCGGCACCCTCGCCACCTTCGCCGTCCTCGACCTGCTGCTGTTCTTCCTCGCCTTCGAGATGGTCCTCATCCCGATGTACTTCCTCATCGCCCGCTGGGGCGGTGCTCAGCGGCAGGCCGCCGCCTGGAAGTTCATCCTGTACACCCTCCTCGGATCCGTGGTCATGCTCCTCGGACTGCTGCTCATCGGGCTGAACAGCGGCACTTTCGACATGGTGGCACTCGCCTCTGACAACGGCCGCGGACTGACCCACACCACCCAGATCCTCGCCGTCCTCGCCATCGGCACCGGCCTCGCCGTGAAGACCCCGATGTGGCCGCTGCACAGCTGGCTGCCGGACGCCCACACCGCCGCCCCCACCGTCGGATCCGTGCTCCTCGCGGGCGTCATGCTGAAGATGGGCACCTACGGGTTCGTCCGCATCCTGCTGCCCGTCACCCCCGACGGCATGCACACCTTCGCCCCCTACCTCGGCGCCCTCGCCGCCGTCGGCATCGTCTACGGATCCCTCGCCTGCCTCGCCCTCGCCCGCAAGGGCAACAAGGGCGACCTCAAGCGCCTGATCGCGTACTCCTCCGTCGGCCACATGGGCTTCGTCCTCCTCGGCATCGCCTCCATGACCCCCACCGGCGTCAACGGCGCGCTCTTCGCCAACATCGCCCACGGGCTCATCACCGGCCTGCTCTTCTTCCTCGTCGGCGCCCTGAAGGACCGCTACGGCAGCAGCGACCTCGACACCCTCGCCGGAGTCACCGGCGCCGCCCTCTACGGCCGCGCCCCCCGCCTCGGCGCCCTCCTCGCCTTCGCCGCCGTCGCCTCCCTCGGCCTGCCCGGCCTGGCCGGCTTCTGGGGCGAGATGCTCGCCCTCTTCGGCGCGTTCGACCCCGCCGAGGGCCTCTCCCGGCCGGCCTTCCTCACCTACGTGGCCATCGGCGCGTCCGGCACCCTGCTCACCGCCGCGTACCTGCTGATCGTCGTCCGGCGCATCTGCATGGGCGACCCGAAGTCCGGCCCCGAGGTCACGCTCGCGGACGTCCAGCACTACGAGTTCGCCGCCTGGACCCCGCTCGTCGCCCTCACCGTCCTCGCGGGCCTGTGGCCCGCCGTGCTCCTCGGCCTCACCGACCCGGCCGTCCAGAAGCTCCTCGCAGGAGGCAACGCATGACGGCCCCGACGGCCCTCGCCGCCGACACCCCCAGCCTCGTCCAGTCCGTCGACTGGCTCGCGATCGCGCCCGTGGTCACCGCCGCCACCGTCGCGCTCGTCGTCCTGGTCGCCGACCTGTTCGTGCCCGAGCGCCGCAAGCCGCTCCTCGGCTGGATCTCCGTCGCCGGCCTCGCCGCCGCGACCCTCCTGCTGCTGCCGCTGCGCGCCGGGGACCGCGCCACCTTCTGCCTCACCGGCGACCCGGGCACCTGCAGCTACACCGCCGACCACTTCGCCCTCGTCGTCCAGTTCCTCGTGCTGGCGGGAGCCCTGGTCACCGCCCTGCTCTCGGTCACCGCCGTGCGCGAGACGCGCATGCCCGCCGGGGAGTACTGGTTCCTGCTGCTCTCCTCCGCCGCCGGCGCGGCCCTGCTGCCCGCCGCCCGCGACCTCGCGACCCTGATCGTCGCCCTCGAAGTCGCCTCGCTGCCCGCCTTCGCCCTCGTCGGCATGCGCCGCGGCGACCGGCTGTCCTCCGAGGCCGCCCTGAAGTTCTTCCTCTCCTCGGTCACCGCCACCGCCGTGTCCCTGATGGGCGTCAGCTTCGTCTACGCCGCCACCGGCTCCCTGCACCTGACCCAGGTCGCCGACCGGCTCGAAGACGTCCCCGGACAGCTCGACACCCTCGCCATGGCCGGCGTCGCCCTCACCCTCGTCGGCTTCGCCTTCAAGACCGCCGCCGTGCCCTTCCACTTCTGGGTCCCGGACACCTACGTCGGCGCCCCGCTGCCCGTCGCCGGCTACCTCTCCGTGATCGGCAAGGCCGTCGGCTTCACCGGCCTGATCCTCGTCACCGTGATCGCCTTCCCGGCGTACTCCGACATCTGGGGCCCCGCCCTGGCCGTCCTCGCCGCCCTCACCATGACCCTCGGCAACACCGCCGCCCTACGCCAGGCCACCGACCGCGCCCACAGCGCCGTACGGCTCCTGGCCTGGTCCTCCGTGGGCCAGGCGGGCTACCTGCTGGTCCCGATCGCCGCGGCCGCGTACACCGACCGCGACCAGATCGGCTCCACCGTCGCCTACGCGCTGATGTACGCCGCCGTGAACCTCGGCGCCTTCGCCGTCGCCGCGCTGGTCGCCCGCACGAAGCCGCTCAACCGCATCGCCGACTACCGCGGCCTGTACGCCGAGCGCCCCTTCGCCGCCCTCTCCCTGGCGTTCTTCCTGCTCTGCCTGGCCGGTCTGCCGCCGGGCCTCATCGGCCTCTTCGCCAAGGTCACCGTCTTCCGGTCCGCCGTCGACGCCGGCCTTGGCTGGCTCGCCGTGGTCATGGCCGTCAACGTCGTCATCGCCCTGTACTACTACCTGCGCTGGACGGCCCTCCTGTTCCGTCCCGCCCAGGAGGGAGCGGGGGAGCGGAGCACCCCGCAGACGAAGGCCCCCCGGCCGGTCACGGCGGCGATCGCCCTCACCGCCGCCACCGCCCTGGCCCTCTCGGGCGCCCCGCAGCTCGTCCTGCGCTTCGCGGCGGGCACCCTCTTCCCGCAGTGACCCGCGCGCGGCACCCGTACGCGGCACCCGTACGCGGCAACCCGTACGGAGTAACCCGTACGGAGTAACGCCCGCCACCGCCCCCCGGCCCCGCCCCCGGGGGCGGCGGCCCCGTCGTGCCCGGGGAACCAGACGCCTCCACCTCGCGTTGACCAGGAAGGGAGGGTCCACTGGACCGAGGACCCTCCGATCCTGGACGGGGTCCCCTGCGCACCATTTGGAGGGCGTACCGTGCACCGCCGGCACAACGGGCTGAAGACCGCCGTACTCCTCGGCGGGCTGTCCGCACTCATCATCCTGATCGGTAGCTTCTTCGGCCGGGGCGGCCTGATCGTCGCCCTCGTCGTGGCCCTCGGGACGAACGCGTACGCGTACTGGAACAGCGACAAGCTGGCCCTGCGCGCGATGCGCGCCCGCCCCGTCAGCGAGTTCGAGGCCCCCGAGCTGTACCGCATGGTGCGCGAGCTCTCCACCTCCGCGCGCCAGCCCATGCCACGGCTCTACATCTCCCCGACGGAGGCCCCCAACGCCTTCGCCACCGGCCGCAACCCGCGCAACGCCGCGGTCTGCTGCACCGAGGGGATCCTGCGGATCCTCGACGAGCGCGAGCTGCGCGGGGTCATCGGCCACGAGCTGAGCCACGTCTACAACCGCGACATCCTGATCTCGTCGGTCGCCGGCGCGCTCGCCTCCGTGATCATGTTCCTGGTCAACTTCGCCTGGCTGATCCCGATCGGCCGCTCCAACGACGACGAGGGCCCCGGGCTGTTCGGCATGCTGCTGATCATGATCCTCGGCCCGCTGGCCGCCTCCGTGATCCAGCTCGCCATCAGCCGCTCGCGCGAGTACGAGGCGGACGCCTCCGGCGCCCAGCTCACCGGCGACCCCCTGGCCCTGGCCAGCGCCCTGCGCAAGCTCGACGCGGGCACCAAGCAGCTGCCGCTGCCCGCCGAGCCCCGGATCGAGACGGCGAGCCACATGATGATCGCCAACCCCTTCCGCCCGGGCGAGGGACTCTCCAAGATGTTCTCGACGCACCCCCCGATGGCCGAGCGCATCGCCCGGCTCGAACAGATGGCAGGCCGCAGCCAGTGAAAACCATCCTGAACGTCATTTGGTTCGTGCTCAGCGGTGTCTGGCTCTTCCTCGGCTACTGCCTCGCCGGCGTGCTGCTCTGCATCACCATCATCGGCATCCCGTTCGGCATCGCGGCCTTCCGCATCGCGCTCTACGCCCTCTGGCCGTTCGGCTACACCACGGTCGAGCGCCACGACGCGGGCGCCGGCTCCTGCGTCGGCAACGTCCTGTGGCTGATCCTGGCCGGCTGGTGGCTCGCCATCGGCCACATCGTCACCGGCGTCGCCCTCTGCGTCACGATCATCGGCATCCCCTTCGGCATCGCCAACTTCAAGATGGTGCCGCTCTCCCTGTTCCCCCTGGGCCGCGAAATCGTCCCCACGGACGCCCCCTTCGCCTCCCACTGACGGGTGCACCCTGCGGGGCGGGGTGCCACGTGGTGGGACACCTCGCCCCGGAAGGGACGGAATATTGGCGATAGGGGATTGTCAGCCCTTGAGGAATCGCTTTGATGCAGCCAAAGCCTCGGTTGTGCTCAACTTTCGGAGATCTTCTCCGTCTCGAACGTAATAGTCTCCGTTGAATTCAGAGAGCTCTCGTTGAGCGGGGATGCGCATGACGACGTAGGACCTCCCACTGAAGGAGACGGTATCAATATTTGCCAGGAGGTCCCCCTTCAATTCATTTCCGAGAGGGGAGTCCTGGAGTCGTTGCACAATCGTACGAACGTATCCACTCAGGTCGACTCCGAGCACCTTGCATTCGCGATCGACGCCCACGAGGTGTTGCTTTCCCACGCGGAGCGGGATCAGGCCATCAAGATCCTGAATTCGCTGCGCGTCCTCGATGTCGTCGGCAACTCCGAGGACCATGTATCCGTCGCCGTCCGGGCCTACATTCGCGATGGCCGAGGCAAGTTTCGGGATCTTGTTCAGGAGGTTTTGATTGACGGTCCTCTTGGGCGAAAGCGATACGATGCCTTGCTTGAATTCGTATCGTGCGCTCTCGATCGGGGCGCGGCGAATCAAGTTGGGGAATTCGATTTCCATAGCAGGGCCGTGAGTCAAGGGTCCTCGCGGGGAGTCGGTGAAGAACTTTTCCACGAGGCCTCGGACGATGTCGATGTTCGCTTGGCGCTGAGCCTCGGTCGTCGTATTTCGACTGGGCGTGAGTTTGGCGGAAACCTTGTGGATCGCCTTGAATGCGCCCTCGCGATCCGAGAGCTGTTGGCCGCGCCGGATCATCAGATCGTAGAACGCCATAAATACGGCATAGAAAGGTGTCTTGGCTGACGTGAATCCGCTGGTGCTCACATGTGACCGGAAAGCTCCAATAATTCCTGGGCGCATTGACTCGACGATAGATTTCATTGCGCCGAGTACAAGCTTTACGTCCTCTGCGAGCTTGGCCGTTCCGTACGAGTGGAGATCGACTGCCAAGGAGGAGCTTTCTACGGTCTCCATGTCAAAGTACTTGTCCAGTACGTCTGAGCTGACACTGAAAGTGTTTCCTCGGACTACCGAGATGCAAATATCTGCCAGGAGCTGCTCATCTTCGCTCTGCTGGAGCTGTCGAGGGCTGAGGATTCCCAGACTGCACCAGAAGGTCTCTTCCGCAGAGATTCCGTAGCCGAGTCGCTCGCGAGATGAGTCAATTGATACGACAGGCATTCGCGTGAGCGGCAGAATGTCTGGAGATCCGTCGTAGCGGAACTCGGATGCGAGTTTACGCAACATGGAGACAAATTCACTGAGTACGCCGGCTTGCCGCTTCTCTTGCGCGCTCAACTGGCGGCCGCCAGAATTGATTCGCCGAAATACTTCAGTGACTTTCGCCTCTTCGTCGGAGTCGAAGATCGTCACGGCGAGCTGGTAGTCGAGCAGATCTGCGCATGAGCTTGCAGAGATGAGGCCAGGATCACCGGGTTCAGGTTTGAACGCCCCGGACTCGGCAAGCTGGCGGGCGCGAGAGAATTCCTTAAGGTCGAAATACTGCCGGGATTCTTCGCCTTCTAGGATTCCGTAACGCTGCTCGATGAATCCGAAGATGGCGTCGAGTCGCTGCATTCCATCGATGATTTCATATGTCTGATCGGGCGCCTCGGCCAACAAGAAAAGCGGGATCGGAAACCCGCGCAATACGCTGTCGATCAGATGAATCTTCTCGTTGACACCCCAGACCAGCTTTCGTTGGTAATTCCTGTTCACTACCAACTTCTCGCTCCGGTAGAGATTGTATGCCTCTTGGATTGACATACCGCGGGGCGTGATCGACACAGGTTTCCTCGTTTCGCAGGACCATCGGGTGCGACGGCGCGATGTCATGCTAAATCGTAGGCAAGGCGGGTGCGGGATGTTTTCTGAAAGTGCCCTTCAGTAAGCCGGAGACGTACCGCTTGGCTAGATGTTCGTGGGCGGGTGGCAGGCCCCTAGCGACATCCGACCCGAGCGGGCGACGGAGTCCGGGCAGGCCGTCCTAGACGACGCCCTCACGGCCCGGAAGCGGCGTCCGCTTGCGCTCCCACCCCTCCAGGGCCGTCAGACAGGCGTGGTCCATGTGCCGCAGCCCGCTCAGGTCCAGCCGCACCGACGCCGCGTGCGGCACCGCCTCCAGGGAGTCCAGCAGCTTCGGCAGCTTCAGGAAGCTGGCGTTGCCCACCACCCGCACGCACAGCCCCTCGCCCTCCCAGACCTCCTCGATGTGGACGTGCGAGGTCTCCCAGGCCGCCTTCGCGACGGCCAGCCCCAGCCCGAGGAGCACCCCCTCGAAGAGGCTGGTCGCCACGATGGCGACGGCCGTCACCACCAGCACCACCGCCTCCCCCCGGTGCGTGCGCCACAGGGCGGCCACCGCGCGCGCCGGCAGCAGCTTCCAGCCGGCGTGCAGCAGCACCCCGGCCAGGGCCGCCAGCGGCACCACCTCCAGCACCTGCGGGAACGCCGCGGCGAACAGCAGCAGCCAGACCCCGTGCAGGATCCGGGAGGCCCGGGTACGGGCACCGGCCTCCACATTGGCGGCACTGCGCACGATGACGGCGGTCATCGGCAGCGCCCCGAGCACCCCGCAGACGGTGTTGCCCACTCCCTGCGCGATCAGCTCCCGGTCGTACTCGGTCCGCGGCCCGTCGTGCATCCGGTCGACGGCCGCGGCACTGAAGAGGGTCTCGGCGGAGGCGATCAGCGCGAGCGCGACCACGCTTCCGACCGCCCCCACGGAGGCCAGCACCCCGAAGTCGCCCCAATCCGGCGGGGCCACGGCCGCCAGCACCCCGGTCACCCGCACCCGCTCCACCGGCAGCCGCAACAGCTCCGCCGCGCCGGTGGCGAGCGCCACCCCGACGAGCGCCCCCGGCACCAGCCGCAGCCGCGCCGGCATCCGGCGCCACACCACCAGGACCGCGACGGTCCCGGCCCCGAGCGCGACGGCGGCCCAGTCGGCCCGGGCCCCGAGCTCGTGCATCCCGCCCAGCTTGGCCAGGGTCGGCCCCGGGGCGTCGACCCCGCCCAGGGCGTAGAGCTGCCCGGTGATCAGCACGAGCCCGATCCCGGCCAGCATGCCGTGCACCACGGCCAGGGAGATCGCCCGGAACCACCGCCCGAGCCGCAGCGCGCCCATGACCAGCTGGAGCAGCCCGGCCGCCAGCACCAGCACCCCGAGGGCGGGCAGCCCGTAGCTGCTCACCGCCTCGTAGACGAGTACGGTCAGCCCGGCCGCGGGCCCGCTGACCTGGAGCGCGCTGCCCCGGAACCAGCCGGTGACCAGCCCGCCGACGACCCCGGTGACGATGCCGAGCTCGGCCGGCACCCCGGAGGCCACCGCGACCCCCACACAGAGCGGTAGCGCGACCAGCGCGACGACGACGGACGCCCCGAAGTCCGCACGGAAACTGCCGGGCCCAGGCATAAGAGAACCCCCCTGCCACACGGTGATTGACGATTCACCTAGCGTGGTGGGCGGGCCGGGCCGCGCCTAGGGGCCACGAGGGGGCCGCGAAGGAGCGCGCGCCGCTCACGCCGGGCACACACCCCGCCGAGCGCCCGCCCGCCGCCCCCGACGCCCCGGCGGTACGACGAAGGGCACAGCGCGGGCGACCGTCGGGGAAGGCCCCGGCGATCCGCCCCCGCTGTGCCCCGCGGGTCCGCTCAGCGGCGCGTCACGCGCACCGGGCAGCGGAGGTGGTTCAGCGGTAGTTCACGAACTGGATCGCGAAGTCCAGGTCCTTGCCCTTCAGGAGGGCCTGGATGGCCTGGAGGTCGTCGCGGCTCTTGGAGCTGACGCGCAGCTCCTCGCCCTGGACCTGGGCCTTGACGCCCTTGGGACCCTCGTCCCGGATGATCTTCGCGACCTTCTTGGCGTTCTCCTGGGAGATGCCTTCCTCGATCGTGGCGAAGATCTTGTACTCCTTGCCGGACAGCTGCGGCTCACCGGCGTCGAGCGCCTTGAGCGAGATGCCGCGCTTGACCAGCTTGGTCTCGAACACGTCGAGGACGGCCTTGACGCGCTCCTCGGAGTTCGCCTCCATGAGGATCTTCTCGCCGGACCAGGCGATCGACGCGCCCGTGCCCTTGAAGTCGTAGCGCTGCGAGAGCTCCTTCGCGGACTGGTTGAGGGCGTTGTCGACCTCCTGCCGCTCGACCTTCGAGACGATGTCGAAACTGGAGTCGGCCATGTGCTGTGGCTCCTTGAAGTCGGCTGTGGTGTGCCCCGGAGGGCGCGGCCGGACATCCCCGGCCCGCTCGGCAAAGCCTAGCCACCACGCCCGCGCGCGGCGCTGATCAATCCGGTGGCGAACCACCCCCGGGCATCGGGTATCGTTTACGTCGTTGCCAGGGAGCGCCGCCGCAAGGCGGAAATAATGGCAGCGTCTCTTGGCGGTGTGCCCGAGTGGCCAAAGGGAGCAGACTGTAAATCTGCCGGCTCAGCCTACCCAGGTTCGAACCCTGGCGCCGCCACGCGAGTGGAACCCCCGTTCATCTGCGCAAGCGCAGTGAGCGGGGGTTTCTTCGCATGTCCCCCTACGGAACCGGGTCGGTCACCGTCAGGTGGTAGGTGGTGTCCAGCCAGAAGCCGTTCGCGGCCGCGCCGTCGATCTCCAGCACGAACTGACCCGGCGGGAGCGGCGCGAGGGCGCACCACAGACCCCACGCCACCCTGGGTATGCCCGCGCTCTGGAAGGGCTTCGAGGAGAACTCGCTCAACGGCAGCGCAGAGCTGTTCAGCGCGGCCGAGGCCCGGACCGTCTCCAGCCGCCAGGGCTTCGTCACGAAGGGCACCGCCGGGCGCTGCGTGTTCAGCACCGGGAAGAACAGCCGCCGCCCCGCCGGGATGCTGCACCGCCGCACCACCCGTCCCCCGAAACTGCCCGCCAGGAACCACAGCCCGGCCGGCTGGCGCCACCCCGCGTACGCACCCGTCGTGTCCGCCACGGGGCTCGCGTCGGCCGGCGCGGACAGGGCCCACTTCCACCACTTGGCGGCGAGCCGGCCGCCCTCCGCCCCGTCGAGCCGCCAGTCGCCCTCGCCCATGCCCCCACCCCGGTACACCTAGCGGCCCGCCCCCTGCGGCCGATTCCGGGTGACCCTATCGGGCCACTGACGCGCACCGATGAGGGCGGACCGTCGTTCACGGTCCGTGACATGGACATCGGACGGACGAGGGAAGGCCGGAGGCGGGGTACTGCTCACCCTCCTCGGCGCGGGCATCCCGGCCCTGCTGGGAGCGACACTGCACGGCCCGGCCGGCGAGCCCTACCGGGAAACCCGGCTCTCCTTCGCCGCCGACCGCGCAGGCGGCCGGGCACCCGTCCCCGCGGGGGAGTTCACGCGGTTCCTGGACCGGGAGGTCAGCCCGGCCTTCCCCGAAGGCCTGGACGTCCGCGACGCACACGGACAGCGGCGCGCCGCGGACGGCGCCATCCTGCGCCGGACCACGTACGAAGTGGTCCTGCTCTACCCCGAGAACGAGGCCGAGGAGCGCGGCGCACGCATCGAGCGGATCCGGCGGGCCTACGCCGACCAGTTCCGGCAGGAGCCGGTGGCCCGCACCGACGACACGGTGACGTCCGGATTCTGACGGCCGCTCGCGGCGGGCCGGCTCAGTTGCCCGCCACGTCCTTGACCGCCACCGACACCGGCGTCGATCCCGACACCAGCTCCAGCGTCAGACCCGCCGTCGCCGGAGTGTCGACCAGCTCGGCCAGCACCGCGGCCACGTCGTCGCGCGGCACCGGACCCCGGCCGGTGCGCGCCTCCAGCCGGACCAGCCCCGTACCGGCGTCCTCGGTCAGCGCGCCCGGACGCAGCACCGTCCACTCCAGACCGAGCCGCGTGCGCACGTGCTCGTCGGCCTCGCCCTTGGCCCGCAGGTACACGTCGAAGACCTCGTCCCCCTCGTGCCGGGCGTCGGCGCCCATCGAGGAGACCATCAGGAAGCGGCGCACCCGGGCCCGTTCCGCCGCGTCGGCGAACAGCACCGCCGCGCCCCGGTCCACGGTGTCCTTGCGCCCGGCACCGCTGCCCGGACCGGCGCCCGCCGCGAACACCGCCACGTCCGCGCCCTGAAGGATCCCGGCCACGTGCTCGACGGAGGCCGACTCCAGGTCGCACAGAACCGGTTCGGCGCCCGCCTCCCGCAGATCGGCGCCCTGCTCCGGGTCACGGATGATGCCCGCGACCTCGTACCCGCGTGCGGCGAGCAGGCGCTCCAGCCGCAGCGCGATCTGACCGTGTCCACCCGCGATGACGATGCGCATGCCCCGACGGTACGACGAGCCGGACGCCCGCGCCCGCGAACGTCCCGCCCCCGCTCAGGGGCCGGGCTCCGTACGGCCCTGCCGGGGCAGGTCCAGCGCCACCGCCACCGCCGAGTCGCAGTACTCCCGTACGGCACTCGTCCGGGCTACCACTCGGCCCCGGTGGATCACGATCCGGCTGTACGCGAGGGACAGCACCCCCGCGATCCGGTCGCCGCGCACGGCCAGCAGCTCCGCCGGGAACCCCGCCTCCACCCGCACCTCCGGCAGTCCCATCGCCTCCCGGGCGGCGGTGCTCACCGTCTGGTAGGCCTCCGGGGCGCGGAGCCCGCCCTGGGAGGCCAGCAGGTACGCGGCTTCGAGCGGATCGCCCCGGCCGACTGGGTTCCCGGCGTCCCGCAGCGCCCCGCTGCCGGCCGCGACCCGGACCCCGGCCGCGCGCAGCAGGCGTACGGGGGCGGTGCGCAGGCCGCGCCGCTCCAGGGCGGCGCAGTCCCCCTGGGGCAGGCAGGTCACCCGCACCCCGGCCGCCGCGAGCTGGTCGGCGGCCCGGGCGGCCGCCTCCAGCGGCAGCCGGGACAGACCGCCGCAGGGCCCGATGGTCACACCGGGCCGCAGCCCCCCGGCCATCGCCGCCAGCCGGGCCAGCCGGGCCGGATCGTCACCGTCGGTGTGCAGGTCGACGGGACAGCCGTGCTCGGCGGCCAGTTCCAGTACGCCTTCCAGGAAGCCCGTCGGGTCCGGGTCCAGATCGGGGCAGCCGCCGATCACCGAGGCACCCATCTTGACGGCGTCGCGCAGCATGGCGAGCCCGTCGGCACCGGCCACCCCGGTCAGCAGCCGGGGGACGGCCACGGTGGTCAGGTCGGTCAGCCCGCGCAGGGAGCGCCGCGCCTGGAGCGCCGCCTCCATGGGGCCCAGGCCGTGCACGTCCCCGATCCGTACGTGGGAGCGCACGGCGGTGGCACCGTGGCCGAGCTGGAGCAGGGCCGCCTCGGTGGCCCGGCGCTGCACCTCGTCGGGGCTGTACGAGACGGGCCCCTCGCCGTCGGCGGTGAGGGCGGTGTCCCCGTGGGCGTGCGGCTCGGCGGGAGCGGGCAGGAGCAGGTACCCGCGCAGGTCGACCCGGGCCAGGGCGGGCGCCGGGAGACTGCCCGCGGTGCCGACGGCCTGGATGCGGCCCCCGCTGAGCCGCACGTCGACGGTGCGCCCGTCGGTGAGCCGGGCCCCGGACAGGAGCAGGCCGGTCGCCTCCGGCGGAGGGCCGGCGAGGGGATCCCGGGCGGACCCGGGGGCGGGGCGGTGGCCGGATCCGTCGGCGGGGCCGCGGTCCGGACCCCCGGCCGGGTTGCGCGAAGAGGGGGACGGCTGCTGCGGCTGGCTGTCGGACATCGCGCTCCTGCGGGGGCTCGGGCGGTTCCTGGGCCGTGGCCGCAGCCCGCGGCCCAAGATCACGCAGCGTGCTCAGAGCCTAGGGCGCGGGGCACCCCGGGTCGCGGAAGAGCGCAATAGTCGTACCGGTCTGTGGCCGCCGGTGCGGTGCCGTCCCGACCGGGCGTCCGGGCTGTGACCCCGGACACATTTGACCCCCGAAAGGGGTCGGAAGGGGGTGGCGGGCTCCCGGACCCCGTCCGGGGCGAGACGCCCGAGCCCAGTCCTCGCAAAGGATTTGGGCGATCGGCGGGCAACCGTGTAATGTCTTCATCGCTCGCCCCAATAGCTCAGTCGGTAGAGCGTCTCCATGGTAAGGAGAAGGTCTGCGGTTCGATTCCGCATTGGGGCTCTGGTGAGAGAGGTTCCCCACCCTCGGGTGGGGAGCGGATCTCATCAAAGCGGCGTAGCTCAGTCGGTAGAGCAAGCGGCTCATAATCGCTGTGTCACCGGTTCAAGTCCGGTCGCCGCTACAACCAGTAGCCGATTGCGGGGTCGGTCTCCCGATCGGCTACTCTTTTATGCGTTCATCCGTCCCATAGTCCGTCAAGGAGCACTCACGTGGCTGCCACCGACGTCCGCCCGAAGATCACGCTGGCCTGCGTGGAGTGCAAGGAGCGGAACTACATCACCAAGAAGAACCGGCGTAACAACCCGGACCGCATGGAGATGAAGAAGCACTGCCCGCGCTGCAACTCGCACACCGCGCACCGCGAGACCCGCTGATCCTGGCGAAGTCTCGAATATAGGCACCGTCATGAGGTCGTCCCCTTCAATGGGGGGCGGCCTCGTGTCGTTTCTGCGCCAGGGCCTTGATCGGTGATCTCTGTTCGGTGATCTCCGTGGTCTCCGTGATCTCCGTGGTCTCGGTGATCACCGTTATCTGATCTCCGGTCGGCCGTCCGTAGACTTTTCGTGTCCCTTCAACAGGAGGTAGTGAGCCATGGCCCTCGACCAGACCTTCGTGGGGCGGACCTACCCGCCCACCGATCCTTACGAGGTCGGCCGGGAGAAGATCCGCGAATTCGCGGTCGCGGTGGGTGACGAGAATCCCGTCTACACCGACCCCGAAGCCGCCAAGGCGTTCGGTCACCAGGACGTGATCGCCCCGCCGACCTTTGTGTTCGCCATCACGTTCGCGGCCGCGGGTCAGGTCATCGCGGATCCGCAGCTGGGGCTGGACTACAGCCGCGTCGTGCACGGCGACCAGAAGTTCGCCTACGTCCGCCCCGTGCGGGCGGGGGACCGGCTGACGGTCACCTCCACGATCGAGGCCGTGAAGTCGCTCGCGGGCAACGACATCATCGACATCCGTGGCGAAGTCCACGAAGAATCCGGCGAGCACGTGGTGACCGCGTGGACCAAGCTCGTGTCCCGTGCTCCCGAGGAGGCCTGAGATGACCGCACAGATCCAGTACGCGGACGTCGAGGTCGGCACCGAGCTGCCGGCGGCCTCCTTCCCCGTGACCCGCGCCACGCTGGTCCGCTACGCCGGTGCGTCGGGTGACTTCAACCCGATCCACTGGAACGAGAAGTTCGCCAAGGAGGTCGGACTGCCGGACGTGATCGCGCACGGCATGTTCACCATGGCTGAGGCGATCCGCGTGGTGACCGACTGGACGGGCGACCCGGGCGCGGTCGTCGAGTACGGGGTCCGCTTCACCAAGCCGGTGGTCGTCCCGAACGACGACCAGGGCGCACTGATCGAGGTCAGCGCGAAGGTGGCCGCCAAGCTGGACGGCAACCGCGTACGGGTCGACCTGACGGCGATGAGCGCGGGCCAGAAGGTGCTCGGCATGTCCCGCGCGGTGGTCCAGCTGGCGTAGGGGCGGCGGGGGAGCGGGGTCGGGGTCGGGGGAGGGCGGGGTCTCCTTGCTCCGCGTCAGGGAGGGTTTGGTGGTCTCCCGTCAGTCTCATCGTCCTTCCGCGTCGGGCCGGTCCCTCAAGGGCGCTCCTTCGTCGCGTCGCTTCGCGATGGCCTTCGGCCACCCTTGACCGACCGTCCCGCCACGGAAAAACGAAGACTGCCGGGAAACCCCCAAAAGAACGTTCACGGGGCAGGACAAGGGGAGGAGCGACCTCGTCAGGGACCCTCGACCCCTCCCCGCCCGGCCCAGCCGGGCATCCGGGCCCTGGACGTGGCAATCCGCGCCCGAGGGTGGCCAGACCACCCGAAACAGCGACACGACGAGCCTGCGGGCACGGCAGAAGCCCCCGCGCGTCAGATCGCCAGCAATCCCTCCCGGCTTGGCGTCTGCGGCCCGTCTGTGGCCGTACATAAGCCGCCCAGGGCGGCGAAATGGTCCTCCTGGACGGGCGACTGACCCCCGGCAGACGGCAATCGCCCCCAGACCGCAGGAAAAGACACCTGCGTCGCTCTCACTCCACCAAGCACGTCGCCTAGCCGCAGACGCGTGACCACACAGGCAACTGATGGCCGTGGGCGGCTTATGTACGGCCACGGACGGGCCGCAGACGCCAAGCCGGGCGAAGCACGTAGCGATCTGACGCGTCCGACGTGCCGGTTGGTTGTCCTGGTCGCTGTTTGGGGTGGTTTGGCTGCCCCTGGCCCGGGATTTGATGGTCAGGGGTGGATGTCGGGTCCACCCAGACGGCCAGCGGGCGGGGTTGCGCATCGCTGAGGCGGACAGGACAGGTCCACTGCCCCGTGAACGTTCTTTTGGGGGTTTCCCGGCAGTCTTCGTTTTTCCGTGGCGGGACGGTCGGTCAAGGGTGGCCGAAGGCCATCGCGAAGCGACGCGACGAAGGAGCGCCCTTGACGGGCCGGCCCGACGCGGAAGGACGATGAGACTGACGGGAGACCACCAAACCCTCCCTGGCACCGCCCCGCTGGACCCCGCCCTCCCCCGGCCCCGCCGCCTGCACCCCCGCCCACGCCCCTTGACGTAGTTAGTGATTGAGCACTAACTTTGCAGCATGGTCAGGATGAGCGCAGAAGAGCGGCGCGAGAGCGTGATCCGTGCGGCGGCTCGGGAGTTCGCCCGTGGGGGGTACTACGGGACGTCCACCGAGGCGATCGCCAAGCGGGTCGGGGTCTCGCAGCCCTACCTGTTCCGGCTCTTCCCGAGCAAGCAGGCGATCTTCCTCGCGGCCGCCGCTCGCTGCCTGGAGACCACCCGGCGGGTGTTCGCCGAGGCGGCCGAGGGGCTGGAGGGCGATGAGGCCCTGCGCGCCATGGCGGACGCGTACACGCGGCTGATCGCCGAAGACCCGCACGTGCTCCAGATGCAGCTCCAGATGTACGTCACTGTCGCCGCCGCCGAGGCGGCCGGCGACAGCGAGCTCGGCGAGCTCGTGCGCACGGGCTGGCTGGAGTTGTGGGACACCGTCTCGGTGCCGCTCGGCAGCGACGTCAAGGAGACCACCACCTTCATGGCCTTCGGGATGCTCATCAACACCCTCGCCGCCATGGGCTTCCCGCCCGGGCACCGCGTCTGGGAGGGGCTCTACCCGTCGGTCCGCGCCGAGGGGTCCGAGGCGGCCGACGGCGCCACGGGCGCCACGGGGGACCGGTAACCAGGCCGCCCACCGGAAGCCGCCCCGGCGGCCCCCGCGCACTGCGCACCACTCTCCGCGGCTCCGCATGCCCCGCGGCCTCTGCCCGTAGGGACGCCCTCCTGCCCAGCCGGCGTCCTCGCGGGCTCGAAAGTTAGTCAGCAATAACTAACAAACTTCAGGGGGAAACATCGTGAACCAGCGCGACCGGCTCAGCAGGCCCGCGGTCTGGGCCCTCGTCCTCACCGGGGCCGCCAGCTTCATGGCCGCCCTCGACAACCTCGTCGTCACCACCGCCCTCCCCGCCATCCGCGCCGACCTCGGCGGCAAGCTGGAGGACCTGGAGTGGACGGTGAACGCGTACACGCTCACCTTCGCCGTCCTGCTCCTGTTCGGCTCCGCCCTCGGGGACAGGTTCGGGCGCCGCCGGCTCTTCATGGCCGGGCTCGCGACCTTCACCGCCGCGTCCGCGGCCGCCGCGCTCTCGCCCGGCATCGACGCGCTCATCGCCGCCCGCGCGGTGCAGGGCGTCGGCGCGGCCGTGATGATGCCGCTGTCGCTCACCCTGCTCGCCGCCGCCGTTCCGGCCGCCCGGCGCGGCATGGCCCTCGGGATCTACGGAGCCGTCGGCGGCCTGGCCGTCGCCAGTGGTCCGCTGATCGGGGGCAGCCTCACCGAGCACATCTCCTGGCAGTGGATCTTCTGGCTCAACGTGCCGGTCGGCCTCGCCCTGCTGCCGCTCGCCCGGCTGCGCCTCGCCGAGTCCACCGCGCCGGGCTCCCGCCTCGACGTCCCCGGCACCCTGCTGATCAGCGGCGGGCTCTTCGGCATCGTCTACGGCCTGGTCAACGCCAACGCGCACGGCTGGACCAGCGCCCCCGTCCTCACCGGCCTGATCGCGGGCAGCGCCCTGGTCGGCGCCTTCATCCGCCACGGCTTCCGCAGCGCGAACCCCATGCTCCCCATGCGGCTCTTCCGTGACCGGGGCTTCTTCGGGATCAACTTCGCCAGCCTGCTGATGTACCTCGGCATGTTCGGGTCGATCTTCCTGCTCAGCCAGTTCCTCCAGGGTGTCGCCGGTTACTCGCCCACCCAGGCCGGGCTGCGCATGCTCCCCTGGACCGGCATGGCGGTGATCGTCGCCCCGATCGCGGGGATCCTGTCCGACCGGATCGGCGGCCGGCCTGTCGTCGTCGCGGGGCTCGCCCTCCAGGCCCTCGGCCTGGGCTGGTTCGCGACGGTCCTGAGCCCGGACGTCTCCTACGCGACGCAGCTCCCGGCCCTGGTGCTCAGCGGGATCGGCATGTCCCTCTTCTTCGCCCCGGCCAACAACGTCCTGATGTCCACCGTCACCCCCGCCGACCAGGGCAAGGCCTCCGGCGCCAACAATGCCCTCCGCGAGGTCGGCGGTGCCCTCGGCGTGGCGATCCTCGCCTCGGTGTTCTCCGCCCGGGGCGGCTACGAGACCCCGCGGACCTTCACCGACGGCACCGTCCCCGCCCTGTGGATCGGCGCCGCCGCGGTGGCCCTGGCCGCCGGTCTGGCCCTGCTGCTGCCCCGCCGGACCGGGACGGCCTCCACCCCGCAGGCCCCGGCCCCCGCGCCCGCCCCGGCACCGGCCGAGACGCCCGCCCGCCGCTGAGCCCCCGGCCGCCGAGCCCCGCCCCGTACCCGCCGAGGAGAACCCGTCATGCCCGACGTCCCCTGGTCCACGCCCACTCCCGCCGCCCCCGGCACCGAGGTCTACGTCATGGCCTCCCGCTTCGAGACCGAGACCTTCACCGGCGCCCTCAGGTTCTTCCTCAAGGCGCCCGGCATCATCCGCCAGATACGCAAGGCCCCCGGCGCCCACGGCGCGGCCCTCCGGGCCCGCGTGACCCGGCGCACCTTCCTGACCCTGTCCGCCTGGGAGGACCGCGACGCCCTCTACCGCTTCGCCGGCAGCGAGCCGCACCGTACGAGCGCACGCGCGGCCGCCGCCTACACGAAGGAATCGGCCTTCACCTTCTGGACCGTGCCCGCCTCGGAGCTGCCCATCGGCTGGGCCGAGGCCGAGCGCCGTCTGGAGGAGCAGAAGAGGGGCCACTGAGTGCCCCGCCGGGATGCGGGGGAGGCGGACCGTACTCTTGTGCACGTGCAGGAACTCCACGACGCCCCCCTCGCCCCGCTGACCACCTTCCGCCTCGGCGGCCCCGCGGCCCGGCTGGTCACCGCGACCACCGACGCCGAGGTCGTCGCCGCCGTGCGTGCCGCGGACACCAGCGGCACCCCCCTGCTGATCATCGGGGGCGGCAGCAACCTGGTCATCGGCGACCAGGGCTTCGCCGGGACCGCCCTGCGCATCGCCACCACCGGCTTCGCCCTCGACGGCACCACCCTGGAACTCGCCGCCGGCGAGAACTGGAGCGACGCCGTCGCCCGTACCGTCGAAGCCGGTCTCGCGGGCATCGAATGCCTCGCCGGGATCCCCGGATCGGCCGGCGCCACCCCGATCCAGAACGTCGGCGCGTACGGCCAGGAAGTCTGCGACACCATCACCGAGGTCGTCGCCTACGACCGCACCACCGGCGGGACCGTGACCCTCTCCGCCGCCGACTGCGACTTCCGGTACCGCAACAGCACCTTCAAGGACCAGCCCGACCGCTACGTCGTCCTGCGCGTGCGCTTCGCCCTGGAGGACGCCGGCGGGCTCTCCGCCCCGGTCAAGTACCCGGAGACCGCCCGCGCGCTCGGCGTGGAGGCCGGGGACCGCGTCCCGGCCGCCCTCGCCCGCGAGACCGTGCTGCGCCTGCGCGCCGGCAAGGGCATGGTCCTCGACCCCGCCGACCACGACACCTGGTCCGCCGGCTCCTTCTTCCACAACCCGATCCTGACCGACGAGGCCTACGCCGCCTTCCTCGCCCGCGTCCAGGACCGCCTCGGCCCCGGCACCGCCCCGCCCGCGTACCCGGCCGGCGAGGGCCGTACGAAGACCAGCGCGGCCTGGCTCATCGACAAGGCCGGCTTCACCAAGGGCTACGGCAGCGGCCCCGCCCGCATCTCCACCAAGCACACCCTGGCCCTGACCAACCGGGGCGCGGCCACCACCGAAGACCTCCTCGTCCTGGCCCGCGAGGTCGTCTCCGGAGTCCATGCGGCGTTCGGCGTCACCCTCGTCAACGAGCCGGTGACGGTCGGCGTCCGCATCTGAACGTGCACTGCCCGCGGCACGGGGCCGGAAGCGACCCCACGCGCCTGGTGGGCCGCGAGATCAGCCGGGTCGTCGCCTCCTGGCACATCTGCGAGGGCGAGCGGTCCGAGGCGCCCCTCGACGTCTGGCTGATCGACAGCTCCGGCGAGTCCACGCGGATCACCACCGGCTCGGACCAGTGCCTCATCGTCGAGTCTGCCGCGCCCCACGAGCCCTACGACATGGGGGAGTGGGGCCGGGTCGAGGTCGGCGAGGACCTCGGCGACCACCCCTTCCTGCGCCACCTCGGCCAGACCGTCGAGGCGGTCGCCGAGTTCGCCCTGCCCGCACAGGGCCGCACCCACCTGGAGATCGGCTTCCCGGACGGTCGCCGGGTGCGGGCCGACTGCCACGAGGGGGACCTGCGGCTCACCCGCTGAGCCAGTGGTCGATCCCGTCCAGCAGCTTGGCCTGCACCTCGTCGGGCGCCGCGCTGCCGCGCACCGACTGCCGCGCCAGCTCGGCGAGCTCGCGGTCGGTGAAGGCGTGGTGGCGGCGGGCGAGCTCGTACTGGGCCGCGAGCCGGGAGCCGAACAGCAGCGGGTCGTCCGCGCCGAGCGCCATCGGCACCCCGGCCTCGAAGAGGGTGCGCAGCGGGACGTCCTCGTGCCGCTCGTACACGCCGAGCGCGACGTTGGACGCCGGGCAGACCTCGCAGGTGATCTGCCGGTCGGCGAGCCGCTGGAGCAGCCGGGGGTCCTCGGCGGCCCGGACCCCGTGCCCGACGCGCGAGGCGTGCAGGTCGTCGAGGCAGTCCCGGACGGAGGAGGGGCCGCTGAGCTCGCCGCCGTGCGGGGCCGCGAGCAGGCCGCCCTCGCGGGCGATGGCGAAGGCCCGGTCGAAGTCGCGGGCCATGCCCCGGCGTTCGTCGTTGGAGAGCCCGAAGCCGACGATGCCGCGGTCGGCGTAGCGGACGGCCAGCCGGGCCAGGGTGCGGGCGTCCAGGGGGTGCTTCATGCGGTTGGCGGCGATGACGACCCGCATGCCGAGACCGGTCTCCCGCGAGGCGGAGTCCACCGCGTCCAGGATGATCTCGACGGCGGGGATCATCCCGCCGAGGAGGGGCGCGTACGAGGTGGGGTCGACCTGGATCTCCAGCCAGCCGCTGCCGTCCCGGACGTCCTCCTCTGCGGCCTCGCGGACCAGGCGCCGGATGTCGTCGGGCTCGCGCAGGCAGGAGCGGGCGGCGTCGTAGAGGCGCTGGAAGCGGAACCAGCCGCGCTCGTCGGTGGCGCGGAGTTTGGGTGGCTCCCCGGCGGCCAGGGCGTCGGGCAGCCGGACGCCGTACTTGTCGGCGAGCTCCAGCAGGGTCGACGGTCGCATCGAGCCGGTGAAGTGCAGGTGCAGGTGTGCCTTCGGCAGAAGCGTGAGATCGCGTGCGTGCTCCATTTGTTGATCCTGCCGTACCGGCGCGCCCGGCGGGAGGGGATTTTACCGATCGGGGGCTTGCGCGAACGCGTGAGCGGGGCTCCGGGCGGGGGCGGCGGGCCCCGGCGCGGGCCGGGAACGCCCGAGCGGCGGCTCCCGCAGGGGGGAGCCGCCGCTCGGGACGCGCGGTGGAACGGGGGAGCGCCGCAGCCGTCAGGCCTTGGCCTCCGCCAGGAGCTTCTGCAGCCGGGACACGCCCTCGACCAGGTCCTCGTCGCCCAGGGCGTAGGAAAGGCGCAGGTAGCCGGGGGTGCCGAAGGCCTCGCCGGGGACGACCGCGACCTCGGCCTCGTCCAGGATCAGGGCCGCCAGCTCGACGGAGGTCTGCGGGCGCCTGCCGCGGATCTCCTTGCCGAGGAGGTCCTTGACCGACGGGTACGCGTAGAACGCGCCCTCGGGGGTGGGGCAGAAGACGCCGTCGATCTCGTTCAGCATCCGCACGATGGTCTGGCGGCGGCGGTCGAAGGCGGTGCGCATCTCGTGGACGGCGTCCAGGTTGCCGGAGACGGCGGCGAGCGCCGCGACCTGGGCCACGTTGGAGACGTTGGAGGTGGCGTGCGACTGCAGGTTCGTCGCGGCCTTGACGACGTCCTTCGGGCCGATGATCCAGCCCACGCGCCAGCCGGTCATCGCGTACGTCTTGGCGACGCCGTTGACGATGATGCACTTGTCGGCCAGCTCGGGGACGATCGCCGGGAGGGAGACGAACTTGGCGTCGCCGTAGACGAGGTGCTCGTAGATCTCGTCGGTCAGGACCCACAGGCCCTTGTCGGCGGCCCAGCGGCCGATGGCCTCCGCGTCGGACTCGCTGTAGACGGCGCCCGTCGGGTTGGACGGGGAGACGAACAGGACGACCTTGGTGCGCTCGGTGCGCGCGGCCTCCAGCTGCTCGACGGAGACCCGGTAACCGGTGGTCTCGTCGGCGACGACCTCGACCGGGACGCCGCCCGCGAGGCGGATCGACTCCGGGTAGGTGGTCCAGTAGGGGGCCGGGACGATGACCTCGTCACCCGGGTCGAGGATGGCGGCGAAGGCCTCGTAGATGGCCTGCTTGCCGCCGTTGGTCACCAGGACCTGGGAGGCGTCGACCTCGTACCCCGAATCGCGCAGCGTCTTGGCGGCGATGGCGGCCTTCAGCTCGGGCAGGCCGCCGGCCGGCGTGTAGCGGTGGTACTTCGGGTTGCGGCAGGCCTCGACCGCGGCCTCGACGATGTAGTCCGGGGTCGGGAAGTCGGGCTCGCCCGCGCCGAAGCCGATCACCGGACGCCCGGCGGCCTTGAGGGCCTTGGCCTTGGCGTCCACGGCGAGGGTGGCGGACTCGGAAATGGCGCCGATACGGGCGGACACCCGGCGCTCGGAGGAAGGCGTTGCAGAGGTCATGCGGCCAATCGTCCCAGACGGCCGAGAAGCCCCGCACACCGTTTCAGGTACCGGACGGAGCAGGTCCGGATGGCTTCTGTTCGACGTCAGGGCCCGGACCACGTACACTCACCTGTCGTTGGTCCTCGCCGACCGCCCCAGAGCGTGAGCACTCCGTGCACTCGCTCGGATGCGGTAGGTTGGGGAACGCAAAGGGTCGTAGCTCAATTGGTAGAGCACTGGTCTCCAAAACCAGCGGTTGGGGGTTCGAGTCCCTCCGGCCCTGCTCCACACTCCTAGTCGGATGTGTGCGCAGGTACGTACTTCGATGCAACGCCGTGCGGCGCAACCGGGCGCGGCTACGGCCACGACCCGGATTCAGGTGAGAGACGTGACGGACGCCCTGGGCTCCATCGACATGCCTGACGCCGAGGACGACACTCGCGAGAAGAAGGCCCGCAAGGGCGGCAAGCGCGGCAAGAAGGGCCCTCTGGGCCGGCTCGCGCTGTTCTACCGCCAGATCGTCGCGGAACTCCGCAAGGTCGTATGGCCCACCAGGAACCAGCTCACGACGTACACCTCCGTGGTGATTGTCTTCGTCGTCATCATGATCGGTCTGGTGACCGTGATTGACTATGGGTTCCAGGAAGCCATCAAGTTCGTCTTCGGCTGATCCCCGCGGAGGGCGGCGCCTTGATGGGTGCCGCCCGTTTTCGCATGTTCCACCACCTTTTGTATCCAGGAAGAAGCAGCCACCGTGTCTGACCCGAACCTGAACGCGAGCCACGACTCCGTCGAGTCCGTCGAGGACGAGCTCGACATCGTCGAGGCGGCAGACGCTGTGGACCCCGACGAGGCCGAGCTCGCCGATGCCGAGGCCGGCACCGCCGCCGAGGACGCCGCGCTGCACGTCGAGGACGAGGTCGACGCGGAGGCTGACGACGACGCCGAGGCCGGCGACGACGAGGACTCCGAGGGTGACGCGGACGCCGAGGACGCCGAGGACGAGGACGACGCCGAGGAAGAGGGTGACGTCGAGGCCGAAGAGGCCGCAGACGCCGAGCCCGCCGAGCCGGTCGACCCCATCCAGGCCCTCCGCGACGAGCTGCGCCTGCTCCCCGGCGAGTGGTACGTGATCCACACCTACGCGGGCTACGAGAAGCGCGTGAAGGCGAACCTGGAGCAGCGCGCCGTCTCGCTGAACGTCGAGGAGTTCATCTACCAGGCCGAGGTGCCCGAGGAAGAGATCGTCCAGATCAAGAACGGCGAGCGCAAGAACGTCCGGCAGAACAAGCTGCCCGGTTACGTTCTCGTCCGCATGGATCTGACGAACGAGTCCTGGGGCGTCGTCCGCAACACCCCGGGTGTCACCGGCTTCGTCGGCAACGCGTACGACCCGTACCCGCTGACCCTCGACGAGATCGTCAAGATGCTCGCCCCCGAGGCGCAGGAGAAGGCCGCCAAGCAGGCCGCCGAGGACGCCGGTCTGCCGGCCCCCGCGGTCAAGCGCACCATCGAGGTCCTGGACTTCGAGGTCGGCGACTCGGTCACCGTCACCGACGGCCCGTTCGCCACGCTCCAGGCGACGATCAACGAGATCAACCCGGACTCGAAGAAGGTCAAGGGTCTCGTCGAGATCTTCGGCCGCGAGACCCCGGTCGAGCTGAGCTTCGACCAGATCCAGAAGAACTGATCCAGGGCTTCTGAACGACGCTTCCGAAACAGGTCAGATCGCCCCGCGAAGGGCGGTCTGACCTGCTCGGTTTTTAGCCCCGCACCTATACCCGCTATCGTGGTGCGGTATGCCTCCATCCGGATGACCGGTTGGCGGCTGAAAACTCTCACTAGGACCCGGAGAGAGCAATGCCTCCCAAGAAGAAGAAGATCACGGGGCTTATCAAGCTCCAGATCAAGGCCGGTGCGGCCAACCCGGCTCCGCCGGTCGGCCCCGCGCTCGGTCAGCACGGCGTCAACATCATGGAGTTCTGCAAGGCCTACAACGCCGCGACCGAGTCGCAGCGTGGCATGGTCGTGCCGGTGGAGATCACGGTCTACGACGACCGTTCCTTCACCTTCATCACCAAGACTCCGCCGGCCGCGCGCCTCATCCTGAAGAGCGCGGGCGTGGAGAAGGGCTCCGGCGAGCCGCACAAGACCAAGGTCGCGAAGCTGACGCGTGACCAGGTCCGCGAGATCGCCACGATCAAGATGCCCGACCTGAACGCCAACGACATCGACGCCGCCGAGAAGATCATCGCCGGCACCGCGCGTTCGATGGGCATCACGGTCGAAGGCTGATCCAGCCACCCCAGCACCACAGTGGTAGGACCAAGCGCTGGTCCGCACCACGACTCCACGCCTGAAGCCACAACACAGGAGCAGAAGTGAAGCGCAGCAAGACTCTCCGCGCTGCGGACGCCAAGGTCGACCGGGAAAAGCTGTACGCCCCGCTCGAGGCCGTCCGTCTCGCCAAGGAGACCTCCGCGACCAAGTTCGACAGCACCGTCGAGATCGCCTTCCGCCTGGGTGTCGACCCGCGCAAGGCCGACCAGATGGTCCGCGGCACCGTGAACCTCCCGCACGGCACCGGCAAGACCGCCCGGGTCCTGGTCTTCGCGACCGGTGACCGTGCTGCGGCCGCGGAAGCCGCCGGCGCCGACATCGTCGGCGACGACGAGCTCATCAACGAGATCGCCAAGGGCAACCGCCTCAACGAGTTCGACGCCGTTGTCGCCACCCCGGACCTCATGGGCAAGGTCGGCCGCCTCGGCCGCGTGCTCGGTCCCCGTGGCCTCATGCCGAACCCGAAGACCGGCACCGTCACGATGGACGTCGCCAAGGCTGTCACCGAGATCAAGGGTGGCAAGATCGAGTTCCGCGTCGACAAGCACTCGAACCTGCACTTCATCATCGGCAAGGTCTCCTTCTCCGATGAGCAGCTGGTCGAGAACTACGCGGCGGCCCTGGACGAGATCATCCGTCTGAAGCCGTCCGCCGCGAAGGGCCGCTACATCAAGAAGGCCGCCCTGAGCACCACGATGGGTCCCGGCATCCAGCTGGACTCCAACCGCACCCGGAACCTCCTCGTCGAGGAAGACCCGGCTGCCGTCTGATCCGGCTGACGCCTGATCGGACCACCGAGTGGTCGAACGGGCCCCGTGCCCCCCTCACCGGGGGGCGCGGGGCCCGTTTTCGTCGTCCGGGCCCTTACCGCCGTGCGGGCGCGTGTGTGTGCCACGTAAGGTCGAGGTGCAATCGAACAACGATCACACAGCAATCACACAGGGGTGGGGACTCCATGCTGACGTACCGCAAGAGGGCCGCAGGGGCCGCGCTGGCCGCCGTACTGCTCGCTGCCGGGGCCACGGCCTGTGGGGGCGCCGCGAAGGACGGCGCGGGCAAGGCGGCTCCTTCGGCGGCCTCCGTCCGTCCGTCCGCGCCGGCTCCGGCCGCGGGGAACGCGACCGAGGCGCTCACGGCCGCGTACAAGAAGACCTCGGCCGCGAAGTCGGCCAAGGTGCGCATGACGATGAAGACGTCCGGCGCCCTCGGTGACGAGACCGTCGAGATGACAGGCGTCCAGGGCTGGGACCCGCAGGTCATGGACATGACGATGAAGGGCGGGTTCGGGGTGTCCGGCATCGACTCCATGCGCATGATCATGGACAAGGACGTCATGTACATGGAGCTGCCGGCCGACGCGGAGACGGCCGCGCTCATGGACGGCAAGCGCTGGATGAAGATCGACGTGAAGGCCGCGGCCGAAGCCTCGGGCGACGCCGAGGCGCTGAAGAAGCTCGGCGGCGTCGGCGACCTCGGCGGGGTCGAGCAGAGCCAGGACCCGGCCAAGCAGCTCGGCCTGCTGCTCGCCTCCCCGAACGTGAAGCTCCTCGGCTCCGAGAAGGTCGGGGGCGCCGACGCCCAGCACTACAAGGGCACCCTGTCGTTCGAGGAGATGCTCGCCGCGAACAAGGGCGCCACGGCGCTGCCCGAGGCCGACCGGACCCAGCTCGTCGAGGCGATGAAGAAGGCCGGGATCAAGGGCTACGACATGGACGTCTGGGTCGACAAGGACGGCTACCCGGCCCGCATGAAGGTCTCCATGGGCATGGCCGAGGGCACCCTCGACATGGACGCCTCCTACTCGGACTACACCTCGACCGCGACCGTCCAGGCCCCGCCGGCGAACGAGACCGTCGACCTGTTCGGGATGCTCTCGAAGATGGGTGAGGGCGCGTGAACCGGACGGCGGCCAAGCGGGCGGGCGCGGCGCTCGCGGGCGCGATCCTGCTCATCGGCGGGCTCGGCGCCTGCGACGGCGGGAAGAAGGACGGGACGGCCAAGGAGGCGGCGGACACGGGCGCGGGCACCGGGGCCCCGGCTCCGTCGCCCGCGGAGGCGGTGAAGGCGTCCTGGCTCAAGACGGCCGCCGCGAAGTTCGCCATGGCCGAGATGCGCACCACCACGGGTGACGGCACGACCACGACCCAGACCGGCACGAAGGGCTGGTACCCGTCGTCCCACGACCTGACGGTCAAGGGCCCCACGTCCGAGGGGCGCTCGGTCATGACCGGGGACGTGGTCTACACGCAGCGCAAGGAGCCGGTCAACGGCAAGGCGTGGATGAAGCTGGACCTGTCCGTGGACGGCAAGCCCGGGGTCCGGATGAACGAGGACCCGGCCGAGTACCTCGCCCTCCTCCTGGGCCAGTCCAAGCTCGCCGCGGTCGGGGCGCAAAATACCGACGAACCCGGGACCCGCCACTACCGGGCCTCCCTCACCGGCGCCGACCTCCAGGCGGCCGACGAGTCCAGCAAGGTCATGCCGGACAAGGACCGCCAGTACCTGCGCGAGTCCGTGAAGCACCTCACGGCCCTGGAGGCGGAGGTGTGGATCGGCAAGGACGGCTACCCGGTGCGCGCCGTCATGGTCAGCAAGGACGACAAGGGCACCACCAGCACCACCCAGGCCACCTTCGACGGCTTCGGTCAGGTCGCGCCGGTCGCGGTCCCGCCGGCCGACCAGGTCGCCGACTTCGACGAGGTGCTGAAGGGCGGCTGAGGGCGATTTGCTTCGTCCGGTTGCCTTCGCGTACGCTTCCGGAGAAGCCAAAGACCGCTGGTCGTTGCCGTGCTCGAAAGAGTGCGGTGGCCGAAGGATTCGCTGCGAGCGGACGTCCTGCGCAGGTGTTCGAGGAAAGTTCCCGGAATTCATTTCGGTCGAGCTGTGCCCCGTGCGCCACGCGCCGGGGCGTTTTGTTTGTCCAGCCCCTTCTGAGCGGTCCTCATCACCCGGAAGGAGGCCGACGCTCTATGGCAAGGCCCGACAAGGCTGCTGCGGTAGCCGAGCTTGAGGACCAGTTCCGCAGCTCGAACGCCGTTGTGCTGACCGAGTACCGGGGTCTCACCGTTGCGC
Source organism: Streptomyces sp. NPDC048507 (assembly GCF_043199995.1). Taxonomy (NCBI): domain Bacteria; kingdom Bacillati; phylum Actinomycetota; class Actinomycetes; order Kitasatosporales; family Streptomycetaceae; genus Streptomyces; species Streptomyces sp. NPDC048507. Next base: position 789,259 of record NZ_JBICWZ010000003.1, on the reverse strand, counting down.
AGCTCAAGACGCTGCGTCGTTCGCTCGGTGAGAACGCCCAGTACGCCGTGGTGAAGAACACGCTGACCAAGATTGCGGCCAACAACGCCGGGATCACCTCGCTCGACGACCAGTTCACCGGTCCGACGGGCGCCGCCTTCATCACCGGTGACCCGGTGGAGTCGGCGAAGGGTCTTCGTGACTTCGCCAAGGAGAACCCGAACCTCATCATCAAGGGCGGTGTCCTTGACGGTAAGGCGCTGACCGCCGATGAGATCAAGAAGCTCGCGGACCTCGAGTCCCGCGAGGTTCTGCTCAGCAAGCTGGCCGGCGCGTTCAAGGGCAAGCAGTCCCAGGCTGCCTCGCTCTTCCAGGCGCTGCCGTCGAAGTTCGTCCGCACTGCGGAAGCGCTTCGCGTCAAGCTCGCCGAGCAGGGCGGTGCCGAGTAATTCGGCTCGCGCACTGATCTACGCCGCCTAGTGCGTGGGTCGTAGCGGGCCGTTACGCCCGCCTCTCAATACATCCGGCACCTGCCGAATTAGTGGAAGGATCGCCCATCATGGCGAAGCTCTCTCAGGACGACCTCCTCGCCCAGTTCGAGGAGATGACCCTCATCGAGCTCTCCGAGTTCGTGAAGGCCTTCGAGGAGAAGTTCGACGTCACCGCCGCCGCGGCCGTCGCCGTTGCCGCCCCGGGTCAGGGTGGCCCCGCCGCCGAGGCCGCCGAGGAGCAGGACGAGTTCGACGTCATCCTCACCGGTGCCGGCGACAAGAAGATCCAGGTCATCAAGGTCGTGCGCGAGCTGACCTCCCTGGGTCTGAAGGAAGCCAAGGACCTCGTTGACGGTGCCCCGAAGCCCGTCCTCGAGAAGGTCGCCAAGGAGGCCGCTGACAAGGCCGCCGAGGCCCTCAAGGCTGCCGGCGCTGGCGTCGAGGTCAAGTAACACCTCAGGGGCCCTCTGAGGCCCCTTCCAAGGGCGATCACCCGTAAGGGTGGTCGCCCTTTGGCGTACCCGCAGTGCCTGACTTGCCCTGGTCTCGTTGGGGAGTAGGGTGATCATCGTTGCTCCGGAGCAGGGTCCCGAGATGATCCGCTCGGAGCACGGGGCCTTGACGAACGGCCAGCGGCGCGCAATTCTCAGAGCCGTCGCCAGCTCGGTCGGTCCGATCCGGGATCCGAGGCATGGATCGACTACGAAGAGGGCAGTACTGATACGCGCTCTGTATGCGAGGGCGTCGCTAGCGTGGGACGCAGGGTTGGTTCGAAACAACATGGGGAAGGCCTGTTGCCGGTTTCCGGAAACCTGGTCTGGACATCAGTGAGCCGAGTGGCTACACTGACCCTTTGCGCTGCCTGTTAGCTGACCCCTGCCCGTCGCCAGGGTCATGCCCACGCTTGAGCACACCTGATTGATACGCCCTGACCTGGTCTTTCCGGCCGGCTGGGGGGAGTCCGTCTTCTGTGTCGGCTGGGACCGGTACGCGCGTAGTGAGTCCGAGCCCTCGGAAGGACCCCCTCTTGGCCGCCTCGCGCAACGCCTCGACCAATACGAACAACGGTGCCAGCACCGCCCCGCTGCGCATCTCCTTTGCAAAGATCAAGGAGCCCCTCGAGGTTCCGAACCTCCTGGCGCTGCAGACCGAGAGCTTTGACTGGCTGCTCGGCAACGCCGCCTGGAAGTCCCGCGTCGAGTCGGCTCTTGAGAGTGGACAGGACGTCCCCACCAAGTCCGGTCTGGAAGAGATCTTCGAGGAGATCTCGCCGATCGAGGACTTCTCCGGGTCGATGTCGCTGACCTTCCGCGACCACCGTTTCGAGCCGGCGAAGAACTCTGTCGACGAGTGCAAGGACCGCGACTTCACGTTCGCGGCGCCGCTGTTCGTCACGGCCGAGTTCACGAACAACGAGACCGGAGAGATCAAGTCTCAGACGGTCTTCATGGGCGATTTCCCGCTCATGACCAACAAGGGCACCTTCGTCATCAACGGCACCGAGCGTGTCGTCGTGTCGCAGCTCGTCCGCTCCCCCGGTGTCTACTTCGACTCCTCCATCGACAAGACGTCCGACAAGGACATCTTCGCGGCCAAGATCATCCCGTCCCGGGGTGCCTGGCTGGAGATGGAGATCGACAAGCGCGACATGGTCGGTGTCCGCATCGACCGCAAGCGCAAGCAGTCCGTCACCGTCCTCCTGAAGGCTCTCGGCTGGACCACCGAGCAGATCCTCGAGGAGTTCGGCGAGTACGAGTCCATGCGCGCCACCCTGGAGAAGGACCACACCCAGGGCCAGGACGACGCGCTCCTCGACATCTACCGCAAGCTGCGTCCGGGCGAACCGCCGACCCGCGAGGCCGCTCAGACGCTGCTCGAGAACCTCTACTTCAACCCGAAGCGCTACGACCTCGCCAAGGTCGGCCGCTACAAGGTGAACAAGAAGCTCGGCGCCGATGAGCCGCTGGACGCCGGTGTGCTCACCACCGACGACATCATCGCGACGATCAAGTACCTCGTCCGCCTCCACGCGGGCGAGACCGAGACCATCGGTGAGTCGGGCCGTTCGATCGTCGTCGAGACCGACGACATCGACCACTTCGGCAACCGTCGTCTGCGCAACGTCGGCGAGCTCATCCAGAACCAGGTCCGCACGGGTCTGGCTCGTATGGAGCGCGTCGTCCGCGAGCGGATGACGACCCAGGACGTCGAGGCGATCACGCCGCAGACCCTGATCAACATCCGGCCGGTCGTCGCCTCCATCAAGGAGTTCTTCGGCACCAGCCAGCTGTCGCAGTTCATGGACCAGAACAACCCGCTGTCGGGTCTGACCCACAAGCGCCGCCTGTCGGCGCTGGGCCCCGGCGGTCTGTCCCGTGAGCGGGCCGGCTTCGAGGTCCGAGACGTCCACCCGTCGCACTACGGCCGCATGTGCCCGATCGAGACCCCCGAAGGCCCGAACATCGGTCTGATCGGCTCGCTCGCGTCCTACGGCCGCGTCAACGCGTTCGGCTTCGTGGAGACCCCGTACCGCAAGGTCATCGACGGTGTCGTCACCGACGACGTCGACTACCTGACGGCCGACGAGGAAGACCGCTTCGTCATCGCCCAGGCCAACGCCGGCCTGTCCGAGGACATGCGCTTCACCGAGAACCGCGTGCTGGTCCGCCGTCGTGGCGGCGAGATCGACTACATCGCCGGCGACGACGTCGACTACATGGACGTCTCCCCGCGCCAGATGGTGTCCGTCGCGACCGCGATGATCCCCTTCCTGGAGCACGACGACGCCAACCGCGCCCTCATGGGCGCGAACATGATGCGCCAGGCCGTTCCGCTCATCAAGGCGGAGGCGCCGCTCGTCGGCACCGGCATGGAGTACCGCTGTGCGGTCGACGCCGGTGACTCGATCCGTGCGGAGAAGGACGGTGTCGTCCAAGAGGTCTCGGCCGACTACATCACCGTCGCCAACGACGACGGCACGTACACCACGTACCGCGTCGCGAAGTTCTCCCGCTCGAACCAGGGCACCTCGGTCAACCAGAAGGTCATCGTCAACGAGGGCGACCGGATCATCGAGTCCCAGGTCCTCGCCGACGGTCCCGCGACCGAAGAGGGCGAAATGGCCCTCGGCAAGAACCTGCTCGTCGCGTTCATGCCCTGGGAAGGTCACAACTACGAGGACGCGATCATCCTGTCGCAGCGCCTCGTGCAGGACGACGTCCTCTCCTCGATCCACATCGAGGAGCACGAGGTCGACGCCCGTGACACCAAGCTGGGCCCCGAGGAGATCACCCGGGACATCCCGAACGTCTCCGAGGAGGTCCTCGCCGACCTCGACGAGCGCGGCATCATCCGCATCGGTGCGGACGTCGTCGCCGGCGACATCCTGGTCGGCAAGGTCACGCCCAAGGGCGAGACCGAGCTGACCCCGGAAGAGCGCCTGCTCCGCGCGATCTTCGGTGAGAAGGCCCGCGAGGTGCGCGACACCTCGCTCAAGGTCCCTCACGGTGAGATCGGCAAGGTCATCGGTGTCCGCGTCTTCGACCGCGAGGAGGGGGACGAGCTTCCCCCGGGCGTGAACCAGCTGGTCCGCGTCTACGTCGCCCAGAAGCGCAAGATCACCGACGGTGACAAGCTCGCCGGCCGCCACGGCAACAAGGGTGTCATCTCCAAGATCCTTCCGATCGAGGACATGCCCTTCCTGGAAGACGGCACGCCGGTCGACATCATCCTGAACCCGCTGGGTGTCCCGTCCCGAATGAACCCGGGACAGGTCCTGGAGATCCACCTCGGCTGGCTCGCCAGCCGCGGCTGGGACGTCTCCGGCCTCGGCGAGGAGTGGGCCGAGCGTCTGAAGGTCATCGGGGCCGACCGCGTCGAGCCCGGTACCAACGTCGCCACCCCGGTGTTCGACGGTGCCCGTGAGGACGAGCTCGCCGGCCTGTTCGAGCACACCATCCCGAACCGCGACGGTGACCGCCTGGTCCTCCCGTCCGGCAAGGCGCGCCTGTTCGACGGCCGCTCCGGTGAGCCGTTCCCGGACCCGATCTCGATCGGGTACATGTACATCCTCAAGCTCCACCACCTGGTCGACGACAAGCTCCACGCCCGGTCGACCGGTCCGTACTCGATGATCACGCAGCAGCCGCTGGGTGGTAAGGCACAGTTCGGTGGTCAGCGCTTCGGTGAGATGGAGGTGTGGGCGCTCGAGGCTTATGGCGCCGCTTACGCCCTCCAGGAGCTCCTGACCATCAAGTCCGATGACGTCACCGGCCGCGTGAAGGTCTACGAGGCCATCGTCAAGGGCGAGAACATCCCCGAGCCGGGCATTCCCGAGTCCTTCAAGGTGCTCATCAAGGAAATGCAGTCGCTCTGCCTCAACGTGGAGGTGCTGTCCTCGGACGGCATGTCCATCGAGATGCGCGACACCGACGAGGACGTCTTCCGCGCGGCGGAGGAGCTCGGTATCGACCTGTCCCGGCGTGAGCCGAGCAGCGTCGAAGAGGTCTGACGGGCCTGACGGGGGGCTCGCTCAAGAGCCCCCCGTCATCCCCGGGACCGTTCAGACCATGATTGAGACTCGACCCCGAAAGAGGGATTGACGCACAGTGCTCGACGTCAACTTCTTCGACGAGCTGCGGATCGGCCTTGCCACCGCGGACGACATCCGAACCTGGTCGCACGGCGAGGTCAAGAAGCCGGAGACCATCAACTACCGCACGCTCAAGCCCGAGAAGGACGGACTCTTCTGCGAGAAGATCTTCGGTCCGACCCGGGACTGGGAGTGCTACTGCGGCAAGTACAAGCGTGTCCGCTTCAAGGGCATCATCTGCGAGCGCTGCGGCGTCGAGGTCACGCGCGCCAAGGTGCGTCGTGAGCGGATGGGCCACATCGAGCTTGCCGCTCCCGTCACCCACATCTGGTACTTCAAGGGCGTCCCGTCGCGCCTGGGCTACCTGCTGGACCTCGCGCCGAAGGACCTCGAAAAGGTCATCTACTTCGCCGCGTACATGATCACGTTCGTCGACGACGAGCGCCGCACCCGCGACCTCCCGTCGCTGGAGGCGCACGTCTCCGTCGAGCGCCAGCAGATCGAGAACCGCCGTGACGCGGACCTCGAAGGCCGTGCCAAGAAGCTCGAGACCGACCTGGCCGAGCTCGAGGCCGAGGGCGCGAAGGCCGACGTACGCCGCAAGGTGCGCGAAGGTGCCGAGCGCGAGATGAAGCAGCTCCGTGACCGCGCCCAGCGCGAGATCGACCGCCTCGACGAGGTGTGGGCCCGCTTCAAGAACCTCAAGGTCCAGGACCTCGAGGGCGACGAGCTGCTCTACCGCGAGCTGCGCGACCGCTTCGGTACGTACTTCGACGGCTGCATGGGCGCCGCGGCGCTGCAGAAGCGTCTGGAGTCCTTCGACCTCGACGAGGAGGCCGAGCGCCTCCGCGAGATCATCCGTACCGGCAAGGGCCAGAAGAAGACCCGTGCGCTCAAGCGCCTCAAGGTCGTCTCCGCGTTCCTGCAGACCAGCAACAAGCCCAAGGGCATGGTTCTGGACTGCGTGCCGGTGATCCCGCCGGACCTGCGTCCGATGGTGCAGCTGGACGGTGGCCGCTTCGCGACCTCCGACCTGAACGACCTGTACCGCCGCGTGATCAACCGCAACAACCGCCTGAAGCGCCTTCTCGACCTCGGTGCCCCCGAGATCATCGTGAACAACGAGAAGCGCATGCTCCAGGAGGCCGTCGACGCCCTCTTCGACAACGGTCGTCGTGGTCGTCCGGTGACCGGTCCCGGCAACCGTCCGCTGAAGTCCCTGAGCGACATGCTCAAGGGCAAGCAGGGTCGATTCCGTCAGAACCTCCTCGGCAAGCGCGTGGACTACTCCGCGCGTTCCGTGATCGTCGTCGGTCCGCAGCTGAAGCTGCACCAGTGTGGTCTGCCCAAGGCCATGGCGCTGGAGCTCTTCAAGCCGTTCGTGATGAAGCGCCTGGTGGACCTGAACCACGCGCAGAACATCAAGTCGGCGAAGCGCATGGTCGAGCGCGGCCGCACGGTCGTCTACGACGTCCTCGAAGAGGTCATCGCCGAGCACCCGGTCCTCCTGAACCGTGCGCCCACGCTGCACCGCCTCGGCATCCAGGCCTTCGAGCCCCAGCTGGTCGAAGGCAAGGCCATCCAGATCCACCCGCTCGTCTGCACCGCGTTCAACGCGGACTTCGACGGTGACCAGATGGCCGTGCACCTGCCGCTCTCCGCGGAGGCGCAGGCCGAGGCCCGCATCCTGATGCTGTCCTCGAACAACATCCTGAAGCCGGCCGACGGCCGTCCGGTCACGATGCCGACCCAGGACATGGTCCTCGGTCTGTTCTTCCTGACCACCGACGGTGAGCTCCGTGACGTCAAGGGCGAGGGCCGCGCGTTCGGCTCGACCGCCGAGGCGATCATGGCGTTCGACGCCGGCGAGCTCGCGCTGCAGTCGGCCGTCGACATCCGCTTCCCGGTGGGCACCATCCCGCCGCGCGGCTGGGTGGCGCCGGTCGCCGAAGAGGGCGAGCAGGAGTTCCAGCCGGGCGACAGCTTCCGTCTGAAGACGACCCTGGGCCGCGCGCTCTTCAACGAGCTGCTGCCCGAGGACTACCCGTTCGTCGACTACTCGGTGGGCAAGAAGCAGCTCTCCGAGATCGTCAACGACCTGGCGGAGCGCTACCCCAAGGTCATCGTGGCGGCGACGCTCGACAACCTGAAGGCGGCCGGCTTCCACTGGGCGACCCGTTCGGGCGTCACCGTGGCCATCTCCGACGTCGTCGTTCCCGAGGCGAAGAAGGAAATCGTCGCGGGCTACGAGGCCAAGGACGAGAAGGTCCAGAAGCAGTACGAGCGCGGTCTGATCACCAAGGAAGAGCGCACGCAGGAGCTCATCCAGATCTGGACGCAGGCGACCAACGAGGTCGCCGAGGCGATGAACGCGAACTTCCCCAAGACGAACCCCATCTTCATGATGGTTGACTCGGGTGCCCGAGGAAACATGATGCAGATGCGACAGATCGCCGGTATGCGTGGTCTGGTGTCGAACGCGAAGAACGAGACCATCCCGCGTCCGATCAAGGCGTCCTTCCGCGAGGGCCTCACCGTTCTGGAGTACTTCATCTCCACGCACGGTGCCCGTAAGGGTCTGGCGGACACCGCCCTGCGTACCGCCGACTCGGGTTACCTCACCCGTCGTCTGGTGGACGTCTCGCAGGACGTCATCATCCGCGAGGAGGACTGCGGCACCGAGCGCGGCCTCAAGCTCAAGATCGGTGTCAAGGACGAGGCGGGTGTCCTGCGCAAGGCGGACGACGTCGAGACCTCCGTGTACGCCCGCATGCTGGCCGAGGACGTCGTCATCGACGGCAAGGTCATCGCGCCGGCGAACGTGGACCTCGGTGACGTGCTCATCGACGCCCTCATCGCGAACGGCGTCGAGGAGGTCAAGACCCGCTCGGTCCTGACCTGCGAGTCCGCGGTCGGCACCTGTGCCTTCTGCTACGGCCGCTCGCTGGCCACCGGCAAGCTGGTCGACATCGGTGAGGCGGTCGGCATCATCGCCGCCCAGTCCATCGGTGAGCCCGGCACCCAGCTGACGATGCGTACCTTCCACACCGGTGGTGTGGCCGGTGACGACATCACGCAGGGTCTGCCGCGTGTCGTCGAGCTCTTCGAGGCCCGTACCCCGAAGGGTGTCGCCCCGATCTCCGAGGCCGCCGGCCGCGTGCGGATCGAGGAGACCGAGAAGACGAAGAAGATCGTCATCACGCCCGACGACGGCAGCGAGGAGACGGCGTTCCCGATCTCCAAGCGCGCCAAGGTCATCGTGCACGAGGGCGACCACGTCGAGGTGGGCCAGAAGCTCACCATGGGTGCCACCAACCCGCACGACGTGCTGCGCATCCTCGGCCAGCGTGCCGTCCAGGTCCACCTGGTCGGCGAAGTCCAGAAGGTCTACAACTCGCAGGGCGTGTCGATCCACGACAAGCACATCGAGATCATCATCCGGCAGATGCTGCGCCGCGTGACGATCATCGAGTCCGGCGACGCGGAGCTCCTGCCGGGCGAGCTCGTCGAGCGCTCGAAGTTCGAGACCGAGAACCGTCGCGTGGTCACCGAGGGCGGTCACCCCGCCTCCGGCCGTCCGCAGCTGATGGGTATCACCAAGGCCTCGCTGGCGACGGAATCCTGGCTGTCGGCCGCCTCCTTCCAGGAGACGACCCGAGTCCTGACGGATGCGGCGATCAACGCCAAGTCCGACAGCCTCATCGGCCTCAAGGAGAACGTCATCATCGGTAAGCTCATCCCGGCCGGTACGGGCCTCGCCCGCTACCGCAACATCCGGGTCGAGCCCACCGAGGAAGCCAAGGCCGCGATGTACTCGGCCGTCGGTTACGACGACATCGACTACTCGCCCTTCGGCACCGGCTCCGGCCAGGCTGTCCCGCTGGAGGACTACGACTACGGCCCGTACAACGGCTAAGTCGCAGCAGAGCACCAACCGCAGGGCGGTCACCCGACAGGGTGGCCGCCCTGCGGCGTTGTGCGGTGCCTCACAGATGGCGCCGGAGGTGGTGCAGGCGGGTGCGGTGGTCGGGGTGGGAGGCGAGGAGCAGCCTCAGGAGCCCTGTCCCGTCCTCCTCGGGCTGCTCCACGAGCACCCGGACGAGATCCGGGCCGAACCCCAGCACGGCGGCGTACCGATCCGCCCGCAGCTCGGTGCGGCGGCTGACGGCGGCGATGAGGAACGGCAGGGACGCCAGGAGCATCGGCAGCCCGAAGGTGAGGACCAGGACCCGGCAGGCGGCCAGGGCGAGGAGCACGGCCGACAGCACGACCGCGTAGCCCGGCACGCTCCGGACCGTTTGCCGGACCGAACGAGCCGCTGCGGCCAGGGCCCGCCAGGCGATCCTGCCGGGGAGGGCGTACCACCAGACGAGCAACTGTGCCCAGGAGTGCCCCGCCGTGTGGTGTCCGAGCTCGTGGGCGAGGACCGCCGCCAGCTGTGACGTCGGCAGGGTCTCCAGCGCCCGCCTGGTGATGATGACGAGGTGGCCGCCGGCGCCCGAGGCCATCAGCTCCTCGCCCTCCTCGATCCAGAGCCGGTAGCGGCCGCCGTCCACCCCGGCACGGGCCGTCACCTCGCGCCACACGGGTGCCAGCACGGAGAGTTCGTCCGGCAGGGGACGCCCGAGCCGCAGCAGGTACCGGGCGAGCAGGGCTTCGGTGGGCCGGTGGAAGGCGAGGGCCCCGGCCGCCAGCCACAACCCGAGGGGTATCCCGTACGGGAGTCCGGTGGCGGACTGCAGCCCGCGGGCCGCCAGACAGGTGAGGAGCAGGCCGAGCAGCGCGCCGGGCAGGTGCAGGGCGAGGCGGCCGACGGCCGCGAGGTCGGTGGCGCGGTTCCGGGCCCGGTAGTGGACCCGGGTACCGGGAGTGTGTCGGTAGTCGAGGTCGTCGCCGTGACCGGAGTCCTTGTCCACGGCCGTCACCCCTCGGCCGGGTCGACGGGTGTCCGTCCGTAGCCGGGCGGCAGGTCCCTGGTGGGAGGTCCGTCGGCTGCCGAGCCGCCGGCGTCCGTGGAGGTGCCGGGGAAGCGCTGGGTGAGCACCTCGGTCAGCGCGCGGACGGCGTGCCTGCGGGGTTCGGCCAGCTCGTGGGTCTCGGCCTCCGCCGAGTCGAACAGCTTCGTGACCAGCTCCAGCTGCTTTTCGACGAGTTGCCGCTGGTCCTCCCGCAGGTTGGCCATGACCTCCTGTCCCGCTCCTGGGTGCCGGCTCAGGTACCAGGCCGAGGCCCTGATCCCACCCTGTTCCAGGTAGTCCTCGTACAGGCCGACCTTCTCGGACTGGAGCCGCAGGAGGGCGGCCTCCCGCTGTTCGGCGGCGGCGTCCGTGTCCCTCCCGAGCACGTCGCCGAGGATCTTCGCTTCGGCCTCCTGACCGATGGCCTGGAGCCGGATCTGGTGGGCGATCGCCTGCTGGTTGCGGCGCAGCCGCAGGGTCCAGGACGTCGTGAGGCCGGCCGCGGCCCCCAACTGCGGCCAGCCGGCAGCGGATCGCAGCAGTTCCGCTTCGGCGACGGCGCTGTCGGTGACGGCGTGCAGTCGTACGAGATCCCGTGAGCGCCGTTCGAGCTCGTTGCGCAGCAGCCGCGGCACGTCGCGTTCCCCGCTGCGGACGAAGGCGACCGGATCGGCCACCTGCCAGCGGAACTCGGCCTCGGCCTGGAACTCCAAGGCGTCGTTGGAACTGGGCAGCGCCACCTCGTCGCGGACGAGGTGGACTCCCAGGTCCACCTCGTACACGGCGCTGTAGCGGGTGGTCGCTCTGGGCCGGCGGGGCGGGCGGAACTCCACGTGATCGCCCTCGTGGGTCGCGTAAACCAGACAGTGGTCGAAGTGGGTGTGGCGCTTGCGGCGCAGGTCCCAGCGGGCGAGTTGGCGGACGCTGATGACCGGGTCGGTCAGCTCCGTGTGCCGGTCGGCGGCCTGCAGCCAGTCGAAATGTGCGGGGGACATCTGGGGCTCCTTGGGGTCAGGCCCGGTACAGGGCCGTGAGGAGGTCGTCGGCCGAGGCCGGGCGCGGGCCGCCGTCGTCGCCGCGGACCGTCCGCAGGAGGTGCTGGATGCGCTGTCGCGCCGTGGTGTCGTCCGCCAGCTTCGGAAGCAGGTCGGCGAGGGCCCAGGACGTGGCGACGTCCCGGTCTGCCGCGAGGATCCAGGCCCGGAGGACATCCAGCGCCTCGGTGGTGAACGACGGGTCGCCGAGGCAGGCCCTCCACAGCCTGGGGATCCCGTGGGCGGCGGGTGTTCCGTCGAGGCGGGCCTGCCGGTAGGTACGCAGGACGAGAGGCATGTCGGGTGCTTCTTCCGCCGTGCGCCGGCAGGCGCCGAGGAACCCGGCCACGGAGATCTGGAACACCGAGCGGTGGTCGTCCAGGGTCCGCAGGACTTCGCAGAGCACGTCCTCGGCCTTCTCGGAGAGCAGCAGGAGCTCGATCGACTGGGCGATCTCGCTCTCCAGCGGCCCCGGCCCGGACTCGTCGGGGACGTACTGTTTGCGGGCCTGCACGCGCAGCGCGGCGAGCGCCTCGCGGGCACGTTCGGCCCCCAGCAGGCCCTGTACGCGGATGCCCACCCAGGAGAGGTTCGGGTCGTTGTCGGCGGTCCAGCTGTCGGTGATCCGCAGGATGTTCGGTGCTCCCACACGGTGCGCCAGAGTCAGGGCGCTGACCGCGCCGACCCGCTGCTGGGCGTTGCGGGACACGGCCCAGGGCTCGATGACCAGGGCCATCGCGGACGGCAGGTCGGTGAAGGCGAGCGCCCCCACGGTGGCCGCGGCCCGGGTGCGGACGAAGGGCCGGCCGTCGACGATGAGCTTCCCGAGCCAGGCGACCAGCGCGGGACGGGCCGAGGGGTGCCCCGTCCAGACCTCGCGCAGCAGGACGAAGGCGGTGCGGCCGTCCAGGAACTCGGCCTTGAGCTGTTCCACGGGACCCCATTCGGTCATCTCCCGGTCGGGGTAGGGCCGGGCGCGGGCCGTCCTCAGCCGGTTGAGGATGTGGGTGCCGAACACGGGGACGGCCTTGGGCAGGCCGGAGTTGACGGTGGCCTGGAGCTCCTGGAACAGGAGGTCGCTGAGCTCGGCGGTCAGGGCGTACGGGCCGGCGTCGAAGGCGGCGAGAGCGATGAGGAAGGCCTTCTCCCGCAGGTGGAGCGTGTCCTCGTCCGCCTCGAACCATTCGCGCACCTGTTCGTCCAACAGTCCGGCCGTGGTGTCGCGGAGATCCTCTTCCCGGATCTCTCCTGACGCCAGGCGCAGGAGCTGACGGCTGAAGGCGACCACCTCGCGGGGCTGGTGGGCCCGGGGGAGGAACTGGCGTACCTCGGCCAGACACAGCAGTCTGCGAGCGGTGGCCTCACCGGCCGCCCGGTCCAGATGGGAACGCATCAGAGTCCCGGCATCGGGTGGGGTCCAGGGCCGGGTGCGGACGTCGTCCTCGGTCCAGGGCCGCAGACCGGTGGTGATCACGAGGTGGCCGTCGTGCGTGCGCAGGTGGTCGCGGAGCGACAGGACGTGCGTCTCGCGGAGCGGTGCGGTGCGGGAGGTGACCAGGTCGCACAGCACGTGACCGGGGGCCGCGCCCTTCTGGACCTGCTCCAGGAGCGCTCCCGGGGTCGTCTCGCGGTCGAGTGCGTGCACCGGGGTCGCACCTGCCCGTCGCAGCAGCATCAGGGCGGCGGTGCGGCGCCCGCTGAAGGGAACTCCGGTCAATACCAGGACTCGCTCTTCGCGGAGCCGCTCCAGGAGCTCCTCGAAGGGGGTGTCTCCGGCGACGAACGTGAGGGCCAGCCGGTCCAGCTCCGAGGCCGGGACTTCCCCCGAGGCACGGGTGGGTCCGGAGGAGCCGTGGTAGTGGTGTTCGGTCCTGGTGACGTTGCCGTTGATGGCGCCCGCCACGACCCCGCTGTTCCGTCCGGTGAACCGGGCGGAGGCCGGGGCGTGGCGGTCGATGTCCCGCCGGGTGTCCCAGGCCCGTTGTGGCGGGGCCTCTTCCGGGTGGAGGGCGCCCTTTTCGTCGGGGCCCTGCTTCGAGTCGTCCTGTTCCGCGGGCGCGGCCGGTCCGCCCGGGTCGGCCTTGGCCTCGGCCGCCCCGCCCGGGGCCGGGGTGCTCATCGGCCGTCACCCTTGGCCCCGTGGAAGGTGACGCCGCCGTTGATCACCCCGCCCTGGATCATCGGCCCGCTGATCTGACCCGTGACCACCCCGCTGTTCGTCCCGTGGAACTCCACCGAGCCGCCGCCAGCGGGGGACGTCCGGTCCTGTGCGGGTGCGGGCGCGAGGTCCTGCGCGGGCGCGGCGGCGCCGGCTGCCGCGGGCGGGCGGCCGTGGAGCCAGGCCTTCAGGGGACCGTTCTTGCTCTCCACCGTCACGGGGTGGAAGGAATCCGCCGGGACGCCCTGGTGGTCGTGGCGCACGATCCCCGCGTGCACGGATTCGGACACGCACAGGGCGATGTCCGAGCTCCCCTCCCGCAGCGCGGCCCGTAGGGCGTCCGCGTCCAGGAGGCGGCACGCCTGGTTGAGGTCGGTGCCGACCCAGCCGTCGATGGCGTCGACGCTGACGAATCCGGTGGCCACCACCGCACGCAGCCTGATCTGGGCCGTGCGCGAAGCCATCCGGTTGACCTCCCTCAGGCGCGCCGGAGCCTCGGTGAGCACGACGCGCAGCAGGAGCGGCAGCGAGGCGTTCGCATCGATCATCACGAGAACCCCGTCGCCCCGGTCGGCCCGCAGATGGAGGGTCTGGTCGATGCCGGCCGACTGCAGCACGCGTTCGACCACGTCGTAGAGCATGCGCCGCAGGTACGTCTGTTCCACGTCGTCGCGGTCGCTGAACTTCTCGATGTCGAGCAGGAGAAGAGTGCGGTTGAGCGGGTGCGTCATGGCTGCCTCTCGGGGGTTGCGTTCCGGGTGCCGCACCAGGGTGTGGGCGCAGGAGACCGCGGTGTGAGGGCAGATGACGCACTGCGACTGTGACCGTGTGCACTGAGGGCTCAGATGTCGAGCCGGCAGATCCTCCGCAGGACGTCCGGCCGGGCGATCACCACCGTGCGGCGTCCGGTGGCGACGACGCCCCGGTCGCGGAGTTCCTTGAGCGCGCGCTGGACCATCTCGCGTGACGCCCCGACCGCCCCCGCCAGCTCCTGCTTGGTCAGCGGCACGGCGATCTCCACTCCGTCCGTGCCGCGACGGCCGTGGGTACGGGCCAGGTCGAGCAGCAGCGTTGCCAGGCGCTCGCGCACGCTCATGGACGCGTGTGCCAGCTGCCGCCGGTCCGATGCCCGCGTGCGTTCGGCCGTCAGCCCGAGGAGCGTGAAGGCGGCCGCGGGGCAGCCGGCCAGGAACTCGCGGAACGCCCGGTGGTCGATGGCCACCGCCCGGACGTGTTCCAGCGCCGTGACCGTGGCCGACCGGGGCCCGCCCGTGACGGCGGCCGATTCCCCGACGATGTCACCGGGCCCGCGCAATGCCAGCAGGGCCTGGTATCCGGTGGCCGCCGAGGCGGTGACCTTGGTCCAGCCGGTGAGGAGGAGCAGGACGTGCGTGGACGGCTCGTCCTGCTGGATCAACGGGGAGCGTGGAGCGAACCGCAGCTCGCGGCCCAGTTTGCGTAACGCCGTGGCGTCCTCGTTCTCCAGGCGGGCCAGGAACGGGACGCGGTCGTCCAGTCCTCCCTCGCCCGGGAGGTATGCCGGATCCATGTGGCCCCCCGATCGATCGCGGGCGGTCAATCTACTCACCGGGGGGCCTGCGGTCTGCGCAAACGCCGGTATTGGGCTCCCGGCGGCTGGTCTCGGTCGGCGCCTCAGCGCCGGTGGCGCAGGCGGCGGCGGAGGTGGGGGGTCAGGGGGACGGCGAGGAGGGCGAGGAGGGCCAGGGCGGCGGCGGCGAGGCCGGGGGCGAGGCCCTTCGGGGTGAAGGTGCAGGAGACCTTGTCGGTGCCCGGGGTGAGGGGGACCGCGAGCAGGCCGTGGAAGGGGCGCAGCGGGGCGTTGCACTGCCAGCCCGGGACGGCGGTCGTGGCGAGGACGGCGGTGCCGGTGGCGCCCCGCGGGAGGGTGGCCTCGATGCCGTGGCCCCCCGCGGTGACCTTCGTGGCGCCGGTGTCGGTGAGGTGGGCCACCGCCGCGTCCAGGGCGGGCCGGTCCAGGCAGCCGATGGGGTGGGGGCCGGCGGTGGCGCCGCGGGTGTGGGTGTCGACGGTGACCTCCAGGCGGCCCGACGCGGGGACCGGGCCCAGCGGGAGGACGCCGCTCATGCGGTCCTCCAGGGGGCGCCGGTGGCCGTCGGTGCGCAGGGTTCCGAAGAGCTCGGGGGAGTACCAGTAGGCCTCGGAGCCCGGGGTGCACTGGGCGGCGTACGTCTGGGCGGTGCCGGTGCCGCCGCGGGTGACCTCGGGGACCCGGTAGACGGTGGCGCCGAGGACCGTCTCCTGACGGGCGTAGACGCTGTCCGCCGGGTTGGGGGAGGCGTACGGGGTGGCGGGGCGGACCGTGACCAGGGGCGGGGCCGGGAACTTCGAGCCCGTCCAGGTGCGCGGGGCGGTGCCGGGGCGGACGCGGGCGCCGATCGAGAAGATCGCGTCGAGCACCGGGTTGTCGGCGCCGAAGAAGGTCCGGCCGTCGTTCTTGAAGCCGTAGCCCAGCGGCTCCAGGGCCTGGTACGTGGCCTCCGGGAGGTAGCTGCTGTAGTACTGCGGGCCCTCCGCCCGCAGGGCGAGGGCGTCGTTGTACGAGGTCTGCGGCGCGCCCGAATCCGTCCGGTAGGCGGGCCAGCCGTCCACATCCCGGACCGCCTCGAAGTGCCGGGTGATCGACTGGCTGGAGGTGGCGGCGGGCTTGGCCCAGCGCTCGCGGGCCCGGCGGGCGTCGGCGTTGGCGGCCGCGGCGGTGGACTCGGCGAAGACGACGGCGACCATCAGGACGGCGGCGACGGGCACGAGGAAGCGCCGCTTCTCGCCGAGCGCGAGCAGGGTCAGGGCCAGCAGCGAGAGGGCGCCGCCGCCGAGGACGGCCGGCCAGGTCCAGCCGCCGAAGTCGTTGGTGTGGCGCAGCACGAACGTGGCCGCGACCAGCAGGGCGGCGGACAGCGCCAGGTGCAGCGGGCGCGGCCGGTGGGCCAGCGCCAGCCAGGCCACGATGACGACCATCGCGCTGAACACGAAGGTCTCGCGGTACGGGTTGCCGTTGGGGACGGCCAGCCCGTGCCACACGAACTGGGTCGGCGGGAACTGGAAGGAGACGGCCACGAGCACCGTCGCGGCCGCCCACACCAGCCGGGTGCGCTTCGCGACCGCCGCATTGAGCAGGAAGCTGCCCGCCAGGATCAGCCCCAGGGAGGCGACGTAGAGCCGGGGCCGGCCGCCCCAGAGGTGGGTGGCCGGGAGCATCCCGGCCAGGAACACCTCGATCCGCACTGGGTCGAAGGCGGCGGCCTTGGTGGGCTGCGCGGCGCCGCTGGAGAGGAACGACGGCAGGAGCAGCGGCAGGGTGAGCATGATGCCCACGGCCGCCGCGGAGGCGGCCCGCCACACGGCGCGCAGCCGCTGCGCGCCGGTCAGGTCCAGGGTGATCAGCCGGATGGCGAGCAGGACGCAGGCGGCCATCGTGGCCATCATCGCGGTGTAGAAGTTCCCGAACCAGGCGAGGGCGACGAACAGCGCGACCCCGGGCCAGCGCCGCTGCTCCAGGCACCATTCGACGGCGATCCCGAGCAGCGGCAGCGCGACCAGGCCCCACAGCCACATCGGGATGTACGAGGCGTCGCTCAGGGCCCATCCGCACAGCCCGTACGTGGCCCCGAGCACGCCCCGCTGCCACCAGGGGCCGGGGTGGAGCTTGCCGAGGTAGACGGTCATGAGGGCGGCGGCGGTGCCCATCGTGACCGGGGTGACGGCGAAGACGGCCAGGTCTACGTGGTCGCGGGGGACCAGCACGGCCAGCCAGGAGAACGGGTTGCCGAGGTAGGTGTAGTAGTCGGAGAGGAACTGCTGTCCGAAGCCGCCGCTCCAGGTGAACAGGACGTCACCGGAGGCCTGGCCGTGGACCAGGTCCCACAGGGCCCGGTGGAAGGGCACGTACTGGTTGGCCTGGTCGTTGATGGCCCGGCCGGCGGTCCCGAAGGGGAAGCTGCCGCGGGCCGCCCAGGCCGCGCAGAAGGCGCCCGAGGTGACGAGGAAGGCCAGCAGGGGCCCGTAGAGGCGGGCCAGCCGCCCCGCGCGGCGGTCGGGGGCGGGTGCCGGGCCGCCGCCGGGGGGCGGGGTGTCCGCCGTCGTCGGCTCCGTGCTGACCGTCCCCAATGTCCCGCTCCTGGCGCTCGTACGTATTTGGTCTGACTCGCTGGGATTCGCTGGAAGTGTAGTTCGCCCGCTCTACCACGCCGGTGCGCGGACCGCACGCCCGCCCCGGCTCGGGGGCCCCTCGCCCGTGCGGCGCCTGACCTCCGGGCCCTCCGGGGCCGGGGGGCCGGGGCTTATGTTTTGACCGGAGTGGATGCGGTGGGTACGCTCAGACCTTGTGCCTGGGGTGTGCCTGGGCTCCCGTGCGTGTCCATCAACCGCACGCGAGCCGCATCGGCCACCGCGATCCATGCGTTTCCGTGCTTGCGCGGAGGTCCGCCGGATCCGACACACCCGACCGCGTGGGTCGGCAAAGTTCCAGGTTAGCTTCACTACACGGCACACAGAAACCGGAGAAGTAGTGCCTACGATCCAGCAGCTGGTCCGGAAGGGCCGGCAGGACAAGGTCGAGAAGACAAAGACCCCCGCGCTTGAGGCTTCGCCCCAGCGTCGTGGCGTCTGCACGCGAGTGTTCACGACCACCCCGAAGAAGCCGAACTCGGCGCTCCGTAAGGTCGCGCGTGTGCGTCTGACCTCCGGCATCGAGGTCACGGCCTACATTCCGGGCGAGGGACACAACCTGCAGGAGCACTCGATCGTGCTCGTGCGTGGTGGCCGTGTGAAGGACCTGCCGGGTGTTCGTTACAAGATCATCCGCGGTGCGCTTGACACCCAGGCTGTCAAGAACCGCAAGCAGGCCCGCAGCCGCTACGGCGCCAAGAAGGAGAAGTAAGAATGCCTCGTAAGGGCCCCGCCCCGAAGCGCCCGGTCATCATCGACCCGGTCTACGCATCTCCTCTGGTGACGTCGCTCATCAACAAGATCCTGCTGAACGGCAAGCGCTCCACCGCCGAGCGCATCGTCTACGGCGCCATGGAAGGCCTCCGCGAGAAGACCGGCAACGACCCGGTCATCACGCTGAAGCGCGCGCTGGAGAACGTCAAGCCGTCCCTCGAGGTCAAGTCCCGCCGTGTCGGTGGCGCGACCTACCAGGTTCCGGTCGAGGTCAAGCCGGGTCGCCAGTCGACCCTGGCGCTCCGCTGGCTCGTGGGTTACTCCCGCGCCCGCCGCGAGAAGACCATGACCGAGCGCCTGATGAACGAGCTTCTCGACGCTTCGAACGGCCTCGGTGCGGCCGTCAAGAAGCGTGAGGACACGCACAAGATGGCCGAGTCCAACAAGGCCTTCGCGCACTACCGCTGGTAGTCCCACCCCACATCGAGACCGAGAGAAGACCGAAGCCTTATGGCTACCACTTCGCTTGACCTGGCCAAGGTCCGCAACATCGGGATCATGGCCCACATCGACGCGGGCAAGACGACCACCACCGAGCGCATCCTGTTCTACACCGGTGTGTCGTACAAGATCGGTGAGGTCCACGACGGCGCTGCCACGATGGACTGGATGGAGCAGGAGCAGGAGCGCGGCATCACGATCACGTCTGCCGCGACGACCTGCCACTGGCCGCTCGAGGACGTCGACCACACCATCAACATCATCGACACCCCGGGTCACGTTGACTTCACCGTCGAGGTGGAGCGTTCGCTCCGCGTCCTCGACGGCGCCGTCACCGTGTTCGACGGTGTCGCCGGTGTGGAGCCGCAGTCCGAGACTGTCTGGCGTCAGGCGGACCGCTACGGCGTGCCGCGCATCTGCTTCGTCAACAAGCTCGACCGTACCGGTGCCGAGTTCCACCGCTGCGTCGAGATGATCGAGTCCCGCCTCGGCGCGGTCCCGATCGTCATGCAGCTGCCGATCGGCGCCGAGGCCGACTTCCAGGGTGTCGTCGACCTCGTCACCATGAAGGCGTTCGTCTGGTCCGCCGAGGCGACCAAGGGCGAGATGTACGACATCGTCGACATCCCCGCCACGCACACCGAGGCCGCCGAGGAATGGCGCGCCAAGCTGGTGGAGCAGGTCGCCGAGAACGACGACCAGCTCATGGAGCTGTTCCTGGAGGGCGTCGAGCCCACCGTCGAGCAGCTGCACGCCGCCGTGCGTCGCATCATCATCGGTTCCGGCAAGGGCTCGGGCGCCACGATCACCGCGGTGTTCTGTGGCACGGCGTTCAAGAACAAGGGCGTCCAGCCCCTGCTCGACGCCGTCGTCCGCTACCTGCCGTCGCCCCTGGACATCGAGGCCATCGAGGGCCACGACGTCAAGGACGCGGAGCTGGTCGTGAAGCGCAAGCCGTCCGACGAGGAGCCCCTCGCGGCGCTGGCGTTCAAGATCATGAGCGACCCGCACCTCGGCAAGCTCACCTTCGTCCGGGTTTACTCGGGCCGCCTGGAGGCCGGCACCTCGGTGCTGAACTCCGTCAAGGGCAAGAAGGAGCGCATCGGCAAGATCTACCGCATGCACGCGAACAAGCGTGAGGAGATCGACGCGGTGGGCGCCGGCGACATCGTCGCCGTCATGGGCCTGAAGCAGACCACCACCGGTGAGACGCTGTGTGACGACAAGGCACCCGTGATCCTGGAGTCCATGGACTTCCCGGCTCCGGTCATCCAGGTCGCCATCGAGCCCAAGTCCAAGGGTGACCAGGAGAAGCTGGGTGTCGCCATCCAGCGTCTCGCGGAGGAGGACCCCTCCTTCCACGTTCACTCGGACGAGGAGACGGGCCAGACCATCCTCGGCGGTATGGGCGAGCTGCACCTCGAGGTGCTGGTCGACCGTATGAAGCGCGAGTTCAAGGTCGAGGCCAACGTCGGCAAGCCGCAGGTCGCCTACCGCGAGACCATCCGCGCGACGGTCGAGCGTCACGACTACACCCACAAGAAGCAGACCGGTGGTACCGGTCAGTTCGCCAAGGTGCAGATCGCGATCGAGCCGATCACGGACGCCGACGGTCCGGCGTACGAGTTCGTGAACAAGGTCACCGGTGGCCGTGTGCCGAAGGAGTACATCCCTTCGGTCGACGCCGGTGCGCAGGAGGCCATGCAGTTCGGCATCCTGGCCGGCTACGAGATGACGGGCGTCCGCGTCACGCTTCTCGACGGCGGCTACCACGAGGTCGACTCCTCCGAGCTCGCGTTCAAGATCGCCGGTTCGCAGGCCTTCAAGGAGGCCGCGCGCAAGGCGTCCCCCGTGCTCATGGAGCCGATGATGGCCGTCGAGGTCACCACGCCCGAGGACTACATGGGTGACGTCATCGGCGACATCAACTCCCGCCGTGGCCAGATCCAGGCCATGGAGGAGCGCCACGGCGCTCGCGTCGTGAAGGGCCTCGTGCCGCTTTCGGAGATGTTCGGCTACGTCGGAGACCTCCGCAGCAAGACCTCGGGTCGCGCCAGCTACTCGATGCAGTTCGACTCCTACGCCGAGGTTCCCCGGAACGTCGCTGAGGAGATCATCGCGAAGGCCAAGGGCGAGTAACTCTTCCGAGTACACGCTTTAGGCTTGCCACCGGAGCCTCAGGGGCAACAGGAGCAACCCTCCCGTTGCCCCGGGGGAACCGGCTATCCAGCAAAGATCACCTGGCGCCGATGATTCAAGGCGTACAGAACCACTCTCAGGAGGACCCCCGTGGCGAAGGCGAAGTTCGAGCGGACTAAGCCGCACGTCAACATCGGCACCATCGGTCACATTGACCACGGTAAGACGACCCTCACGGCCGCCATTACCAAGGTGCTGCACGACAAGTACCCGGACCTGAACGCGGCTTCGGCCTTCGATCAGATCGACAAGGCTCCTGAGGAGCGCCAGCGCGGTATCACCATCTCCATCGCGCACGTCGAGTACCAGACCGAGGCGCGTCACTACGCCCACGTCGACTGCCCGGGTCACGCGGACTACATCAAGAACATGATCACCGGTGCCGCGCAGATGGACGGTGCCATCCTCGTGGTCGCCGCCACCGACGGCCCGATGCCGCAGACCAAGGAGCACGTGCTCCTGGCCCGCCAGGTCGGCGTTCCGTACATCGTCGTCGCCCTGAACAAGGCCGACATGGTGGACGACGAGGAGATCCTGGAGCTCGTCGAGCTCGAGGTCCGTGAGCTCCTCTCCGAGTACGACTTCCCGGGCGACGACCTGCCGGTCGTCCAGGTCTCGGCGCTCAAGGCGCTCGAGGGCGACAAGGAGTGGGGCGACAAGCTCCTCGGCCTGATGGACGCCGTCGACGAGGCGATCCCGACCCCGCCGCGTGACACCGAGAAGCCCTTCCTGATGCCCGTCGAGGACGTCTTCACGATCACCGGTCGTGGCACCGTCGTCACCGGCCGCATCGAGCGTGGTGTCCTGAAGGTCAACGAGACCGTTGACATCATCGGCATCAAGCAGGAGAAGACCACCACCACGGTCACCGGCATCGAGATGTTCCGCAAGCTGCTCGACGAGGGCCAGGCCGGTGAGAACGTCGGTCTGCTCCTCCGTGGCATCAAGCGCGAGGACGTCGAGCGCGGCCAGGTCATCATCAAGCCCGGTTCGGTCACGCCGCACACCGAGTTCGAGGCCGCCGCGTACATCCTGTCGAAGGACGAGGGTGGCCGTCACACCCCGTTCTTCAACAACTACCGCCCGCAGTTCTACTTCCGTACCACGGACGTGACGGGCGTTGTGACCCTCCCCGAGGGCACCGAGATGGTCATGCCCGGTGACAACACCGACATGACGGTCAACCTCATCCAGCCCGTCGCGATGGAAGAGGGCCTGAAGTTCGCCATCCGTGAGGGTGGTCGTACCGTGGGCGCCGGCCAGGTCACCAAGATCACGAAGTAATTTCGTGCTCTGACCCGGTCGTCCGTGCGAGCGGACACCATGCATGACGGAAGGGCCCCTTCCCACCGCTCCGGCGGCGGGGAGGGGCCCTTTCCGCATGTCCGGGGCGCGTAGCGGCCGATGGGGACGACGAGGGTGTCAGTGGCGTGTGAGACGCTCGCACCGCATGTACAGGGGGCGCCTCCGGGCGCGGCAGGAACGTTTCACGGGGTGGGGCAGGGAATGGCACAGCAGGACGACGGACCGCGCGTGTCCGACGAGGAGTGGCAGCGGTTCGCCGAGCAGGCGGGGCAGCGGAGCGCGGACGCGCCGAAGGAACCGTCCGCGCGGGCGCGGATGGTGACGGAGCGGCTGCGGCGCGAGGACGAGGAACGGCGCCGGGCGGCGGGCCGCTTCGGCCGCGGCCGGGCCGCCGCGGCCGGGCCGCCGGGATGGCGCACCGGGCCGGACGCGCCGGGCCGCCGGAGCAAGGGGCGGCGGCTCAAGGCGGCCGCCGCGATCGTGCTCATCGCGGGGCTCGCGCTGGTCGCCCTCCGGCCGGAGCTGCTGATCGACCGGCTGACGGGCGAGAGCACGGCGCGCGAGCGGGCCGCGGCGGCCGGGCCGCTGCCGGCGGAGTCCGTACGTCCGACCGCGGCCCCGGGGGACGTCCGGGCGGAGCGGCCGACGCTCGCCGAGCCGTTCCGGGGGTCCCCGGCCCAGCGGTGGGCCGAGGGCGCCGCCGCCATCGAGGTGCCCGCGGCGGCCGCCGTGGCCGGGCTGGCGCCGGAGCGGGTCGCGGACGCGCTCGCGCGGGCGAAGGCCTTCCTGGTCTCCGCGAACCTGGACCCGGCGGTCCTGCGGGGCGGCCGGCCGCAGGCGGCGCTGGCGCTGCTGGACCCGGCGCAGCCCGATGTGGCGCAGAAGGCGGAGCGCTCGCTGGCGCAGTCCGGCTCCGGGGACGACGCCGCCAAGCTGTTCACCCGCTTCGACCCGGCCGAGGTCCGGCCCGTCGGCGACGTGGTCAAGGTGCGCGGCAGCATGCGCGCGGAGGCGGGGGAGCCGGGGGAGCTCCTGGTGGTCACCGACTACACCTTCGTGCACCCGATGACGCGGGCGGACGGCAGCGTGCAGCGCACGATCGTGCGCCGGCAGATCACCTTCTCGGTGCTCGACCCGGCGCGCTGGCGGGCCACGGCGGGGAAGCTCCAGCTGCACACGTACAAGGCGGAGTGGTCGAACGTGCGCTGCGGGGCGGCCGGGGGATTCATGCATCCGGACTTCGGGCAGGACGGGCCGGACGGAACGCCGGGCTCCGGACCGGCCGCGGACCCGTACGACCGCAGCGGCGAGATCCGCGGCGGGGACTGCGGGACCATCACGCGGTCCTGACCGGCCTGACCAGGGATCCCCGTCGCGCGCCGGGGTTTGACGTGATCGCGCGGCGGGGTATTCTCTTCGGCCCGATTGGCCAGGTACGTGTCTCGTATGGCAGACTACTCAAGTTGCTCGGTTGAGTGCCGATGCTGTGCGCCTCCCGCCGGGAGGACCGGAAGCGAGTCCCACAGTACTCGTCGTCCTTAATCTGCCCCTCGGGGCAGCAATGAGGACGGACGTACGGGAATCTTCTGGGAAGTGTCAGCACGGTGCCCACCAGGCACTCGGCGGGTGTTTCTCCCCCGATGCGCGGTCCGGGACCGCATCCCCTTGGACGAGGGAATTTCCGTATGGGAATTTTCTGTAGAGGGAGTGCGACACGCCCGACCGCGTGGGTCGGAGGAAAGACTGCGGGATCCATCCCGCGGCCCACCGGGAGCCAGAGCGTTCCACATACAGACAGGACTACGGAGTAGCCATGGCGGGACAGAAGATCCGCATCCGGCTCAAGGCCTACGACCACGAGGTCATCGACTCCTCGGCGAAGAAGATCGTCGAGACGGTGACCCGCACTGGTGCGTCGGTCGCAGGCCCGGTGCCGCTGCCCACTGAGAAGAACGTGTACTGCGTCATCAAGTCGCCGCACAAGTACAAGGACTCGCGCGAGCACTTCGAGATGCGCACGCACAAGCGCCTGATCGACATCCTCGACCCGACGCCCAAGACCGTTGACTCGCTGATGCGCCTGGACCTTCCGGCCGGCGTTGACATCGAGATCAAGCTCTGAGAGGCGTCGAGAAGATGGCAAAGCAGATCAAGGGCGTCCTGGGCGAGAAGCTCGGCATGACCCAGGTCTGGGACGAGAACAACCGTGTCGTCCCGGTCACCGTGGTCAAGGCCGGACCCTGCGTCGTTACCCAGGTCCGTACGAACGACATCGACGGCTACGAGTCGGTCCAGATCGCCTTCGGCGAGATCGACCCGCGCAAGGTGAACAAGCCCCTCAAGGGCCACTTCGCCAAGGCCGACGTCACCCCCCGCCGCCACCTGGTGGAGCTCCGCACCTCCGACGCCAGCGAGTACACGCTCGGCCAGGAGATCACTGCTGAGGTGTTCGAGTCCGGCGTCAAGGTTGACGTCACGGGCAACAGCAAGGGCAAGGGCTTCGCCGGTGTCATGAAGCGGCACAACTTCCGGGGCCTCGGCGCCGGTCACGGTGTGCAGCGCAAGCACCGCTCCCCCGGTTCGATCGGTGGCTGCGCCACCCCTGGGCGTGTCTTCAAGGGCATGCGCATGGCCGGTCGTATGGGCAACGAGCGCGTCACCACCCAGAACCTGACCATCCACGCGGTTGACGCGGAGAAGGGTCTGCTGCTCATCAAGGGCGCGGTCCCCGGTCCGAACGGCGGCCTCGTCCTGGTCCGTACCGCGGCCAAGGGGGCTTGAGGTAATGAGCACCATTGACATCCTTTCGCCGGCAGGCGACAAGGCCGGTACCGTCGAGCTCCCCGCGGAGATCTTCGACGCGAAGACCAGCGTTCCGCTGATCCACCAGGTCGTTGTCGCTCAGCTGGCTGCTGCCCGTCAGGGCACGCACAAGACCAAGCGTCGTGGCGAAGTCCGTGGTGGTGGCCGCAAGCCGTACCGCCAGAAGGGCACCGGCCGCGCTCGCCAGGGTTCGACCCGCGCTCCGCAGTTCGTCGGCGGTGGCGTCGTCCACGGCCCGCAGCCGCGTGACTACTCCCAGCGGACCCCGAAGAAGATGAAGGCCGCCGCCCTCCGCGGTGCCCTCTCGGACCGTGCGCGTCACTCCCGCATCCACGTCGTCACCGGCGTGGTCGAGGGTGCCGCCTCCACGAAGGCCGCCAAGACGCTGTTCGGCAAGATCTCGGAGCGCAAGAACCTGCTCCTGGTCGTCGAGCGCGCCGACGAGGCCGCGTGGCTGTCCGCCCGCAACCTGCCCCAGGTCCACATCCTGGAGCCGGGCCAGCTGAACACGTACGACGTGATCGTCTCTGACGACGTGGTCTTCACTCAGGCCGCTTTCGAGTCCTTCGTGTCTGGCCCCAAGGCCGATGAGACCGAAGGGAGCGACGCCTGATGTCTGAGGCGACCGTTACCAGCAAGACCTTCACTGACCCGCGCGACCTGCTGATCAAGCCGGTTGTCTCGGAGAAGAGCTACGCGCTGCTGGACGAGAACAAGTACACGTTCATCGTCGCGCCTGGCTCCAACAAGACCCAGATCAAGCAGGCCGTCGAGGCGGTCTTCGGGGTCAAGGTCACCGGGGTCAACACGATCAACCGTCAGGGTAAGCGCAAGCGCACCAAGACCGGTTTCGGCAAGCGCGCTGACACCAAGCGCGCCATCGTGACCCTCGCTGAGGGCGACCGAATCGACATCTTCGGCGGCCAGGCCTCCTAACGGAGGTCTAGTCGTCCGGAATCGGACGAGGACTGAGAAATGGGTATCCGCAAGTACAAGCCGACGACCCCGGGCCGTCGTGGCTCCAGCGTCGCCGACTTTGTCGAGATCACGCGGTCCACGCCGGAGAAGTCGCTGGTTCGCCCCCTGCACAGCAAGGGCGGCCGTAACAACACCGGTCGGATCACCGTTCGCCACCAGGGTGGTGGACACAAGCGCGCCTACCGCGTGATCGACTTCCGTCGTCACGACAAGGACGGCGTGCCGGCCAAGGTCGCGCACATCGAGTACGACCCCAACCGCACCGCGCGCATCGCGCTCCTGCACTACGCGGACGGCGAGAAGCGCTACATCATCGCGCCGAAGGCTCTGAAGCAGGGCGACCGGATTGAGAACGGCCCCACGGCCGACATCAAGCCCGGTAACAACCTCGCGCTCCGTAACATCCCGGTCGGTACCACGATCCACGCGATCGAGCTCCGTCCCGGTGGTGGCGCCAAGTTCGCCCGTTCCGCGGGCGCCTCCGTGCAGCTGCTGGCGAAGGAGGGCACCATGGCCCACCTCCGCATGCCGTCGGGCGAGATCCGTCTCGTCGACGCGCGCTGCCGCGCCACGGTCGGCGAGGTCGGCAACGCCGAGCAGTCGAACATCAACTGGGGCAAGGCCGGCCGTATGCGCTGGAAGGGCGTTCGCCCGTCCGTCCGCGGTGTCGCGATGAACCCGGTCGACCACCCGCACGGTGGTGGTGAGGGTAAGACCTCCGGTGGTCGCCACCCGGTCTCCCCGTGGGGTCAGAAGGAGGGTCGTACTCGCTCGCCGAAGAAGGCTTCGAGCAAGTACATCGTCCGCCGCCGCAAGACGAACAAGAAGCGCTAGGAGCGGGTTTAGATGCCGCGCAGTCTCAAGAAGGGACCCTTCGTCGACGGACACCTCCTGAAGAAGGTGGACGTCCAGAACGAAGCCGGTACCAAGAACGTCATCAAGACCTGGTCCCGTCGCTCGATGATCATCCCCAGCATGCTGGGTCACACCATCGCGGTGCACAACGGCAAGACCCACGTCCCGGTGTTCGTCACCGAGTCGATGGTCGGCCACAAGCTCGGCGAGTTCTCGCCGACTCGCACCTTCCGCGGCCACGTCAAGGACGACCGGAAGTCGAAGCGCCGCTAAAGGCGGGGTGGTTACGACTATGACTTACACCGAAGGGACAACCATGGAAGCCAGGGCCCAGGCGCGGTACATCCGCGTCACGCCCATGAAGGCCCGCCGAGTGGTGGACCTTATCCGTGGCATGGATGCCACGGAGGCTCAGGCGGTCCTGCGTTTCGCCCCGCAGGCCGCGAGCGTGCCGGTTGGCAAGGTGCTGGACAGCGCCATTGCCAATGCCGCACACAACTACAACCACCCGGACGCCACCACGCTGGTCATCAGCGAGGCGTACGTGGACGAGGGCCCGACCCTGAAGCGGTTCCGTCCGCGTGCCCAGGGCCGTGCCTACCGGATCCGCAAGCGGACCAGCCACATCACCGTGGTCGTCAGCAGCAAGGAAGGTTCCCGGTAATGGGCCAGAAGGTAAACCCGCACGGGTTCCGGCTCGGCATCACCACCGACTTCAAGTCGCGTTGGTACGCCGACAAGCTGTACAAGGACTACGTCAAGGAAGACGTCGCCATCCGCAGGATGATGACGTCCGGCATGGAGCGCGCCGGCATCTCGAAGGTTGAGATCGAGCGCACCCGTGACCGCGTGCGTGTGGACATCCACACCGCTCGTCCGGGCATCGTCATCGGCCGCCGTGGCGCCGAGGCCGACCGCATCCGCGGTGACCTCGAGAAGCTCACGGGCAAGCAGGTCCAGCTGAACATCCTCGAGGTCAAGAACCCCGAGCTCGACGCTCAGCTGGTTGCCCAGGCCGTTGCCGAGCAGCTTTCCTCCCGCGTCTCCTTCCGTCGTGCCATGCGCAAGAGCATGCAGGGCACCATGAAGGCCGGCGCCAAGGGCATCAAGATCCAGTGTGGCGGCCGTCTCGGCGGCGCCGAGATGTCCCGCTCCGAGTTCTACCGCGAAGGCCGTGTGCCGCTGCACACCCTGCGCGCGAACGTGGACTACGGCTTCTTCGAGGCCAAGACCACCTTCGGCCGTATCGGTGTGAAGGTCTGGATCTACAAGGGCGACGTCAAGAACATCGCCGAGGTTCGCGCCGAGAACGCTGCGGCCCGTGCGGGTAACCGCCCGGCCCGTGGTGCCGGCGCTGGCGACCGTCCCGCCGGCCGTGGTGGCCGTGGTGGCGAGCGCGGCGGCCGTGGTGGCCGCAAGCCGCAGCAGGCTGCTGGTGCCGAGGCCCCCAAGGCCGACGCTCCCGCCGCCGCTCCGGCTGAGAGCACCGGAACGGAGGCCTGACCGACATGCTGATCCCTCGTAGGGTCAAGCACCGCAAGCAGCACCACCCGAAGCGCCGCGGTATGGCCAAGGGCGGTACTGAGGTCTCGTTCGGCGAGTACGGCATCCAGGCGCTCACCCCCGCCTACGTGACGAACCGCCAGATCGAGGCGGCTCGTATCGCGATGACCCGCCACATCAAGCGTGGCGGCAAGGTCTGGATCAACATCTACCCGGACCGTCCGCTGACGAAGAAGCCGGCCGAAACCCGCATGGGTTCCGGTAAGGGTTCTCCCGAGTGGTGGATCGCGAACGTGCACCCGGGCCGGGTCATGTTCGAGCTGTCCTACCCGAACGAGAAGATTGCTCGTGAGGCGCTCACCCGCGCTGCTCACAAGCTTCCGATGAAGTGCCGGATTGTTCGGCGCGAGGCAGGTGAGTCGTGATGGCGACGGGAACCAAGGCGTCCGAGCTGCGTGAGCTCGGCAACGAGGAGCTCGTTGGCAAGCTGCGCGAGGCCAAGGAGGAGCTGTTCAAGCTCCGCTTCCAGGCGGCCACGGGTCAGCTGGAGAACAACGGCCGGCTCAAGTCCGTCCGTAAGGACATCGCTCGCATCTACACCCTGATGCACGAGCGTGAGCTCGGTATCGAGACGGTGGAGAGCGCCTGATGAGCGAGAACAACGTGACTGAGAAGACCGAGCGCGGTTTCCGCAAGACCCGTGAGGGTCTGGTCGTCAGCGACAAGATGGACAAGACCGTCGTCGTCGCCGTCGAGGACCGCGTGAAGCACGCCCTGTACGGCAAGGTCATCCGCCGTACGAACAAGCTCAAGGCGCACGACGAGCAGAACGCTGCCGGCGTCGGCGACCGCGTCCTCATCATGGAGACGCGTCCGCTGTCGGCGAGCAAGCGCTGGCGCATCGTCGAGATCCTCGAGAAGGCCAAGTAAGCACCTGAGGGGTTTCCCTTAGGTTCGTTCCGCCAGGCTCGGTGGGGGCCGCCGCTCTTCGGAGCGGAGCCCCCGCCGGGAACCGGCAGACAAACAGGAGATACACGTGATCCAGCAGGAGTCGCGACTGCGTATCGCCGACAACACTGGTGCCAAGGAAATCCTTTGCATCCGTGTTCTCGGTGGTTCCGGTCGCCGCTACGCGGGCATCGGTGACGTCATCGTCGCCACCGTCAAGGACGCGATCCCCGGTGGCAACGTGAAGAAGGGTGACGTCGTCAAGGCGGTCATCGTTCGCACCGTCAAGGAGCGTCGCCGCCAGGACGGCTCGTACATCCGCTTTGACGAGAACGCCGCCGTCATTCTGAAGAACGACGGCGACCCTCGCGGCACCCGTATCTTCGGCCCGGTGGGCCGTGAGCTGCGCGAGAAGAAGTTCATGAAGATCATCTCGCTCGCGCCGGAGGTGCTGTAAGCATGAAGATCAAGAAGGGCGACCTGGTTCAGGTCATCACCGGTAAGGACAAGGGCAAGCAGGGCAAGGTCATCGCGGCCTTCCCCGCCAACGACCGCGTCCTCGTCGAGGGTGTCAACCGGGTCAAGAAGCACACCAAGGCCGGCCAGACCGCTGGTGGCTCGCAGACCGGTGGCATCGTGATCACCGAGGCGCCGGTCCACGTCAGCAACGTTCAGCTGGTCGTGGAGAAGGACGGCCAGAAGGTCGTCACCCGCGTCGGTTTCCGCTTCGACGACGAGGGCAACAAGATCCGCGTTGCCAAGCGGACGGGTGAGGACATCTGATGGCTACCACTCCGCGTCTCAAGACGAAGTACCGCGAGGACATCGCGGGCAAGCTGCGTGAAGAGTTCTCCTACGAGAACGTCATGCAGATCCCCGGCCTCGTGAAGATCGTGGTCAACATGGGTGTGGGCGACGCCGCCCGCGACTCCAAGCTGATCGACGGCGCCATCCGCGACCTGACGACGATCACCGGTCAGAAGCCGGCCGTCACGAAGGCCCGCAAGTCCATCGCGCAGTTCAAGCTGCGCGAGGGTCAGCCGATCGGCTGCCACGTCACCCTCCGTGGTGACCGCATGTGGGAGTTCCTGGACCGTACGCTGTCGCTCGCGCTGCCGCGTATCCGTGACTTCCGTGGTCTGTCGCCGAAGCAGTTCGACGGCCGTGGCAACTACACCTTCGGTCTCACGGAGCAGGTCATGTTCCACGAGATCGACCAGGACAAGATCGACCGTACCCGGGGTATGGACATCACCGTGGTCACCACGGCGACCAACGACGCTGAGGGCCGCGCGCTCCTTCGTCACCTCGGCTTCCCCTTCAAGGAGGCGTAAGCGAGATGGCGAAGAAGGCTCTCATCGCGAAGGCTGCCCGCAAGCCCAAGTTCGGTGTGCGTGCGTACACCCGCTGCCAGCGCTGCGGTCGCCCCCACTCCGTGTACCGCAAGTTCGGCCTGTGCCGCGTCTGCCTTCGTGAGATGGCTCACCGTGGCGAGCTGCCGGGCGTGACCAAGAGCTCCTGGTAATTCCCTCTGTCCGCAAGGACTTGAGGAGTACCAGGCACTCTCGGTAAGCATCTGGTCGGCGGATGCCCGGCCGCGCATGCCTTAGGCTTGTGTGGTTGGGCGTCCGCCGCCCATAACGACTTACTACGCCGTAGGTCCCCGCGCCGCACCCGTCCCGCCTCTGAGTGGGGAGAGGGATGGCGCATACAGGAAACCCCGGCGAGAGAGGCCGAAGGCCACTTCATGACCATGACTGACCCGATCGCAGACATGCTCACTCGTCTGCGTAACGCTAACTCGGCGTACCACGACACCGTCGTGATGCCGCACAGCAAGATCAAGTCGCACATCGCGGAGATCCTCAAGCAGGAGGGTTTCATCACCGGCTGGAAGGTCGAGGACGCCGAGGTCGGCAAGAACCTCGTCCTCGAGCTGAAGTTCGGGCCGAACCGTGAGCGCTCCATCGCGGGCATCAAGCGGATCTCGAAGCCCGGTCTGCGCGTGTACGCGAAGTCCACCAACCTGCCGAAGGTCCTCGGCGGCCTGGGCGTGGCGATCATCTCCACGTCCCACGGTCTCCTGACCGGCCAGCAGGCAGGCAAGAAGGGCGTAGGTGGGGAAGTCCTCGCCTACGTCTGGTAGTCGGGAACGGAGGAAAAGCAATGTCGCGAATCGGCAAGCTCCCCATCCAGGTTCCCGCCGGTGTGGACGTCACCATCGTCGGCCAGACGGTCTCCGTGAAGGGCCCCAAGGGTGCCCTCGCGCACACCGTCAAGGCGCCGATCGAGATCGTCAAGGGTGAGGACGGCGTTCTGAACGTCACCCGCCCGAACGACGAGCGTCAGAACAAGGCCCTGCACGGCCTGTCCCGCACGCTGGTGGCGAACATGATCACCGGCGTGACCACGGGGTACGTCAAGGCTCTCGAGATCAGCGGTGTCGGTTACCGCGTCGCCGCGAAGGGCTCCGACCTGGAGTTCCAGCTTGGCTACAGCCACCCGATCCTGATCGAGGCGCCCGAGGGCATCTCGTTCAAGGTCGAGTCGCCCACCAAGTTCTCGGTCGAGGGCATCGACAAGCAGAAGGTCGGCGAGGTCGCCGCCAACATCCGCAAGCTGCGGAAGCCCGACCCGTACAAGGCCAAGGGTGTCAAGTACGCCGGCGAAGTCATCCGCCGCAAGGTCGGAAAGGCTGGTAAGTAGCCATGGCATACGGTGTGAAGATCGCCAAGGGCGACGCGTACAAGCGCGCTGCCAAGGCTCGCCGCCACATCCGCATCCGCAAGAACGTCTCGGGTACGGCGGAGCGTCCGCGCCTCGTCGTGACGCGTTCCAACCGCAACATCGTTGCTCAGGTCATCGACGACCTCCAGGGTCACACCCTGGCGTCGGCGTCGACCCTGGACGCTTCGATCCGCGGTGGCGAAGGCGACAAGAGCGCCCAGGCCCAGGCTGTCGGCGCGCTCGTCGCCGAGCGTGCCAAGGCCGCGGGTGTCGAGACCGTCGTGTTCGACCGCGGTGGCAACCGATACGCCGGGCGCATTGCCGCTCTGGCTGACGCCGCCCGCGAAGCCGGGCTGAAGTTCTAAGCCCCGGTTCCGGGACTCACGGACGTAACAGAGAGAGGTAATCCAATGGCTGGACCCCAGCGCCGCGGAAGCGGTGCCGGTGGCGGCGAGCGGCGGGACCGGAAGGGTCGCGACGGTGGCCCTGCCGCCGAGAAGACCGCTTACGTTGAGCGCGTCGTCGCGATCAACCGCGTCGCCAAGGTTGTCAAGGGTGGTCGCCGCTTCAGCTTCACCGCGCTGGTCGTGGTGGGCGACGGTGACGGCACCGTAGGTGTCGGTTACGGCAAGGCCAAGGAAGTTCCCGCGGCCATCGCCAAGGGTGTCGAGGAAGCCAAGAAGTCCTTCTTCAAGGTTCCGCGCATCCAGGGCACGATCCCTCACCCGATCACGGGCGAGCGTGCCGCGGGCGTCGTGCTGCTGAAGCCGGCTTCCCCCGGTACCGGTGTTATCGCCGGTGGCCCGGTGCGCGCCGTTCTGGAGTGCGCCGGCGTTCACGACATCCTGTCGAAGTCGCTCGGCTCTTCGAACGCGATCAACATCGTGCACGCGACCGTGGCGGCCCTCAAGGGCCTCCAGCGTCCCGAGGAGATCGCGGCTCGCCGTGGTCTGCCCCTCGAGGACGTTGCCCCCGCGGCGCTCCTTCGTGCACGTGCCGGGGCGGGTGTCTAATGGCCCGCCTCAAGATCACGCAGACGAAGTCGTACATCGGTAGCAAGCAGAACCACCGCGACACGCTGCGTTCGCTCGGGCTCAAGCGCCTGAACGACGTCGTCGTCAAGGAGGACCGCCCCGAGTTCCGCGGAATGGTGCAGACCGTCCGCCACCTCGTGACGGTTGAGGAGGTTGACTAATCATGGCTGAGAACAGCCCGCTGAAGGCCCACAACCTCCGTCCCGCCCCCGGTGCCAAGACCGCGAAGACCCGTGTCGGTCGTGGTGAGGCGTCGAAGGGTAAGACGGCCGGTCGTGGTACGAAGGGCCAGAAGGCCCGTTACCAGATCCCGCAGCGCTTCGAGGGTGGGCAGATGCCCCTCCACATGCGCCTGCCGAAGCTCAAGGGCTTCAAGAACCCGTTCCGCACCGAGTTCCAGGTCGTGAACCTGGACAAGCTCGGCGCTCTCTACCCCGAGGGTGGAGAGGTCACGGTGGCCGACCTGGTCGCCAAGGGCGCGGTGCGCAAGAACAGCCTCGTCAAGGTCCTGGGCCAGGGCGAGATCTCCGTGGCGCTGCAGGTTTCGGTTGACGCCGTCTCCGGCTCCGCCAAGGAGAAGATCGCCGCTGCCGGCGGCACCGTCACCGAGCTCGTCTAAGACGAAAAACTCGGTGACAAATAGCTAGAAACCCGACCGGGGATGCCTCACATATGGGGCATCCCCGGTTGGTCGTTCCACGGGGGGCGCAGACGCCGGTAAGGTGGCCTGCACCTTTGCTCGTACGTATTCGTCGATCCCTCAGACCGTCACCTCTGACGCAGTAGCGCGGGGGTCGCAGGAGGCACCGTGCTCACCGCGTTCGCCCGGGCGTTCAAGACGCCCGACCTGCGCAAGAAGCTGCTCTTCACGCTCGGCATCATCGTGCTGTATCGGCTCGGGTCCCACATCCCGGTACCCGGCGTGAGCTACAAGAACGTTCAGATCTGTGTCGACTCGATGGGCACCAGCAACAGCCTCTTCGGTCTCGTCAACATGTTCAGCGGCGGTGCGCTGCTGCAGATCACGATCTTCGCGCTCGGCATCATGCCGTACATCACGGCCAGCATCATCCTGCAGCTGCTGACCGTGGTCATCCCGAAGCTGGAGAACCTCAAAAAAGAGGGTCAGTCCGGCACGGCGAAGATCACTCAGTACACGCGCTATTTGACGGTCGCGCTCGCGATCCTTCAGGGCACCGGACTGGTCGCCACCGCGCGCACCGGCGCCCTGTTCGGTAGCTGCCCGGTCGCTCGGGAGATCGTCCCGAACCACTCGATCTTCACCACCGTCGTCATGGTGATCACCATGACCGCCGGCACTTGCGTCGTGATGTGGCTCGGTGAGCTCATCACCGACCGCGGCATCGGCAACGGCATGTCGATCCTCATGTTCATCTCCATCGCCGCCGGCTTCGTCGGCGCGCTGTGGACGATCAAGCTCCAGGGCAAGATCGCCGGAGGCTGGGTCGAGTTCGGCGTGGTCATCCTGGTCGGCCTCGCGATGGTGGCCCTGGTGGTCTTCGTCGAGCAGGCGCAGCGCAGGATCCCTGTTCAGTACGCCAAGCGCATGATCGGCCGCCGGGCTTACGGCGGTACGTCCACCTACATCCCGCTCAAGGTGAACCAGGCCGGTGTCATCCCGGTCATCTTCGCCTCGTCGCTGCTGTACATCCCGGCCCTGATCGTGCAGTTCAGCGGCTCGCAGGCCGGCTGGGCGGTCTGGATCCAGAAGCACTTCGTCAAGGGCGACCACCCGTACTACATCGCGGCCTACTTCCTCCTGATCGTGTTCTTCGCGTTCTTCTACGTGGCGATCTCGTTCAACCCCGAGGAAGTTGCGGACAACATGAAGAAGTATGGTGGCTTCATCCCGGGCATCCGCGCCGGCCGGCCCACCGCCGAGTACCTGAGCTACGTACTCAACCGCATCACGTGGCCCGGCTCGCTGTACCTGGGTCTGATCGCACTCGTGCCGACAATGGCGTTGGCGGGCTTCGGGGCGAACCAGAACTTCCCGTTCGGCGGGACGAGCATCCTCATCATCGTGGGTGTGGGTCTGGAAACCGTGAAGCAGATCGAGAGCCAGCTCCAGCAGCGCAATTACGAAGGGTTCCTCCGCTGATGCGAATCGTCCTCGTCGGACCTCCCGGTGCGGGCAAGGGAACGCAGGCCGCGTTCCTTGCCAAGAACCTGTCGATCCCGCACATCTCCACGGGCGACCTCTTCCGCGCCAACATCAGTCAGAACACGGAGCTGGGCCGTCGCGCGAAGGCGTTCATGGACGCCGGTGACCTCGTCCCCGACGAGATCACCATCGGGATGGCCAAGGACCGCATGGAGCAGCCGGACGCCGCGAACGGCTTCCTGCTCGACGGCTTCCCGCGGAACGTGTCTCAGGCCGAGGCCCTGGACGAGATGCTGGGGGGCGCGGGCATGAAGCTCGACGCCGTTCTCGACCTGGAGGTCGAGGAGGACGAGGTCGTCAAGCGGATCGCCGGCCGGCGGATCTGCCGCCTGGACTCCGCGCACGTCTTCCACGTGGCGTACGCGGCTCCGAAGGCCGAGGGTGTCTGCGACACCTGCGGCGGCGAGCTGTACCAGCGCGACGACGACTCCGAGTCGACGGTCCGCAACCGGCTGGAGGTCTACCACACGCAGACCGAGCCGATCATCGACTACTACCGGGCGCAGGGCCTCGTGGTGACGATCGCGGCCCTCGGTGAGGTGCACGAGATCACCAAGCGGGCGATGGACGCCCTGAAGAAGTAGTACCCCCGTTGTGCAGGTACGGCCGCGGTGTCCCCAGGGCATCGCGGCCGTACTGTTGAGAAGACCCGTTCCGAAGCTGGAAGGCACGCCCCCATGGTGCAGATCAAGACCCCCGAGCAGATCGCGAAGATGCGCGAGGCAGGGCTGGTCGTCGCCGCGATCCACGCGGCGACCCGTGAGGCGGCCGTTCCGGGTGCCACGACGCGGGATCTGGACATGGTGGCCCGGAAGGTGATCGCGGACGCGGGCGCCAAGTCGAACTTCCTCGGCTACGGCGGTTTCCCCGCGACCATCTGCACGTCGGTGAACGAGGTCGTCGTCCACGGCATCCCGGACGACAAGACGGTCCTCAAGGACGGCGACATCATCTCCATCGACGCCGGCGCGATCGTGGACGGCTGGCACGGCGACGCGGCGTACACGGCCTTCGTGGGCACGGGTCACGCTCCGGAGCTGGTCGAGCTGTCGCGGGTGACGGAGGAGTCGATGTGGGCCGGCATCGCGGCCATGAAGCTGGGCAACCGCCTGGTGGACATCTCCAAGGCGATCGAGACCTACATCCGGCGCCAGCCGCGTCCCTCCACCGGTGAGCACAGCCTCGGCAAGTTCGGGATCATCGAGGACTACGGCGGCCACGGCATCGGCTCCGAGATGCACATGGACCCGCACCTGCTGAACTACGTCTCGCGCAAGCGCGGCAAGGGCATCAAGCTCGCTCCGGGCGTCTGCCTGGCGATCGAGCCCATGGTCTCCCTGGGCACCGCCCAGACGGAGGTCCTGGCGGACGACTGGACGGTCATCACGACGGACGGCACCTGGTCCTCGCACTGGGAGCACTCCATCGCCCTGACCGAGGCGGGTCCGATCGTCCTGACCAGCCCCGACTGCGGCAAGGCGAAGCTGGCGGAGTACGGGGTCACCACGGCTCCCGACCCGCTGGCGTAATGATCTACACTCTGGGGCACACTTTCCGGATTCGTCTTTCTGGGTGCCCTGACGTAGACTGACTCGTCGGCTCTCGTGCACTTCCATGCCTGCATGTGTGGCGCACGAAGCCGATCAAGGTAGCCGATTCGAAGGGCGAAGCGTGGCCAAGAAGCAAGGTGCCATCGAAATCGAGGGCACCGTGATCGAGTCCCTCCCGAACGCGATGTTCAAGGTGGAACTGCAGAACGGTCACAAGGTCCTCGCGCACATCAGCGGCAAGATGCGCATGCACTACATCCGCATCCTCCCGGATGACCGGGTCGTCGTGGAGCTGTCTCCGTACGACCTGACGCGTGGCCGGATCGTCTACCGATACAAGTAGATCTTGTCTTCACTCCGGCCCGGACATCTCGTCCCGGCGCGGGTGGTGGCACTGACCCGGAGAACCTCACCAACATGAAGGTCAAGCCGAGCGTCAAGAAGATCTGCGACAAGTGCAAGGTGATCCGCCGTCACGGCCGGGTCATGGTCATCTGCGACAACCTGCGCCACAAGCAGCGCCAGGGCTGACGCACGCCGACCGACCTGCCTTCCGCAGTTCTTCGCGCGACGTAAGAAAACGTACATACGCAGAACCCGCCCAGCCCTGAGAGGGGCCGGCGGTACCTCCGGCGGGGGCCGGGGACCCGGGCGTACCATCACCCACTTTCGGGTGGTCGGCGGTCGGGGTCGGTTCTGCGGAAGACCCCCGAACACACAGGAGCCATTGAATGGCACGCGTTTCCGGTGTTGACATCCCGCGCGAAAAGCGTGTGGAGATCGCACTCACCTACGTCTTCGGTATCGGGCGCACCCGGTCCAAGGAGATCCTCGCCTCCACCGGCGTGAACCCCGACACCCGCGTTCGTGACCTGGCCGAAGAGGACCTGGTCAAGATCCGCGAGTACGTGGACGCCAACCTCCGTACCGAGGGTGACCTCCGCCGCGAGATCCAGGGCGACATCCGCCGCAAGATCGAGATCCAGTGCTACCAGGGCATCCGCCACCGTCGTGGCCTGCCGGTGCACGGTCAGCGCACCAGCACCAACGCGCGTACCCGCAAGGGCCCGCGTCGCGCGATCGCCGGTAAGAAGAAGCCGGGCAAGAAGTAGTCCTGTTCAGCGGTCTTGCGCTGTAGGACCGACCACCTCCCGTAGGAGATTTAGATGCCCCCCAAGGGTCGTCAGGGCGCTGCCAAGAAGGTGCGCCGCAAGGAAAAGAAGAACGTCGCTCACGGGCACGCCCACATCAAGAGCACGTTCAACAACACCATCGTCTCGATCACGGACCCCTCGGGCAACGTGATCTCCTGGGCCTCCGCCGGCCACGTCGGCTTCAAGGGCTCGCGCAAGTCCACCCCCTTCGCCGCGCAGATGGCCGCCGAGTCGGCCGCCCGCCGCGCGCAGGAGCACGGCATGCGCAAGGTCGACGTCTTCGTCAAGGGTCCCGGCTCCGGCCGTGAGACCGCGATCCGCTCCCTCCAGGCCACCGGCCTCGAGGTCGGCTCGATCCAGGACGTCACCCCCACCCCGCACAACGGCTGCCGCCCGCCGAAGCGCCGCCGCGTCTGACGCAGCGGACGCACCTGTGCGTCTTTGAGTGTCCGGGCGGTACGAACCCCTTCGGGGGGACGTGCCGCCCGTACCCTTGCTGTACGTAGTGCCCGTCGGACGTCAAATAGTGGGCGTCCACGACTGAAGGAACACACATGCTGATCGCTCAGCGTCCCTCGCTGACCGAAGAGGTCGTCGACGAGTACCGCTCGCGGTTCGTGATCGAGCCGCTGGAGCCGGGCTTCGGCTACACCCTCGGCAACTCGCTCCGCCGTACCCTCCTGTCCTCCATCCCGGGTGCCGCTGTCACCAGCATCCGCGTGGACGGCGTCCTGCACGAGTTCACCACCGTGCCGGGCGTCAAGGAAGACGTCACCGACATCATCCTCAACATCAAGCAGCTGGTCGTCTCCTCGGAGCACGACGAGCCGGTCGTGATGTACCTGCGCAAGCAGGGTCCCGGCCTGGTCACCGCTGCCGACATCGCGCCCCCGGCCGGTGTCGAGGTGCACAACCCGGACCTGGTCCTCGCCACGCTCAACGGCAAGGGCAAGCTGGAGATGGAGCTGACCGTCGAGCGCGGTCGCGGCTACGTCTCCGCCGTCCAGAACAAGCAGCTGGGCCAGGAGATCGGCCGCATCCCGATCGACTCCATCTACAGCCCGGTCCTCAAGGTCACCTACAAGGTCGAGGCGACCCGAGTCGAGCAGCGCACCGACTTCGACAAGCTGATCGTCGACGTGGAGACCAAGCAGGCCATGCGCCCGCGCGACGCCATGGCGTCCGCCGGCAAGACCCTGGTCGAGCTGTTCGGCCTGGCGCGCGAGCTCAACATCGACGCCGAGGGCATCGACATGGGCCCCTCGCCGACGGACGCGGCCCTGGCCGCCGACCTGGCGCTGCCGATCGAGGAGCTGGAGCTCACGGTCCGCTCGTACAACTGCCTCAAGCGCGAGGGCATCCACTCCGTGGGTGAGCTCGTGGCGCGTTCCGAGGCCGACCTGCTCGACATCCGCAACTTCGGTGCGAAGTCGATCGACGAGGTCAAGGCGAAGCTGGCCGGCATGGGCCTGGCCCTCAAGGACAGCCCGCCCGGATTCGACCCGACCGCCGCCGCCGACGCCTTCGGCGCCGACGACGACGCGGACGCCGGTTTCGTCGAGACCGAGCAGTACTGAGCTTCGGCTCGCAGAGAAGACTTTCCCGGGGCGTCCGCCCCGGGGGAACTGTCACCGGTACCTGACACGGCCGGTGCAGAAATGAAGGAGTAACACCATGCCGCGTCCCGCAAAGGGTGCCCGTCTGGGCGGCAGCGCCGCGCACGAGAAGCACCTCCTCGCGAACCTCGCGAAGGCGCTCTTCGAGCACGGCCGCATCACCACCACCGAGGCCAAGGCCCGTCGCCTGCGTCCCTACGCCGAGCGTCTGGTCACCAAGGCCAAGAAGGGCGACATCCACAACCGTCGCCTGGTGCTGCAGACGATCACGGACAAGAGCATCGTGCACACGCTGTTCACCGAGATCGCCCCGCGCTACGAGAACCGCCCCGGTGGTTACACGCGCATCACCAAGATCGGCAACCGTCGTGGCGACAACGCCCCGATGGCGGTCATCGAGCTGGTCGAGGCCCTGACGGTCGCCCAGCAGGCCACTGGTGAGGCCGAGGCCGCCACCAAGCGCGCGGTGAAGGAGGCGGAGGCCAAGGCCGAGGCCACCGAGACCGAGGCCGCCGAGGCGCCCGCCGCCGAGGAGACCAAGGAGGCCTGATCCCGCTCCGGGATCGAGCTTGCTTGATCGGCTCTGAACGGGCCCGCCCCCTTACCGGGGCGGGCCCGTTCTGCGTTTCCGCACGTTCTGAGAGGATCTGTCACGTGAGTGACGAGGTGGAGCCCGGACACGTCCGGGTCAGGCTGGACCTGAGCTACGACGGCAAGGACTTCTCCGGCTGGGCGAAGCAGCGCACGCTGCGGACCGTCCAGGGCGAGCTGGAGAGCGCGCTGGCGACGGTGATGCGGCTGAAGGAGCCCGTCGACCTGACCGTGGCCGGGCGCACCGACGCCGGGGTGCACGCGCGCGGCCAGGTGGCGCAGTTCGACCTCGCCGAGGAGGTGTGGGCCGAACACCACGACAAGCTGCTGCGCCGGCTCGCCGGGCGGCTGCCGCACGACGTGCGGGTGTGGCGGGCCGCCGAGGCGCCCGAGGGCTTCAACGCCCGGTTCTCGGCGATCTGGCGCCGCTACGCGTACCGCGTCGGCGACCACCAGGCCGGAGTGGACCCGCTGCGCCGCGGCCACGTGCTGTGGCACCAGTGGCCGCTGGACGTGGACGCGATGAACGAGGCCGCCGCCGCGTTGCTCGGCGAGCACGACTTCGCCGCGTACTGCAAGAAGCGCGAGGGCGCCACGACCATCCGTACGCTCCAGCAGCTCAGCTGGGAGCGTGCCGACGACGGGATCGTCACCGCGACCGTGCGGGCCGACGCCTTCTGCCACAACATGGTCCGCTCGCTCGTCGGAGCCCTGCTGCACGTGGGCGACGGGCACCGGCCGGTGGAGTGGCCCGGGCAGGTGCTGGCCGCCGCCGTACGGGATTCCTCGGTGCACGTGGTGAAGCCGCACGGGCTCACCCTGGAGGAGGTCGGCTACCCGGCGGACGAGCTGCTCGCCGCCCGCAGCAAGGAGGCCCGCAACCTGCGCACCCTGCCGGGCGCCGGCTGCTGCTGACCGGAGGGTAATCCGGTTGGGTGGATCGCGGCGGGACCGGGAGAATGCCCCGCATGGGACATCTCGAAGCCAGCCACCTGGAGTACTACCTTCCCGACGGGCGGGTCCTGCTCCCCGACGTCTCCTTCCGCGTGGGGGAGGGGTCGGTGGTGGCCCTGGTGGGGGCGAACGGCGCCGGCAAGACCACCCTGCTCAAGCTGATCTCCGGGGAGCTCCAGCCGCACGGCGGCGGGGTCACGATCAGCGGCGGCCTCGGCGTGATGTCGCAGTTCGTGGGCTCGGTCCGGGACGAGACGACCGTACGGGACCTGTTGGTGTCGGTGGCGCAGCCGCGGCTGCGGGAGGCCGCGAAGGCGGTCGACCGGGCCGAGCAGCTGATCCTGACGGTGGACGACGAGGCCGCGCAGATGGCGTACGCGCAGGCGCTCAGCGACTGGGCGGACGTACAGGGGTACGAGGCGGAGACGCTGTGGGACGTCTGCACCATGGCCGCGCTGGCGATCCCGTACGACAGCGCGCAGTTCCGCGAGGTGCGCACGCTGTCGGGCGGTGAGCAGAAGCGGCTGGTCCTGGAGGCGCTGCTGCGCGGGCCGGACGAGGTGCTGCTGCTCGACGAGCCGGACAACTACCTCGACGTGCCGGGCAAGCGCTGGCTGGAGGAGCAGCTCGCCGCCACCCGCAAGACGGTGCTGTTCGTCTCCCACGACCGGGAGCTGCTGACCCAGGCGGCGGAGAAGATCATCAGCCTGGAGGCCAGTCCGACGGGCAGCGACGTGTGGGTGCACGGCGCGGGCTTCTCCACCTACCACGACGCGCGCAAGGAGCGCTTCGCGCGCTTCGAGGAGCTCAAGCGGCGCTGGGACGAGGAGCACGCCCGGCTGCGGGCGCTGGTGCTGCGGCTGCGCAACCAGGCGGCGAGCAGCCCGGACATGGCCTCGCGCTACCGGGCTATGCAGACGCGCTTCCAGAAGTTCGAGGAGGCCGGCCCGCCGCCGGAGCCGCCGCGCGAGCAGGACATCCGGATGCGGCTCAAGGGCGGGCGCACCGGGGTGCGCGCGCTGACGGTGGAGAACCTGGAGCTGACGGGGCTGATGAAGCCCTTCTCGCTGGAGGTCTTCTACGGGGAGCGGGTCGCGGTGCTCGGCTCGAACGGTTCCGGCAAGTCGCACTTCCTGCGGCTGCTGGCGGGCGAGGACGTGCAGCACACGGGGACCTGGAAGCTGGGCGCGCGGGTGCTGCCCGGGCACTTCGCGCAGACGCACGCGCACCCGGAGCTCTTCGGGCGGACGCTCGTCGACATCCTGTGGACGGAGGCGGCCAAGCCGCTGGGGCAGGCGATGGGCGCCCTGCGCCGGTACGAGCTGGAGCGGCAGGGCGAGCAGCCCTTCGAGAAGCTCTCGGGCGGTCAGCAGGCGCGCTTCCAGATCCTGCTGCTGGAGCTGGCCGGAACCACGGCGCTGCTGCTGGACGAGCCGACGGACAACCTGGACCTGGAGTCGGCGGAGGCCTTGCAGGACGGGCTGGAGGCGTACGACGGGACCGTCCTGTGCGTCACCCACGACCGGTGGTTCGCGCGCACATTTGACCGTTACCTGGTCTTCGGTTCGGACGGTGTTGTGCGCGAGACTCAGGAGCCCGTCTGGGACGAACGCAGGGTCGACCGCAAGCGCTGACGCGCGGCCCGCGCGTGCGACGGACGGAGCGTGCCGATCGGAAGCGCCGGGGCCGTCACACCCCTGCGGGTCGAGGGGGAGGCGTCGTGGGGCTGCGGCCTAGCATCTGGCTCATGAAGTGGGATCGTCCGTCCGCCGCCGGACGCCGGTGCGCCCGGCTGATGGAGCCGGCTCCCCGGTCGTGGCGGGCGCTCTCGCTGGCGGTCCTGCTGACGGTCGCGGTGTCGACGAGCCTGCGGTCGAACTGGGGCTCGGACAACGCCTTCGTGGTCAAGGCGGCGGACGCGCTGCTGGCCGGGGTCTCGCCGTACGAGGACAAGCGGTTCCTGTACCTGCCGAGCGCCGTGATCATGGCGGTGCCGGAGGCGCTGCTGCCGCAGGCGGTGCTGCGCTGGCTGCTGCCGCTGGGGATGACGGGGCTGGTGGGGATCGGCTGGTGGGCCGCGCTGCGGTTGTTCGCGGTGCCGCTGTGCTCGCGCTTCGCGGTGGGGGGCCTGGGGCTGCTGGCCCTGGCCTACAAGCCGTACGCGAACCTCGTGCTGATCGGCAACTGGACGGCGATCTCCGCGGCCGCCCTGCCGGTGGCGCTGCTGCTCGCGCACCGGCGTTCGTGGGCGGCGGCGGGCCTGGTGGTGGGGCTGGCCATCGCCTGCAAGCCGATGCTGGTGCCGCTCGGGCTGCTGTTCGTCCTGGCCCGCCAGTGGCGGGGGCTGGCGGCGGCGGTGCTGGTGCCGGTGGTGTTGTCGCTGGTGGGGGCGTTGCTGATGCCGAGCCCGACGCTGTTCTTCACCAAGACGCTGCCCTTCCTCTTCCAGGGCCAGGACGCCTACGCGCTGCCCTGGGACGCCTCGCCGATCGCGGCGCTGCCGCGGCTGGGGGTGCCGGAGCCGGTGGCGGTGCTGCTGGCGGGCGCGGGGGCGGGCGCCGGGCTGTGGGGGGCGTGGGTGCGGTGGCGGCGTACGCGCGACGAGGCGGACGCGGGGGAGCTGAGGCTGGTGGAGACGGCCTGCATGGTGATGCTCGCCGCATTCCTGGTGTCGCGGCCGTCCTTCGACCACTACCTGCTGGTGGTGCTCCCGCTGCTGCTG
This sequence comes from Streptomyces sp. NPDC048507, assembly GCF_043199995.1. Classification (NCBI taxonomy): domain Bacteria; kingdom Bacillati; phylum Actinomycetota; class Actinomycetes; order Kitasatosporales; family Streptomycetaceae; genus Streptomyces; species Streptomyces sp. NPDC048507. Next base: position 745,483 of record NZ_JBICWZ010000003.1, on the reverse strand, counting down.
GCGTCGGGGGTGCGGGAGGGCTCGGCGCCCCGGTCCCCCTGGTTCTGGGCGGCGTTGGGGCCCCAGCTGGCGGGGGTGCCGTGGCCCTCGGAGTTCGAGCACAAGAGACGGGCGTTCCGGGACATGACGGCCCTGTGCGCGCTCGCGGGACTGCTGGCGTGGCGCGTGCTGCGCCCGGGCCGGGTTACCCTGGAAGTCGTACGAACTACGGGGTCCCCACCCAGGACCGAACCGGAGTGCGCCGCGGCTCCCGTGCAGACGGGACAGCGGACCGCGTTTTGACCCTTCCAGGTCTTCAGGGGTACCCTGCTGGTTCGTTATGCGTATTGGCTTGCTCATTCTCACGTGAATTTGCCTTGCGCCGGTCCACCGGGCCGATGACCAGCGGTACACACGGGTTGCGTCCCCGATGTGAACCAGGGCTGTCGTGATCGTCCGTGGTGACCCATGTCAGGACCCGTCCCTCGGGCTCACCCCCCGGGGATGACCCACCACTGAAGAAGCGAAGGCATACGCGTGCGTACGTTCAGCCCCAAGCCCGGCGACATCTCGCGCCAGTGGCTCGTCATCGACGCCCAGGACGTTGTCCTCGGCCGTCTGGCGACCCAGGCCGCTGCCCTCCTGCGGGGCAAGCACAAGCCGACTTACGCCCCCCACATGGACATGGGCGACTTCGTCATCATCGTCAACGCCGACAAGGTTCACCTGTCCGGCAACAAGGCGACCCAGAAGATGGCGTACCGCCACTCCGGCTACCCGGGCGGTCTCCGCTCGGTGCGCTACGACGACCTCCTGGCGAACAACCCGGAGAAGGCCGTCGAGAAGGCCATCAAGGGCATGCTCCCCAAGAACACCCTGGGCCGTCAGATGCTCTCGAAGCTGAAGGTCTACTCGGGCGACCAGCACCCCCACGCTGCCCAGCAGCCGGTGCCGTTCGAGATCACCCAGGTCGCGCAGTAGTTCCGGCCACCCCCTAAGACGTAGAAAATTCTGAGGAGCATCGTGGCCGAGACCACCGCCGAGACCCCCGTCGAAGAGTTCGAGGGCGTCGAGGAGTACACCACCGAGTCTGAGGTCGTCGTCGAGGGCGACTACACCTCCGAGTCGCTTGCCGGCCGCTTCGGCGACCCCCAGCCGGCCGCCGGCCTGGGCCGTCGCAAGAACGCCATCGCCCGCGTCCGGATCGTTCCGGGCACCGGCAAGTGGAAGATCAACGGTCGCACCCTTGAGGACTACTTCCCCAACAAGGTGCACCAGCAGGAAGTCAACGAGCCGTTCAAGCTGCTCGAGCTGGACAACCGCTACGACGTCATCGCCCGCATCTCGGGTGGCGGCGTTTCCGGTCAGGCCGGTGCCCTGCGCCTCGGCGTGGCCCGTGCGCTGAACGAGGCGGACGTGGACAACAACCGCCCGGCGCTGAAGAAGGCCGGCTTCCTCTCCCGCGACGACCGTGCGGTCGAGCGCAAGAAGGCCGGTCTCAAGAAGGCCCGTAAGGCTCCGCAGTACAGCAAGCGTTAATCTGCGCCTGCTGTTCTGCAACGAAACCGCCCCGGCAGCACTCTCTGTGCTGCCGGGGCGGTTCGTTTACCGCCACAAGCGGCAAATACCTGTCACAAGCGGTCACATTGCGAAGCGTGAACTCGGGAGGACAACAGTGGGACGACTCTTCGGGACGGACGGTGTACGAGGCGTCGCCAACGCGGATCTGACGGCCGAGCTCGCGCTCGGCCTCTCCGTGGCGGCCGCGCACGTACTGGCCGAGGCGGGCACCTTCGCGGGCCACCGGGCCACCGCGGTCGTCGGCCGCGACCCGCGCGCGTCGGGCGAATTCCTGGAGGCCGCGGTCGTCGCGGGCCTCGCCAGCGCCGGCGTGGACGTCCTGCGCGTCGGTGTGCTGCCCACCCCGGCGGTGGCGTATCTCACCGGTGCGCTGGGCGCCGACCTCGGCGTGATGCTCTCCGCGAGCCACAACGCGATGCCCGACAACGGCATCAAGTTCTTCGCGCGCGGCGGCCACAAGCTGGCGGACGACCTGGAGGACCGCATCGAGTCGGTCTACGACGAGCACCGCACCGGCGCTCCCTGGGACCGCCCCACCGGCTCCGGCGTCGGCCGCGTCTCCGACTACACGGAGGGCTTCGACAAGTACGTCGCCCACCTCATCGGGGTCCTCCCGAACCGTCTCGACGGCCTCACGGTCGTCCTGGACGAGGCCCACGGCGCGGCCTCGTACGTCTCGCCCGAGGCCTTCACCCGGGCGGGCGCGCAGATCGTCACGATCGGCGCCGAGCCCGACGGCCTGAACATCAACGACGGCTGCGGCTCCACCCACCTGGGCCTGCTCAAGCAGGCCGTGGTCGAGCACGGCGCGGACTTCGGCATCGCGCACGACGGCGACGCCGACCGCTGCCTGGCCGTGGACCACACCGGCGCCGAGGTCGACGGCGACCAGATCCTCGCGGTCCTGGCGCTCGCCATGCGCGAGGCCGGCCAGCTGCGCGAGAACACCGTGGTCGGCACCGTCATGTCCAACCTGGGCTTCAAGCTGGCCATGGAGGCCGAGGGCATCCAGGTCGTGCAGACCGGGGTCGGCGACCGCTACGTGCTGGAGTCGATGAAGGAGCACGGCTACGCGCTCGGCGGCGAGCAGTCCGGTCACGTGATCATCCTCGACCACGCGACGACCGGCGACGGCACGCTGACCGGCCTGATGCTGGCGGCGCGCGTCGCGGCCACCGGACGCTCCCTGGCCGACCTGGCCGGCGTCATGACGCGGCTGCCGCAGATCCTGATCAACGTCCCGGACGTGGACAGGTCCCGGGTCTCGACCTCCGGGGAGCTGGCCGCGGCCGTCGCCGACGCCGAGCGGGAGCTGGGCGCCGCCGGCCGGGTGCTGCTCCGCCCGTCCGGTACGGAGCCCCTCGTACGGGTGATGGTGGAGGCCGCCGACATCGAGCAGGCCCGCGCGGTCGCCGGGCGGCTGGCCGACGTGGTGAAGTCCGCGCTGGGCTGATCGGGCCGGCCCGGCTCAGCGGCCGGGGGCCTTGGAGCCCCTGGCCCGGCGGATCCAGCGGCCCCGCTGGGTCCGCCACAGTGCTTTCTGGGCGGTCAGGGTCACGATGCCCGCGAGCATGATCCCGCCCAGGTTCAGCAGCAGCTGTTCGGCCGAGCCCCACATCTGGGCGAACTCCCCGTAGCTCAGCGCCACGGCGGCGTTCGCGGCAGCCGGGACGGTGGTGACCGAGATGGCGACGCCGACCAGCGCCCCCGACTTCGCGGAGGTCAGGGAGAGCACTCCGGCCATGCCCGCCAGCAGGGAGACCACGAAGGAGAACGGGTCCGGCTGCCAGATGAAGCCGGTGTTGGGCCGGGGCCGTTCCAGCATGCCCGCGTGGAACTGGCCGATGGCGTCCATGCCCAGGCTGAAGACGGTGGTGGCGACCAAGGCCGCCGCGAAGCCGGCCAGCAGGGCGGTCAGGGAGCGCAGCGCGAGCCGCGGCTCGCGCTGCACGACCCCGATGGACACCCCGGCGAGCGGGCCGAACTCCGGGCCGACGGCCATCGCGCCGACGATGAGGACCGCGTTGTCGAGGACCACGCCGCACGCCGCGATCATGGTCGCGAGGATCATGAACGCGCAGTAGGTGATGCTGAGCGTGGACTCCTCGTGGGTGGCTCCGGTGAGCTGCTCCCACAGCACCGCGTCCGCGGCCTCGCCGGGAGCCTCCTCCTCGGCCGCCTCGGCCCGCTCGGACAGCGACAGGTCGATGTTCTCGACGGCGATCGAGCCGTCCTTGTCGATGCCCAGGTGCTGGAGCTCCCGCAGCAGCTCGTCGCCGGCCTCGCGGGCGACGTCGCACAGTACGAGGTCGCCCGCCGGGACGCGGGCCGCGCCGGGCAGGACGACGAGGTGCGTGGTGCCGACCGTCCGTTCGACGACGGCGACCACGTCCTCCGTCCGCTCCGGCGGCGTGATCATCCGTAGGTGCAGCATGGCCGCACCCTAGCGGGGCTCAGAGCTTGCGCAGGCTCAGCTTCTGCACCTTGTGGTCGGGCCCCTTGCGCACGACGAGGGTGGCGCGGCCGCGGGTGGGGGCCACGTTCTCCAGCAGGTTGGGCTTGTTGATGGTCCGCCACATCGTCTGCGCGTACTCCAGGGCCTCCTCCTCGGAGACCTGGGTGTACTTGCGGAAGTAGGAGAACGGATTCTGGAACGCGGTCTCGCGCAGCTTCCGGAAGCGGTTGAGGTACCAGCGCTCGATGTCCTCGGGGCGGGCGTCCACGTACACGCTGAAGTCGAAGTAGTCGGCCAGGCCGACCCGGGTGCGGCCGTCCTTGCCGGGCAGGGCCGGCTGCAGGACGTTCAGGCCCTCGACGATCAGGATGTCCGGGCGGCGCACGACGAGCTGCTCGCCGGGGACGATGTCGTAGATCAGGTGCGAGTACACCGGAGCGGTGACCTCGTCCTTGCCCGCCTTGATGTCCGCGACGAAACGGGTCAGCGCACGGCGGTCGTAGGACTCGGGGAAGCCCTTGCGCGAGGTCAGGCCGCGCCGCTGGAGCTCCTTCATCGGGTACAGGAAGCCGTCCGTGGTGACCAGCTCCACCCGCGGGTGCTCCGGCCAGCGGGCCAGCAGGGCCTGGAGCAGACGGGCCACCGTGGACTTGCCGACGGCGACCGAACCGGCGACCCCTATGACGAAGGGGGTGCCCTGCTGGGCGCCGTGACCGTTCCCGGCGTCGCCGAGGAAGGTGTTCAGGGTGCCGCGGAGGTTGCTCGTGGCGCCGACGTACAGGTTGAGCAGGCGGGAGAGCGGCAGGTAGACGTCCCGCACCTCGTCGAGGTCGATGACGTCGCCGAGGCCGCGCAGCCGCTCGACCTCCGCGGCCGTCAGGGGCAGCGGCGTCCGCTCGCGCAGGGCGCTCCACTCGGCCCGCGTGAGATCGACGTAGGGGGAGGCATCGGGCACCCGTCGGGGGCCGGAGCGCTCCGGCCCGGAGCCCGGCGTGCAACGCGTCGGCGATGTGATCACACAGCCATTGTCGGGGCTGGGCGTCGCGCGTGGGTCGCGCGCGGGTCGTGGGGTCGGTCACGTGCGGGCCCGGGCGCGGCGGACGGCGCGGGCGGTCCGGGGTTGTACGCACCGGGGTATCGATCGGACGGACGTCCCGTCTCATCCGGATCACGATTGGCCGCGGCGCGCCGGGCGCCGGGTGTGCGGCGGGGCGCGGACCGTAGATTGATCGTTACCGCCGCGCCGATCCGGGTCCCGGCGGTGTTCATTTTCTGGGGGAGATCCATCGTGCGCACCGCACTCGTCCGTCGTACCGTCCTGACCGCCTCCGCGGTGTCCCTGACCCTGCTCGCCACCGCCTGCGGGTCCGACAAGGCCGACGGCAAGGACGGCGCCAAGCCGGACGCGCGGCCCTCCGCGGCGTCGAGCGCCCCGGTGGCGGCCAAGGGCAAGACGGACGCCGACCTGACGGCCCTGCTGGTCACGCAGGCGGAGGTCCCGGACTACCTGCTGAAGGCCGACGCGGGCGCCAAGCTCGCCCAGTCGGACCAGGTCGCGATCAGCACCGACAAGCCCGCCTGCAAGGTCCTGGCACAGACCCAGTCCCTGCAGAAGATCGGCAAGCCGACCGGCGTCGCCCGCACCGCGCTGGGCGCCAAGCCGAAGGACGTGGCCGCGGGCGCGTCCGCCGAGGAGAAGGCGGAGGCCATCAAGAAGGCGCTGGGCATCACCACCACGATGACCGGTCTGGCCTCCTACGACGGCCAGGGCGCCCAGGAGACCCTCGCGGCCTTCAAGTCCGCCGGGCAGATGTGCGCGGGCGGCTTCTCCGCCACCGCGGAGGGCGAGACCACCAAGTACCAGAGCGTCGCCGCGGGCCCGGCCGTCAGCGCCGGTGACGAGGCCGTCAGCCTCGCCGTCACCATGGACCTGGAGGACGGCGACAAGGCCACCCTGCTGATGGCGATGGCGCGCAAGGGCTCCACCGTGGCCACCTTCAGCTCCATCAGCCTCACCGGCACCGCCGAGTCCCCGAAGACCCTGATCGACACGCAGGTCAAGAAGCTCGGCTGACCCGCGGGCCGGCACCGCCCGGCTCGGACGCCAGCCCCGCCCGGCGGTTTCGCCGGGCGGGGTTTCGTCTTGTTCAGGTGCGGGGCACGGAGCCAACTACGGCGTACGCTGCGGCCTATGTGCGGAATTGTGGGTTACGTGGGAGCGCAGTCTGCGCTCGATGTGGTCATCGCCGGACTGAAGCGGCTGGAGTACCGCGGCTACGACTCGGCCGGGATCGCGGTGCTCGCCGACGGGCGGCTCGCCAACGTCAAGAAGGCCGGGAAACTGGTCAACCTGGAGAAGGAGCTCGTCCAGCGGCCGCTGCCGGCCGGCTCCACCGGGCTCGGGCACACCCGGTGGGCGACCCACGGGGGGCCCACCGACGTCAACGCCCATCCCCACCTGGACAACTCCGGCCGGGTGGCCGTCGTGCACAACGGCATCATCGAGAACTTCGCCGCGCTGCGCGCCGAACTCACCGAGCGCGGCCACCGGCTGGAGTCCGAGACGGACACCGAGGTCGTCGCGCACCTGCTCGCCGAGCGGTTCGCCGCCGCGGGCGGCCTCGCGGAGGCGATGCGGCAGGTGTGCCGGCGGCTGGAGGGAGCCTTCACGCTGGTCGCGGTGCACGCCGACGAGCCGGACGTGGTGGTCGGCGCCCGCCGCAACTCCCCCCTCGTGGTGGGCGTGGGGGAGGGCGAGAACTTCCTCGCCTCCGACGTGGCCGCCTTCATCGCCCACACCCGTTCCGCGATCGAACTCGGCCAGGACCAGGTCGTCGAGCTGCGCCGCGACGGGGTCACGGTGACCGGCTTCGACGGGGCGCCCGCGGACGTGCGGGCGTACCACGTGGACTGGGACGCCTCGGCGGCCGAGAAGGGCGGCTACGACTACTTCATGCTCAAGGAGATCGCCGAGCAGCCGAAGGCCGTCGCCGACACCCTGCTGGGCCGCATCGACGCGAGCGGCCTGCTGACCCTCGACGAGGTGCGCATCCCCGCCGCGGTGCTCCGGGAGGTGGACAAGGTCGTGATCGTGGCGTGCGGGACGGCCTACCACGCGGGCATGATCGCGAAGCTGGCCATCGAGCACTGGACCCGCATCCCGTGCGAGACCGAGCTGGCCAGCGAGTTCCGCTACCGGGACCCGATCCTCGACCAGCGGACGCTGGTGATCGCGATCTCGCAGTCCGGCGAGACCATGGACACCCTGATGGCACTGCGCCACGCGCGCGAGCAGGGCGCGAAGGTGCTGGCCGTCTGCAACACGAACGGGTCGACGATCCCGCGCGAGTCGGACGCCGTGCTGTACACGCACGCCGGGCCGGAGGTGGCCGTCGCCTCGACGAAGGCGTTCCTGACGCAGCTCGTCGCCTGCTACCTCGTCGCGTTGTACCTGGGTCAGGTGCGGGGCACGAAGTGGGGCGACGAGATCGAGTCGGTGATCCGGGAGCTGTCGGAGATCGCCGGGGCCGTGGACACCGTGCTGGAGACGATGGAGCCCGTACGCGAGCTCGCGCGGTCGCTGGCGGGCAAGAACACCGTGCTGTTCCTGGGGCGGCACGTGGGCTACCCGGTGGCCCTGGAGGGCGCGCTCAAGCTCAAGGAGCTGGCGTACATGCACGCCGAGGGCTTCGCGGCGGGGGAGCTCAAGCACGGGCCGATCGCGCTGATCGAGCAGGACCTGCCGGTGGTGGTCGTCGTCCCGTCGCCGCGCGGCCGTTCGGTCCTGCACGACAAGATCGTCTCGAACATCCAGGAGATCCGGGCGCGCGGTGCGCGCACCATCGTGATCGCGGAGGAGGGCGACGAGGCCGTCGTCCCGTACGCCGACCACCTGATCCGGATCCCGGCGACCCCGACGCTGCTCCAGCCGCTGGTGGCGACGGTGCCGCTGCAGGTGTTCGCCTGCGAGCTGGCGACGGCGCGGGGCAACGAGGTGGACCAGCCGCGTAACCTCGCCAAGTCGGTGACCGTGGAGTAGCGGGCTAGTGGGGTTGTTCTGGTGATTGTCGGTGTGGGGATCGACGTGGCGGAGATCGAGCGGTTCGGCGCCGCGCTGGAGCGGACGCCGAACCTGGCGCGGCGGCTGTTCCTCGACGCCGAGCTGATGCTGCCGAGCGGCGAGCGGCGCGGAACCGCCTCGCTCGCCGCCCGGTTCGCGGCGAAGGAGGCCCTGGCCAAGGCGCTGGGCGCGCCCGGCGGGCTGCTGTGGACGGACGCCGAGGTGTACGTGGAGGAGTCCGGGCAGCCCCGGCTGCGGGTGTCCGGGACGGTCGAGGCGCGGGCGCGGGTGCTCGGGGTGAGGTCGTGGCACATTTCGCTGAGCCATGACGCCGGGGTCGCGTCCGCGGTGGTGATCGCGGAGGGCTGAGCGCCCCGGCCGGCCCCCGCCCGGCCCGGGCCGCCGGTTTCGGGCAGGCTGGGGGCATGCGTACCGCTTACAGCGTGGAGACCGTACGGGCCGCCGAGCGCGAGCTGATGGCGCGGCTGCCGGAGGGCGCCCTGATGGCGCGGGCCGCGGCGGGGCTGGCCGCCGTGTGCGCGGGGCTGCTGGGGCGGGTGTACGGCGCCCGGGTGGTCGTGCTGACCGGCTCCGGGGACAACGGCGGCGACGCGCTGTACGCGGGCGCGCGGCTGGCGCGGCGCGGCGCCCGGGTGACGGCGGTGCCGGTGGATCCGGCGCGGATGCACCCCGGTGCCCTGGCCGCGCTGCGGGCCGCCGGGGGCCGGGTCGAGGAGTCGGTGCCGCGGCGGGCGGACCTCGTCCTGGACGGGCTGGCCGGGATCGGCGGCCGCGGCGCGCTGCGCCCGGCGGCGGCGGCGCTGGTGGAGCGGATCCCGCGGGGCGCCCTGGTGGTCGCGGTGGACCTGCCGAGCGGGGTGGACGCGGACACCGGTGAGGTGGCCGGAGCGGCGGTGCGCGCCGATGTGACGGTGACCTTCGGGGCGTACAAGCCGGGGCTGCTGATCGACCCCGGGGCCTCGCGGGTGGGTGCGGTGCGGCTGATCGGGCTCGGGCTGGAGCTGCCCGCGCCGGAGCTGGAGGCCCTCCAGCACGCCGACGTGGCGGGGCTGCTGCCGGTGCCGACGGCATCCAGCGACAAGTACCGGCGGGGCGTGGTCGGGATCGTCGCCGGGTCGCGGCAGTACCCGGGCGCGGCGGTGCTGGCCGTGGCGGGCGCGCTGCGGGGCGGCGCGGGCGCGGTGCGGTACGTGGGCCCGGCGGCGGACGCCGTGCTCGCCCGCTACCCGGAGGTGCTGGTCGGGCGGGGGCGGGTGCAGGCGTGGGTGGTCGGCCCGGGCCTCGGGGACGGGCGGGGGGCGGAGGTCGCCCGGGCGCTGGCCGACCGGGACGTGCCGGTGCTGGTGGACGCGGACGGGCTGCGGGGGCTGGACCCCGAGGTGGTGCGGGGGCGGCGGGCCGCGACCTTGCTGACCCCGCACGCGGGGGAGGCGGCGGCGCTGCTCGGGGTGGAGAGGGAGTCGGTGGAGGCCGGGCGGCTGGCCGCCGTACGGAAGCTGGCCGGGCGGTACGGGGCCACGGCGCTGCTGAAGGGGTCGACGACGCTGGTCGCCCCCGACGCCGGTGGGCGGCCGGTCCGGGTGAACCCGACCGGCACCCCGTGGCTGGCCACCGCCGGGAGCGGGGACGTCCTGTCGGGGCTGGCGGGGGCGCTGCTGGCGGGCGGGCTGCCGGGGCCGGACGCGGGCTCGGTGGCGGCGTACCTGCACGGCCTGGCGGGACGGCTGGCCGCCGACGGAGCCCCGGTCGTGGCGCACGAGGTGGCCGCCGCCCTCCCGCGGGCCTGGCGCGCCACCGCCGGCTGACCCGGCGGCCCCGCCCGCCCGCGCCGGTCCGGCGCCGTGGCCGCGGGCGGTCGGAGGGGAGGCGGGGCGGGGGTTCTGAGAGACTGTGGGCGATGAACGAGAGAGCGCCGCGCGTGTACGCCGAGATCGATCTTGACGCAGTACGGGAGAACGTACGCGCACTGCGCGCGCGGGCGCCCCGGGCCCAGCTGATGGCCGTCGTCAAGGCGAACGCCTACGGGCACGGGGCCGTCCCGTGCGCCCGCGCCGCCCAGGAGGCCGGGGCCACCTGGCTCGGTACCGCCACCCCCGAGGAGGCGCTCGCCCTGCGCGCCGCCGGCATCGAGGGCCGCGTCATGTGCTGGCTGTGGACCCCCGGCGGGCCCTGGCGGGAGGCCGTCGAGGCCGACATCGACGTGTCCGTGAGCGGCCTGTGGGCGCTGGACGAGGTGCGCGAGGCCGCCCGCGCGGCCGGCCGGACCGCCCGGATCCAGCTGAAGGCCGACACCGGCCTCGGCCGCAACGGCTGCCAGCCCGCCGACTGGGCCGAACTCGTCGGCGCGGCCGTCGCGGCCGAGGCGGAGGGCACGGTCCGGGTCACCGGCGTCTGGTCGCACTTCGCCTGCGCCGACGAGCCCGGCCACCCCTCGATCCAGCTCCAGCTCGACGCCTTCCGCGACATGCTCGCGTACGCGGAGAAGGAGGGCGTCGACCCCGAGGTCCGGCACATCGCCAACTCGCCGGCCACCCTCACGCTCCCCGAGAGCCACTACGACCTCGTCCGTACCGGCCTGGCCGTCTACGGGGTCTCGCCCGCGCCCGAGCTCGGCACCCCCGCGCAGCTCGGCCTGCGGCCCGCCATGCGGCTCAAGGCCTCCCTGGCCCTGGTCAAGTCCGTCCCCGCCGGGCACGGCGTGAGCTACGGCCACCACTACGTCACCGAGTCCGAGACCCGGCTCGCCCTGGTCCCGGCCGGTTACGCGGACGGGCTGCCGCGGGCCGCCTCGGGCCGCGGGCCGGTGCTCGTCGGCGGCCGCGTCCGGCGGGCCGCCGGACGGATCGCCATGGACCAGTTCGTCGTCGACCTCGGCACCGACGAGGCCCGCGCCGGCGACGAGGCGGTCCTCCTCGGGGACGCCGAGCTGGGCGAACCCACCGCCGAGGACTGGGCTCAAGCGGCACACACGATCGCGTATGAGATCGTCACCCGTATCGGAGGTCGGGTCCCCCGGGTGTACCTGGGCGGCTGAGGTGAGGACGGTGAGGTCGTGAGCGAGAACTGGCGCAAGGCGGGCTGGGCCGGCGCCGCCATCGGTGTCATAGCGGCGGGAGCCGCGGCCGGTGTCGCGGTCGAACGCATCACCGTGGGGCGCGGCATCCGCATGAAGGCGCGCCTCGCGCTGGACGCGGCGGGCGACTACGGCGCGCTGCGCGGCACCGAGGGCACCTGCCGGGCGGAGGACGGCACCGAGCTCCACTACGAGATCGACGAGCCCCCCGCCGAGCCGGCCGGCAAGAAGCGCCGGCTCAGCCGCACGTCCCCGGCCGCCGGGACCACCGTCGTCTTCTGCCACGGCTACTGCCTCTCCCAGGACGCCTGGCACTTCCAGCGCGCCGCCCTGCGCGGAACGGTCCGGGCCGTCTACTGGGACCAGCGCAGCCACGGCCGCAGCGACCGGGGCCTGGCCCAGGCCGACGGCGAAGCGGTGACCATCGACCAGCTCGGCCGCGACCTGAAGGCCGTCATCGACGCCACCGCGCCCGAGGGGCCGCTGGTGCTGGTCGGCCACTCCATGGGCGGCATGACCGTGATGGCCTTCGCCGAGCAGTACCCCGCCCTGGTGCGCGAGCGCGTGCGCGGGGTGGCGCTGGTGGGCACCTCCAGCGGGCGGCTCGACGAGGTCACGTACGGACTGCCCTCCGTCGGGCTGGGCGCGGTGCGCCGGCTCCTGCCGGGGGTGCTCAAGGCGCTCGGCTCGCAGGTGGAGCTGGTGGAGAAGGGCCGCCGGGCCACCGCCGACCTGTTCGCCGGGATGATCAAGCTGTACTCGTTCGGGTCCCGGGACGTGGATCCCGGTGTCGCCCGCTTCGCCGAGCGGCTGATCGAGGCGACCCCGATCGACGTGGTCGCGGAGTTCTACCCGGCCTTCCAGACCCACGACAAGGGCGCCGCGCTCCAGCTGTTCGCGGACATCCCGGTGACCGTCGTCGCCGGGGACCGGGACATGATCACCCCGGCCGAGCACAGCGTGGCGATCAAGGAGGCGCTGCCGGCCGCCGAGCTGGTCGTGCTGGAGAACACCGGGCACCTGATGATGCTGGAACGCCCGGAGATCGTGAACGGGCTGCTGACCGGGCTGCTGGCGCGCACCGGAGCCGTCCCCGCAGCGGCTAACGTGGGGACGCATGGAAGAAGTACCGCGGGAAGCACCGCGCAGCCCGGCGGCTGAGGCCCTGGCCGAGGCCGCCGCCGAAACCCTGATCACCGTCGACTCGCCCGCCTCCATGCAGGACCTGGGCCGCCGCATCGCGGGCCTGTTGCGCCCCGGCGACCTCGTGCTGCTGACCGGCGAGCTCGGCGCGGGCAAGACCACCCTGACCCGGGGGCTGGGGGAGGGGCTCGGCGTGCGCGGGGCCGTGACCTCGCCGACCTTCGTGATCGCCCGGGTGCACCCGTCCCTGACCGGCGGACCGGCGCTGGTGCACGTGGACGCGTACCGGCTGGGCGGCGGGCTGGACGAGATGGAGGACCTGGACCTCGACGTCTCGCTGCCCGAGTCCGTGGTCGTCGTGGAATGGGGCGACGGCAAGGTCGAGGAGCTCTCCGACGACCGGCTGCACGTGGTGATCGGGCGGGCGGTCGGCCACGAGGAGGTCCTGGACGACGTGCGCGAGGTCGCGCTGCGCGGCGTCGGGGCGCGCTGGGCCGGAGCGGAACTGGCGGAGCTGGCCCGGGCGGCCGCGCGGTAGGCGGCCCTGGGGGGCGGGGCGGGGCGGGCCGGGGCGGGGCGGGCCGGGACCGTACCGCTCTCGTACGTACCGGAAGCGCTCTCGTACGTACCGACAACGTACCGACAAGGTGTCGGGAAAATATTGCGCTGGTGCGGGCCGCCGTGGTGACATGGTACCGAGCGCTGGTTAGGTCTGCCTAAGTTCGGGCTGGAGCCGGTGTCCCGGGGTCTCAGGAGGCAGCCATGCCGGCAGCAGGAGCAGAACGAGCGCCCGTCGTGTCCATGTGGGCCCTCTTGGCGGCCGGCGCGGCCGCCACGGCCGTCTCGACGCCGCCCGCGCGTACGGACCGGGGTCCGTGCCCGCGGGCGCACAGCGGCGCGGCCGGGCACGACGCGGATCAGGCCGCCCCGGAGTCGGAAGCGGCCTGATCACCCGTCCGGGTGAAGCTGGTGTGGTGCGGGGTGGGGCGCCCGGTACGTCGGAGGGCCGTCAGAGGACGACGACGACCTTCGAGTTGATCGTGGCGAAGGCCCACATCGCGTCGCCGTCGGCCCGCGCCATCCGGATGCCGCCCGCCTTCTTCGCCGGATCCGGCGCCGGCATCGTGCCGTCCACGCGGGCGCTGAAGCCGACCGTGATGCCGTCCGTGGTGGCGAACCGCACGACGTGCTCGATCGGCACTCCGTCCGTACCGGTGACCGTGCCCGAGCGCGAGCCGACCACGTAGGTGCCCGGCAGCGGGTGCACCGTGCTCGGGACCACCGCGAACGACCGCGGGTCCCGGCCGTCCTCCGCCACCAGCCACACCCGCTTCTGGGACACCGAGTACACGACCCGCGTCCCGGTCCCGGAGTCGGCCGGCAGCGCCGTCGCCTTCGCAGGGTCCTGCTTGGCGGGGGCCTGGTTCTGGTCCGCGGCCGGGGCCTTCGGAGCCGTCCGGACCGGGTGCGCGGGCGCCGTCGCGGAGGCCTGCCAGCCCAGGAAGCCGATGGCGGCGATCGCCGCGGCGGTGAGCCCGGCCACGATTCCCGAGCTGCTGCGTGCCACCTTGCTCCACCTCTCCGCGCCTGCGCCGTCGACCGGGGGACGCCCGGCCGTGAGCCGGTTCGCACACCGGGTCGAGTCCCGGTCGTGTCCCCGGGTCGAAAGGTAGCAGCCGGGTCCCCTCGTGACCGGCCGCAAGGCCCCGGGGCCGGGGAGTCGTAGGCTGTTCGCGTGCTCTTGCTCGCCGTAGATACCGCCACGCCCGCCGTCACCGTCGCCCTGCACGACGGGGAGTCCGTCCTCGCCGAGTCGAACCAGGTCGACGCCCGCCGCCACGGGGAGCTGCTGCTGCCCTCCGTCGACGCGGTCCTCGCCGACGCCGGGGTGAAGCTCGAAGCCGTCACCGGCATCGTCGTCGGCGTCGGCCCCGGCCCCTACACGGGGCTGCGCGTCGGCCTCGTCACCGCCGCGACCTTCGCCTCCGTCCTCGGTGTCCCCGTGCACGGCCTGTGCACCCTCGACGGCCTGGCGTACGCCGCCGGAGCCGCCGGGATCGAGGGCCCCTTCACCGTCGCCACCGACGCGCGGCGCAAGGAGGTGTACTGGGCGCGCTACGAGGACCCCCGCACCCGCACCGGCGAGCCCGCCGTGGACCGCCCCGCCGACATCGCCGAGCGCGTGGCGGGCCTGCCCGCCGTCGGCCAGGGCGCGCAGCTCTACCCGGAGGTCTTCACCGACGCCCGCGTCCCCGTCCACCAGTCGGCGGCGGCGCTGGCCGCCCTGGCCGCGGAGCGGCTCGCCGAGGGCGCGGAGTTCCTGCCGCCCACCCCCCTCTACCTGCGCCGGCCCGATGCCGAGGTGCCCAAGAACTACAAGGTGGTCACCCCCAAGTGACGGCCGCGACCGCCGTGCTCCGCGAAATGCGCTGGTGGGACATCGAACCGGTGCTGGAGCTGGAGCACGAGCTGTTCCCCGACGACGCCTGGTCGGCCGGCATGTTCTGGTCCGAGCTCACCCACGCCCGCGGCCCGCACGCCACCCGCCGCTACCTCGTCGCCGAGACCCCGGACGGCCGCCTGGTCGGCTACGCCGGGCTGGCCGCCGCCGGAGACCTGGGCGACGTACAGACCATCGCGGCCGCGCGCGACCAGTGGGGCACCGGGCTCGGCGGCCGGATGCTCACCGAACTGCTGCGCGCCGCGACCGACTTCGAATGCGCCGAGGTGCTGCTGGAGGTCCGGGTCGACAACACCCGGGCCCAGAAGCTGTACGAGCGCTTCGGCTTCGAGCCGATCGGCTTCCGGCGCGGCTACTACCAGCCGGGCAACGTCGACGCGCTCGTGATGCGCCTTTCCGATCCTGCAAGCTCCGTACCCGTACAAGGTGAGACCCATGGCTGACGAACCGCTCGTCCTCGGCATCGAGACCTCCTGCGACGAGACCGGCGTCGGCGTCGTCCGCGGCACCACCCTGCTCGCCGACGCCATCGCGTCGAGCGTCGACGAGCACGCCCGCTTCGGCGGTGTCGTGCCCGAGGTGGCCTCCCGGGCCCACCTGGAGGCGATGGTCCCGACGATCGAACGCGCCCTGAAGGAGGCCGGGGTCAGCGCCCGCGACCTCGACGGCATCGCGGTCACGGCGGGCCCCGGCCTCGCGGGCGCGCTGCTCGTCGGCGTCTCGGCGGCCAAGGCGTACGCGTACGCGCTCGGCAAGCCGCTGTACGGGGTCAACCACCTGGCCTCGCACATCTGCGTCGACCAGCTGGAGCACGGCCCGCTGCCGGAGCCGACCATGGCCCTGCTGGTGTCGGGCGGGCACTCCTCGCTGCTGCTGGCCCCCGACATCACCAGCGACGTACGGCCGCTCGGCGCGACCATCGACGACGCGGCGGGCGAGGCGTTCGACAAGATCGCCCGCGTGCTGCAGCTGGGCTTCCCCGGCGGACCGGTCATCGACCGGCTCGCGCGCGAGGGCGACCCCAAGGCCATCAACTTCCCGCGCGGGCTGACGGGCCCGCGCGACGCGGCGTACGACTTCTCCTTCTCCGGCCTCAAGACGGCGGTGGCCCGCTGGATCGAGGCCAAGCGCAAGGCGGGCGAGGAGGTGCCGGTGCGCGACGTGGCGGCGTCCTTCCAGGAGGCCGTGGTGGACGTGCTGACGCGCAAGGCGGTCCGCGCCTGCAAGGACGAGGGCGTGGACCACCTGATGATCGGCGGCGGCGTGGCGGCCAACTCGCGGCTGCGCTCGCTCGCGCAGGAGCGCTGCGACGACGCCGGGATCATCCTGCGGGTGCCCCGTCCGAAGCTGTGCACGGACAACGGCGCGATGGTCGCGGCGCTGGGCGCGGAGATGGTCCGGCGGGGCCGGCCGGCCTCCGACTGGGACCTGTCCGCGGACTCCTCGCTGCCGGTGACGGACCCGCACGTGCCGGGCAGCGGGCACGGCCACGGCGAGGGCGACGGGCACGGCCACGGCCACGCGCACGATCACGACCACGTGCACGAGCTCAGCAAGGACAACCTCTACTCATGAGCACCGTCGCGCTGATGTGGGAGGCCCGGGCCGCCGACGGCCGCGGCAACGAGCTCCTGGAGTGGGCCCGCGGCCAGGTCCTGGCCCGGGAACCGGTGCGCCGCGAGGTGTTCCGGGCCCCCCAGGACCGGGTCCTGGTGATCACCTGGTGGGAGGCCCCCGAGGGCGTGCGGGCGGAACTGCCCGAGCTGCCCGAGCCCGCCGCGGACCTCATCACCCGGGCCGTGCACCGCTGGCGGTTCGCATCGGTCGAGGTCACGGGCGGCTGAAGCGCGCGTCGAGCGGGACTGCGGCGGGGCTGGACCGGCCGCCCCTAGGGTCATCGGCATGCCTAGCCGTGAGCTCCCGCCTCCGCCGCCGCCCGCGCACCTGCGCGAGTGGCTGGACGAGTCCGTCGTACGGGCCGACCGCGCGCGCTTCCTCGCCGAGCTGAGCCGGCGCGGCCTGGGCCTGCGGCGGCTCGCCCTGCTGTGGGCGGTCGCCGCGGCCTTCGCGCTCGGCTGCGCCTTCGCCGGGCTGGCCGTGGCCTCCTTCGAGGCCGGTGATGCCGTGCGGTCCCTCTTCGGGGTGGTCTACGCGGCGTTCGGGCTGGGCGTGCTGGTCCCCGCCGGGATCTGGTTCGTCCGGGGCGCCCGCCGCGAGCGGCACGAGCACGAGCTGCTGTGCGCCTGGGTCGGGGCCGGCCGGGAGGCCGTCGCCGACCCCGCCCTGCACGCCCCCGTACGGCGCCTCGTCTGGCTGGCCGCCTCCCTGGCGCTGGGCGCCTGCGGGCTCTGGGTGGCCTTCGCGGCGGCGGCCGGGAGCCGCCCGGGCGTGACCGCGTACGGGCAGGTCTTCGGCCTCGTGGGAATCGGCATGATCCTGTGGATCACCGGACTGCTGGGCGCCGCCAAGGCCGCCACCCACCACCGCTGGACGGCCCGCGCCGGCCGCCCCGCCCCCGCGCCGGCGGGCCGCCGGGCACTGAACGACCTCGCGGCGTAGGCCCGGCCCTACGAGGCCCGGGCCGGCGACCCGATCAGCATCGAGGGGGCGCCCGCGACCCGGGTCAGGAAGACCGTCGCCGCGTTCGGGCCCTGCGGCTTCACCTTCCGGCGCAGCTCCTCCGGCTCGATCGCCGACCCGCGCTTCTTCACCGTCAGGATGCCGACCTCGCGCTCGCGCAGCAGCGCCTTCAGCTTCTTCAGCCCGAACGGCAGCACGTCGGTGATCTCGTACGCGGTCGCGTACGGGGTCGCGCGCAGCTCGTCGGCGGTGATGTAGGCGATGGTCGGGTCGATCAGCCGGCCGTCCAGGGCCTCGGCCACCTCGGCGACGAGGTGTGCGCGGATCACGGCCCCGTCCGGCTCGTAGAGGTAGCGCCCGACCGGGCCCGCCTCCGGGTCCGGCAGCGGCGCGGCCGTCAGCAGCTCGCGCGGGCCGGGCAGCAGGGTGGCGCGCACGGTGCCGGGGGCGGTGCCGAACCACAGCACGGCCTCCTTCACGTCCCCCTGGTCGGAGATCCACTCGGCCTCGGCCTCCGCCGGAACGGCCTCGTGCGGGATCCCGGGGGCGATCTTGATCGCGGCGTACCGGGCCGCGCGGGCCCGCTCCACCGCCCAGGACAGCGGCGGGGAGTACGACTCCGGGTCGAAGATCCGCCCGCGGCCGCCGCGGCGCGCCGGGTCGATGAAGACGGCCTCGTACGCGGACACGTCGACCCCGGTCACGTCCGCCTCCCGGACCTCGATCAGGTCCGCCAGCCCCAGCGCATCGGCGTTGGCCCGCGCGACGGCCACCGTCAGCGGGTCGACGTCCACCGCCAGCACCCGGATCCCGAGCCGGGCCAGCGCCAGGGCGTCCCCGCCGATGCCGCAGCACAGGTCCGCGACGCTCCGTACGCCCAGCGCCGCGAGCCGCCCGGCGCGGTACGAGGCCACCGACGCGCGGGTGGCCATCTCCCCGCCGCCGGGGGTGAAGTACATCCGGAACGCGTCCTCGGCCCCGAACTTCGCCACCGCGCGCTGCCGCAGCCGGGCCTGCCCCAGGGCCGCCGACACCAGCGGGGCGGGGTGTTCGCGGCGCAGCCGGGTGGCGAGGGCCAGCTCCTGGGCGGGGTCGTGGTCGCGGAGGGAGTCGAGGAGCGCGCGGCCCTCGGGGGTGAGCAGCGCGGCGAAGTCTTCGGGGGTCACCGTCCCATTGTCGGCCAGTCGGTGGAAGGGCGGACTCCGGCCGTGGTGTCGCCCGCTCCGGGGCGCCGCGCGGTGTAAGGATCCGCAGCTATGCAGCTAGTACGACAAAAGGGAAATACTGCGCAACATGGTCACCGGCTCGCGGCGCGCCCGCGCGGCCGGTACGGCGTGGCACTGGCCGCACTGCTCGTCGCCGCCCTGGGCACGGGGTGCGGGGCCGGGGACTCGGGAGCGCCGGCCAAGGCGAAGCCGGCCGGCGAGGCGGGCCCCGGAGCGGCCGGCGCCCTCGCCAACGCCGCCGAGCAGGCCAAGGCCGCCCAGCAGGCCCGGATCGCCGCCGCGAAGAAGTGGGGTCTGCTCAAGACGCCGCTCATGGCCCCGGCCGGCCCGAAGACGAAGCCCGAGATCACCACGCGCGACGGCTTCGAGGTCGAGGACCAGGACGAACTGCCCCCGGTCTTCACCACCGTCCCGACGGAGGACAAGGTCGTCTTCCTCACCATCGACGACGGCGCGGAGAAGGACCCCGAGTTCGTCAAGATGATGCAGGAACTGAAGATCCCGTACACGGCGTTCCTCAGCGACTACCTCGTCCGCGACAACTACCCGTACTTCAAGGGGATGCAGGACGCGGGCGTCACCCTGAACAACCACACGCTGAACCACCGCTACATGCCCGCGCTCTCCTACGAGAAGCAGCGCGAGGAGATCTGCGGCCAGCAGGACACGATCCAGAAGCAGTTCGGCAAGCGCCCGACGCTCTTCCGGCCGCCCTACGGCAACTACAACCAGGACACGCTGCGCGCGGCGAAGTCCTGCGGCATCAAGGCCGTACCGCTGTGGAACGCCGAGGCGTTCGTGAACCGGATGGACTACCGCGAGTGGGACCGCGACATCCACCCCGGCGACATCATCCTGACTCATTTCCGGGGCCGGGAGGACTGGAAGGGCACGATGCCTGACATGATCCGTCATGTCATGAAGACCGTCACGGACAAGGGATACGCCGTGGCACGCCTGGAGGACTACCTGTGAAGTACGCGCGTCGGTTGGTAGCCGGGACGCTGACGGCCGGCGCGCTCGCGCTGTCCCTGACGGGGTGCGGGAACAGCGTGGATCCCATCGAACGGCTCGGCCGCAAGACCGCGCAGGAGACGGGGACGGCCTCGGCCTCCCCGTCCGCGCGGTCTTCCGCGGCTCCCTCGGCCGCCACTTCCGCGGGGGACGACGCGTACCGCAAATGGGGCCTGACCGCCCCCCTCCAGTACGCCCCCAAGCCCGCGCAGAAGCCCCAACTGCCCAAGGCGGCCCCGGGCAAGCCGGTCGTGGTGGACCGAATACCCGTCGCGCCGACGGACAAGGTCGTCTTCCTGACCTTCGACGACGGCGCGGAGAAGGACCCCGAGTTCCTGAAGATGGCGGCCGATCTGAAGCTGCCGATCAGCATGTTCCTGACCGACAACATCGCCTCGGCGGACTACGCGCACTTCGAGAAGCTCCGGGGCAACGGCTCGGGCAGCACGATAAACAACCACACGCTGACCCACCCGAACCTGCGCACGCTGTCCTTCGCGGCGCAGAAGAAGGAGATATGCGGCCAGCAGGAACGCCTGGAGAAGCGCTTCGGCAAGCGCCCGGCGCTGTTCCGCCCGCCGTACGGCAACTACAACGACGACACCCTCAAGGCCGCCTCCGAGTGCGGAATCTCCTCGGTCGTCCTGTGGCGCGCGTCGATGCAGATCAACAACTTCCAGTACGCCGAGGGCTCCGCCCTCAAGCCGGGCGACATCATCCTGGCCCACTTCCGCGGCCCCTCGGAGCTCAAGGGCGCGACGGAGATCCAGATGACGACCCGCATGCTCCAGCGCATCCAGGAACAGGGCTACAAGATCGCCCGCCTGGAGGACTACCTCTAGCGGCACCGGGACCGGGGGGCGGGCCCGGTGCCCCAGGCCCTGCTGTGGTCCGGAGGCGGCGGAGTTCCGCCTCCGGGCCTCAGTGCCCCGCCGTGACCAGCGGGGTGATCGTGGTTTCCGCCGGGCCCCGGGCGTCCGCTTCGCGTTGGCGTTCGGCGCTGTCGCTGATCCGCAACAGCAGGGCGATCATGATCCAGTTGGCCAGCAGCGAGGAGCCGCCCTTCGCCAGGAAGGGCAGCGCCTTGCCCGTCAGGGGGATCAGGCCCGTGACGCCGCCCGCCACCACGAAGACCTGGAGCGCCAGCGCCGAGGCCAGCCCGACCGCCAGCAGCTTGCCGAAGGGGTCCCGCGCGGCCAGCGCCATCCGCAGGCCCCGCTGCACGAGGAGCGCGTAGAGGATCAGTACGGCCATGACGCCGGCCAGGCCGAGCTCCTCGCCGACCGTGGTCAGGATGAAGTCGCTGCGCCCCGCGAACTTGATCAGCTCCGGGTGGCCCAGCCCCAGGCCGGTGCCCGAGACGCCGCCGGTGCCGAAGCTGAACAGCGCCTGCGCCGACTGGTCGGAGGTGACGCCCGGCGGCCGGTCCTTCCAGTAGTAGGACAGCGGCTCCAGCCAGGCCGCCACGCGCGCCTTCACGTGCGGTTCGGTCGAGCCCACCACGAAGGCGCCCACGGAGGCCATGAGCAGCCCGCACACGATCCAGCTGGTGCGCTCGGTGGCCACGTAGAGCATCACCACGAAGACGCCGAAGAAGATCAGCGAGGTGCCGAGGTCGCGCTCGAAGACCAGGACGAGCATGGACACGATCCACACCGTGATGATCGGTCCGAGCTGCCGCATCGGGGGCAGCCGCATGCCCAGGAACCTGCGGCCGGTCAGCGCCAGGGAGTCGCGGTGGATGACCAGGTAGCCCGCGAAGAAGATCGCGATCATGATCTTGACGAACTCGCCGGGCTGGAGCGAGAAGCCGAAGAGGATGATCCAGCGCTTGGCCCCGTAGGTGTCCGCGCCGAAGAACGCCGGCGCGATCAGCAGCACCAGCGCGACGGCCATGGTGATGTAGATGAACCGCTGGAGCAGCCGGTGGTCGCGCAGCAGCGCCACCACCAGGATGCAGGCGGCGACCCCGACCACCGTCCACAGCAGCTGGCCGGGCGCGTTCGCGTCGGACCCGTACCGCTCGATGTACCCCTGGTCCAGACGGTGGATCAGCACCAGGCCGAGCCCGGTCAGCAGCATGGCCAGCGGGAAGATCAGCGGGTCGGCGTACGGGGCGAACCGGCGGATGCCCAGGTGCCCCACCAGGGAGAGCAGCGTCATGCTGATGACGAAGCTGACGAGCTGCTGCGGCAGCTCCCCGTTCATCGCCAGGCCGGCGCTCACGTGGCCGAAGACCGCGATGCCGATGACGAGGAGCAGCAGCAGCGCTTCGGTGCGGCGGCGGGCGCCCGACGCCGTCCGGGGCCTCAGTCCACGCACGGGATGCCGCCGCCGTCGATGGTGCCGGGCTCTTCTTCCGGTGACGGTGACCGGGGTGACGGCGGCGGTGATGAGGGTGACGGCGGTGATGAGGGTGACGGCGGCGACGAAGGCGACGACGGCACAGAGGACGCGGCGCTCGGTGCACTTGGGGTGGCAGTGGTCTGGGGACCGATCTGCTCGGCAATGAGGCGCTTTATCTTCATATCATCTACGACGTTGATGTCCTCCCCATGGTTCCTTGCGAACCCCTCGACGGGGAGTGTCGTGAACCGCACTTTTCCGCCCGACAGGTTCTTCGCCTGCCTCACGAACCCCAGCAGGTCCCAGCCCGCGTCCGTCACGACGTCCTGCTTCGCCGTGTCGATCAGCTTGAGCAGCTTCACCGGGTCCGTGAAGGTCCCGGCCGAGTTCAGCTTCTGCGTCGCGCCCGCCAGGAAGGCCTGCTGCCGCTTGGTCCGGTCCAGATCGCCCAGGTCCAGCCCGTGCCGCTGCCGGACGAAGGCCAGGGACTGCCGGCCGTTCAGGGACTGCCGGCCCGCGGGGAAGTCGGCGCCCGAGTACCGGTCCTTCACCGGCTTCTTCAGGCACACCGGTACGCCGCCCAGCGCGTCCGCCAGGTGGTAGAAACCGGCCAGGTTCAGCTCGGCGAAGTGGTCGACCGGGACGCCGAGGAAACCGCGCACCGTGTCGATCTGTGCCCTGCGCCCCGCCTCGCGCCCCTCCTGCTCCAGCTGCCGCCGGTCGTGCACCCCCTGCGCGGACAGCCGGTCCTCACGGGCCGCCTTCGCCAGCCCGTACGCCTTCTTGATCTTGTCCTTGCCGTGCCCGGGTATGTCCACGAAGTCGTCGCGCGGGATCGAGAACGCCTTCGCCGGGCCGCCGTCGCCCGGCACGTGCAGCAGGATCAGGGTGTTCGCGTTGTAGCCGCCGATGTCCGAGCTGCCCGCGTGCAGCTGGTCGAGGACCTCCTCGGGCAGCGGGTCGCCGTTCTGGTCGCGACGGCTGTCCAGGCCCATGAGCAGGACGTTCACATCCCCGTGCGCCGATTTCTCGGCGCCCTCCAGGGCCTTGGAGCTGCCGATGCTCGACGACAGGTCCCGGTAGACGTACCAGGCGGTGCCGCCCGCCATCACCGTCAGGGCGCAGCCCGTGATCAGCAGCGTGCGCCCGACCCGCCGCGGCGAGGGCCGGCGGCGGCTGGTCTTCCTCCGTTGCGCGCTCATGTCGGACGATGCTCGCGCAGACCCGCTGAAGGAATCCTGAGCGCGGAGCCCCGGCAGCCCCCGCCCCAGCCCCCGCCCCCGTCACCCGTTCCCCGGGATCCGCAGCCGCAGCAGCGCCCCGCCGCCCGGAGCCGCCAGGGCGTGCACGTCGCCGCCGTGGGCCCGCGCGATCTGCCGCGCGATGGCCAGCCCCAGCCCGGTGCCGCCGCTCGCGCGGCCCCGGTCGGGGTCCAGGCGCACGAACCGCTCGAAGACCCGGTCGCGGTCCGCCGCCGGGATGCCCGGCCCGTCGTCGCTCACCTCCAGCACCGCCCAGCCGTCCTCGGCGGCGGCCCGGACCAGGACCCCGGTACGGGCGTGCCGCAGGGCGTTGTCCACCAGGTTGGCCAGGGCCCGCTCCAGCCGCGCCGGATCCCCGTACGCCGGTACGGGCGCCCCCGCCGCCAGCCGCAGCGGCACCCGGGGAGCGGGCCGCCGGGCCGCGTCCTCCGCCGCGAGCAGCAACAGGTCCACCGGCTCGGCGGGGCGGGGCGCGGGTCCGCCGTCGAGCCGGGCCAGCAGCAGCAGGTCGGCGGCGATCCGCTGGAGCCGTTCGGTGTCGGCCAGCGCGGCGGCGACCGACTCCCGGTCGGGGTGCTCGCGGGCGAGGGCGACTTCCAGCCGGGCGCGGACGGCGGCCAGCGGGTTGCGCAGCTCGTGCGAGGCGTCGGCGGTGAACTGGCGCTGGCGGGCGTCGGAGCGCTCCAGCCGGTCGAGCGTGTCGTTGACGGTACGGGCCAGCCGGGCGATCTCGTCGGCGCCGCCGGGGTCGGGGACGCGCCGGTCGAGTTCGCTCGCGGTGACGGCGGCCAGCTCGGTGCGGATCGCGGTGACGGGGCGCAGCGCGTGCCCGGTGACCCACCAGGCGAGGGCCGCGCTGAAGGCGATCAGCGGGGGTGCGCCGGCGAGGAGTCCGAGGGCGGTGGCCCGGGTGGCGTCGTCGACGTCGCTGAGCACGGTCATCGCGTACACGGAGTAGGGGGCGCGCGGGTCGTGCGCGCCGGGCGGCCCGGGGGTGGTGACCACCACCGCCGTGCGCCGTTCCGCGCCGGGACGGGCGGGCGGGAGCACGGTCGCGCGGGAGTCCTGGCCGGGGGCGGGCCGCAGGCCGGCGAGGCCGGGGACGTCCTGGGGGCCGCCGCTGGTGGCGAGCGTCCGTCCGGCCGCGTCCCGTACGAGGACCAGGTCGACGCCGCTCTCGGGCGCGGGCAGCCGGCCGCCGGCCGGCAGGGTCCGGGTGTCGAGCTGGGCGGCGACCTTCCGCGCGGCGAGCTCGGTGCGGCCGGTGGTGTTGTCGAGGAGGTTGGTGCGCGTGAGGGTGAACAGCCACAGTCCGCCGGTGGCCAGGACGGCGGCCATCGCGAGCGCGGCGGCCAGGGCGGCCCGCGCGCGGACGCTGCTAACCACCGTCGGGGGCCATCCGGTAGCCGGTGCCGTGGACGGTGAGGATGGAGCGGCGGCCGAAGGGGACGTCGATCTTCTTGCGGAGCGAGGAGACGTAGACCTCGACGATGTTCGGGTCGATGCCGTGGGGCGCGTCCCAGACCTCGTCGAGGATGTCCTGTTTGGCGACGGCCCGGCCGGGGCGCTCCATCAGGCAGGCGAGCACGCCGAGCTCGCGCGCGGTGAGTTCGATCTCGCGCTCGCCCCGGCGGCAGCGGCGGTCCTGCGGATCGAGGACCAGGTCGCCCGCGCGCAGGACGGCGGGCTCGGGGGCGGCGGCGCGGCGGGCGAGGGCGCGCAGGCGGGCGCCGAGCACGACGAAGGAGAACGGTTTGGTGAGGTAGTCGTCGGCGCCCGCGTCCAGGCCCTCGGCCTCGTCGTACTCGCCGTCCCTGGCGGTCAGGATGAGGACGGGGGTGGGGTCGCCGTGGGCGCGCATCCGGGCGCAGATCTCGGCGCCGCCGAGGCCGGGGAGCATCAGGTCGAGCAGGACGGCGTCGTACGGCCCGCCGGTGAGGGCCAGTTCCAGTCCCCGGTGGCCGTCGCGGGCGACCTCGACGCGGTGGCCGTCGGCGGACAGGCCCTGGCGGAGGGACTCGGCCAGGTTGTCTTCGTCTTCGACCACGAGGATGCGCACGGCTCAACTGTCACACACGGGCCGACGGCCACACACGGGCCAACCGTCACACACCGGTCAACCCACGTACACCGCCCAACCCGGACGTACCGCTCCGCACACGGACCCCGGCCCGGTCTACCCGCCCGGACCCCGGCCCGGTCACCCGCCCGGGCATTCGTGGCTGTCCCCGCCGCTGAAGCACTGCCCGTACGTCCCCCCGTACCGCGGCCCCGGCGCGGGTGCCGGCCGCAGCTCGTCGCGGGACCCGACGGCGATGGCCGCGGTGCCCAGCAGGATCGCCGCGCACACCAGGGCCTGGACGCATCCGGTGACGGGCGCCCGGCGGCGGAAGGCGCGCCCGGAGACGACGGCGGTGATCACGGCCGCCAGCACGAGCCCGCCCAGCACCCAGATCAGGACCCGGCGTGCGCGACCGTCGTCGGAGCCGCCGGGGTCCCAGGCGGCGAAGGCCGAGACGTAGAGTCCCGCGGCGATGGCCACCGCCTCCAGTACGGTCAGCAGCACGGCGGCGGCGATGTCCGCGGCCCAGCCCGGCCCGCCGCGCCCGTTCCCTGTCGTCGTCATGGCCGCAGTGTGGTCCCGGGGCGGCCGCCGGCGCCTGAGTACGGGTACTCAGGCGGCCCCGCGCCGTCCGCGGACCGCGGTCCGCGGCGGCAGAGCGAGGCCGGGCAGCGGCAGGGGAGCGGCCGGGGAGCGGCCGGAACCCGACGCCGCGCGCAGCTGAATTGGCACTCCGCTTGACCGAGTGCTAATCGCCGGAATAGTGTCGCACCTGGCACTCGCCACCGGTGAGTGCCAACGCAGCGACAGGCAGGTCCGGCACCCGCGACGACGGATCGACCTGGTCGCCACCCCAGACAGTTAACCCCGGATCTCCGAAGGGGGAGGTCGGATCGTGACGACCACCAGCTCCAAGGTTGCCATCAAGCCGCTTGAGGACCGCATCGTGGTCCAGCCGCTCGACGCCGAGCAGACCACGGCCTCTGGCCTGGTCATCCCGGACACCGCGAAGGAGAAGCCCCAGGAGGGCGTCGTCCTCGCGGTCGGTCCCGGTCGCTTCGAGGACGGCAACCGTCTGCCGCTCGACGTCACCGTCGGCGACGTCGTCCTGTACTCCAAGTACGGCGGCACCGAAGTGAAGTACAACGGCGAGGAGTACCTCGTCCTCTCGGCTCGCGACGTGCTCGCGATCGTCGAGAAGTAAGTCACTTCTCCAAGTTTTGTTTGAGCTACGCCCCTGGTCACCCCTGCTGATGCCGGGCGGCGAGGGGCGTAGTTCGTTCCAGGCGGTCGCGGTGAGCGGCCGGGGATCGCAACGAGAGGGAACACCGCTCCCATGCCGAAGATTCTCAAGTTCGACGAGGACGCCCGTCGCGCCCTCGAGCGCGGCGTCAACAAGCTTGCCGACACGGTCAAGGTGACGATCGGCCCCCGCGGCCGCAACGTCGTCATCGACAAGAAGTTCGGCGCTCCCACCATCACCAACGACGGTGTCACCATCGCTCGCGAGGTCGAGCTGGACGACCCGTACGAGAACCTGGGCGCCCAGCTCGTGAAGGAGGTGGCGACCAAGACCAACGACATCGCGGGTGACGGCACCACCACCGCCACCGTGCTGGCCCAGGCGCTGGTCCGCGAGGGTCTGCGCAACGTCGCCGCGGGTGCTTCCCCGGCCGCCCTGAAGAAGGGCATCGACGCCGCGGTCAAGGCCGTGTCCGAGGAGCTCCTCGCGACCGCCCGCCCGATCGAGGACAAGTCCGACATCGCCGCCGTGGCCGCGCTCTCCGCGCAGGACTCGCAGGTCGGCGAGCTCATCGCCGAGGCGATGGACAAGGTCGGCAAGGACGGTGTCATCACCGTCGAGGAGTCCAACGCCTTCGGCCTGGAGCTGGAGTTCACCGAGGGCATGGCCTTCGACAAGGGCTACCTCTCGCCGTACATGGTCACCGACCAGGAGCGTATGGAGGCCGTCCTCGACGACCCGTACATCCTGATCAACCAGGGCAAGATCTCCTCCATCCAGGACCTCCTGCCGCTGCTCGAGAAGGTCATCCAGGCCGGCGGCTCCCGCCCGCTGCTGATCATCGCCGAGGACGTCGAGGGCGAGGCGCTCTCCACCCTCGTCGTCAACAAGATCCGCGGCACCTTCAACGCGGTCGCCGTCAAGGCCCCCGGCTTCGGTGACCGCCGCAAGGCGATGCTCCAGGACATGGCCACCCTCACCGGTGCCACCGTCATCGCCGAGGAGGTCGGCCTCAAGCTCGACCAGGCCGGTCTGGACGTCCTCGGTTCCGCGCGCCGCGTGACCATCTCCAAGGACGACACGACCATCGTCGACGGCGGCGGCAACACCGCTGACGTCGCGGGCCGCGTCAACCAGATCAAGGCCGAGATCGAGTCCACGGACTCCGACTGGGACCGCGAGAAGCTGCAGGAGCGCCTGGCGAAGCTCGCCGGCGGCGTCTGCGTCATCAAGGTCGGCGCCGCCACCGAGGTGGAGCTCAAGGAGAAGAAGCACCGCCTCGAGGACGCCATCTCGGCGACCCGCGCCGCGGTCGAGGAGGGCATCGTCTCCGGCGGTGGCTCCGCGCTCGTCCACGCCGTCAAGGTCCTGGAGGGCAACCTCGGCCTGACCGGCGACGAGGGCACCGGCGTCTCCGTCGTCCGCCGCGCCGCCGTCGAGCCGCTGCGCTGGATCGCCGAGAACGCCGGCCTCGAGGGCTACGTCATCACCTCGAAGGTCGCCGAGCTCGACAAGGGCCAGGGCTTCAACGCCGCCACCGGCGAGTACGGCGACCTGGTCAAGGCCGGCGTCATCGACCCGGTCAAGGTCACCCGCTCCGCGCTGGAGAACGCCGCTTCCATCGCCTCCCTGCTGCTCACGACCGAGACCCTGGTCGTCGAGAAGCCGGCCGAGGAAGAGGCCGAGGCCGGTCACGGCCACGGGCACGGCCACAGCCACTGAGGCTGACGCCGCCTGACGCGTGAGAAGGCCCTGGTCACCGCCGCCGAGCGGGGGTGACCAGGGCCTTTCGCGTGCCCCGGCGGGATCCGGCGCCGCGGTGCCGCGTCAGTACGGGTGGCCGGGCGCCATGCCCATCTGCCGCATCAGCCCCGGGGCGTCGTAGTACCACCAGTCCTCCGCGATCTGCCCGTTCTCGATCCGGCAGGTCGAGCAGCCCGACATGGAGACCTCCCGGCCGGTCGGGGCCAGGCCCATGAACTCGCCCCGGTGGGTGCCGCGCCAGTCCCACAGGGTGGTGACGCAGTCCCCTTCGGCGATCTGGCGCGTCACGGAGAAGGTGAAGTCGAAGGCGTCGCGCCACATCGAGATGGTGCGCCGCAGCCCGTCCCGGCCGTTGCCCCGGCCCTCCGTGTCCATCATCTCGTGGCTGACGTAGCCGGCCGCGACGCACTCCTCGATGACGTCGAAGTCACCCTTGACCGCGATCTCCTCGAAGAACCGGTTCGCGACGAGCTTGTTGAGGTACTCGTCGCGGACCACGTCGAGGTTCATGAAGGTGGGCATCCCCTCGCAGAGGGCGACCATCTCGCGGAACATCCGGTCGGTCTCCGGCAGGTGAGAGTTCCTCATGGCCTCCTCGTAGGAGGGGAATTCGACGAGGTCCACGTAGTGCGTCCGCTCGTCCCGGTCCCGGCCGATCATGGTGTGGGTGACCGTGCGCCTGCCGCTGGTCTGTTCCGCGTAGCGGTCGATGAGCGCGTTCATCTCCTCGAACCGCGTGGTCTCGTAATCGATCACCTGTACGAATGTCATCGCGTCGCCTCCCGCGGTGGATGGGACACGTCCAGTTTAGGGAGATTTCACCCGGTCGGCGGGGCTACTGGGGTCCGTACTTGCGGCCCGTACGGGAGGACACCCCGCCCAGCAGCGCGCGCGGCGTCAGCTTCACCACGCCCATCAGCGCCTTGTACCGGGGGTCCGGGATCGAGACGGTCTTGCCGCGCGCGAGGTCGGCCAGCGCGGCCGCCACCAGCTTGTCGGCGTCCAGCCACAGCCACCCGGGGATGTTGTCGGTGCCCATGCCCGCCCGCTGGTGGAACTCGGTCCGCACGAAGCCCGGGCACAGCGCCATCAGCCGCACGCCCGAGCCCGCGAGGTCCTTCGCGGCGCCCTGGGTGAACTGCACGACCCAGGCCTTGCTCGCGCCGTAGGTGCCGCGCGGGACGAAGGCGGCCACCGAGGCGACGTTGACGACCCCGCCGCGTCCGCGCGAGCGCATCGATTCGGTCGCGGCCGAGGTCAGCCGCAGCACCGCTTCGATGTGCACCTTGATCATGGTCAGCTCGTCGGCCATGGAGACCTCGAGGTAGCGGCCCTTGTTGCCGAAGCCCGCGTTGTTGACCAGCAGGTCCACGGGGTGCGTACGGTCCCCGAGGCGGGTCTCGACGGACGCGATGCCCTCCTCCGTGGAGAGGTCGGCGGCCAGCACCTCCGCCTCGATGCCGTGCCGGTCGTGCAGCTCGGTGGCCTGCTCGGCCAGTCGCTCGGTGTCGCGGGCCACCAGTACGAGGTTGTGTCCCTGGGCGGCCAGCCGCCGGGCGAAGGCGGCGCCGATGCCCGCCGTGGATCCCGTAATCAACGCAGTCGTCATGTGCGCAACCTAGCCGCCGTCCCGATCGGCGTCCGTACCCGAGCGGGCACATCCGGGCGGGTACGGACGCCGTCGGGAGGGTCTGCTCAAAGAGGTGGCGGGACATTGGCGCCGGGATCAAAGACTGGCTTATGCTCGAAGGGTGATTGAGGCACGCCATCTCCGCGTCCTGCGCGCTGTCGCCGGGACCGGGTCCTTCTCCGCCGCCGCCCGTGAACTCGGCTGCACCCAGCCCGCCGTCTCCCAGCAGATGAAGGCGCTCGAACAGTCGGCCGGCACCCCGCTGCTGATCCGTACGGGCCGCGAGATGCGGCTGACCCAGGCCGGCGAGGCGCTGGTGCGGCACGCCGCCGGGATCCTGGCCGGGCTGACGGCCGCCGAGGAGGAGGTCGCGGCCATCGCCGGGCTGCGCGCCGGGCGGGTGCGGCTCGTCTCCTTCCCGAGCGGTAGCTCGACCCTGGTTCCCACCGCGCTCGCGGCGATGCGCGCCGCGCATCCGGGCACCCGGATCTCGCTGGTCGAGGCGGAGCCGCCGCGGTCCGTCGAGATGCTCCGCGAGGGCGACTGCGACCTGGCGCTGGCCTTCCGCTACGGGGGCGACGGCGGCGGGGAGCGCGGGACGGCCGCCGAATGGGAGGACCTGGTGGTCACCCCGCTGCTGACCGACCGGCTCGTCGGACTGGTTCCCGAGGGCCACCGGCTGGCGGGCGCCGAGCGGGTCGGCATGGCGGAGCTGGCCGGGGAGCCCTGGATCGCGGGCTGCCCGCGCTGCCGCCGCCACCTGGTGGAGGTCTGCGAGGGCGTGGGATTCACCCCGCGCATCGACTTCGCCACCGACGACTACCCCGCCGTGGTCGGCCTGGTCGGGGCCGGCCTCGGGGTCGCGGTGCTGCCGGAGCTGGCGGTGGAGTCCGTACGGGCCAAGGGCGTGAGCACCCTCGCCGTGGAGCCCGCCGTGGAGCGGGAGATCGTGGCGCTGACGCTGCCCGACCTGGCCCGCGTGCCGGCGGTGGCGGCGACCCTGGGCGAACTGGCGCGGGCCGCCGCGCGCTGAGCGGGCCGCCGCGCGCCGACCGCGGCCCCCTCCGCCCGGTGGTGTCCGGGGGAGGCGGTGCGGCCGGACGCGCGGCGTGGCGGTGCTGTGTGCCGTGTTGAGGAAACGTTCCTTCGGTTGGTCGGGCGGCAGCCGGTCAGTGCGGGGCGATGGGGCCGATCGTGGTCGAGGCGGGGATCAGGCGGTGCCGGGCGCGGCCCATCAGCTCCTCGCGTTCGTCTTCGGTGAGGCCGCCCCACACCCCGTAGGGCTCGCGGACGGCGAGTGCGTGCGCGGCGCATTCCGAGCGCACCGGGCATCTCATGCAGACCTCTTTAGCCGAGGTCTCGCGCGCACTCCTGGCCGCGCCCCGCTCGCCTTCCGGGTGGAAGAACAGGGAGCTGTCGACCCCGCGGCAGGCAGCCAGCAGCTGCCAGTCCCACAGGTCGGCGTTCGGTCCGGGGAGGCGGGAGAAATCTGCCATGGGTAGTCCCTCTTGTGCCGGTACTGAGGCGGATACGGTCCATGTCTCCACACCTACTGTCGTAGTAGATGTAAATATGACTCATTGGGAATCTAGCCTCAGACACATGCCAAACGGAAGAAAAGCCGCCAAATAGGGCATAGCTCCAGATGGAGGACAGATGGCTTGAGCCTCCCGTGTCGTGATCGCTTCCTCACGTAGAGTGCCGAAGGTGTCCGTCCGACCCGTAACTCTTTCGAGTGACCATCGTTGAGAGAGCGAGTGCGGTTGAACCGAGAAGTTCCCGGACAGGTGTCCGAGGGCATCGACCGCACAGGTGACGATACGTACCAGCCTGGAGGCTCAAGGTGACGCGCATCAGCAGCTGCGGAGGGCGGTCATGACATCCGTCCTCGTCTGCGACGACTCCCCGCTTGCCCGAGAGGCGCTCCGTCGCGCGGTTGCCACCGTGCCCGGCGTCGAGCGTGTGACGACGGCTGCCAACGGCGAGGAAGTCCTCCGCCGCTGGGGTGCCGACCGCTCCGACCTGATTCTGATGGATGTACGGATGCCGGGGCTGGGCGGTGTCGAGACGGTCCGCCGGCTCCTGTCCGCCGATCCCGGCGCCCGCATCATCATGCTGACGGTCGCCGAGGACCTGGACGGGGTGGCCCTCGCGGTCGCCGCCGGTGCCCGCGGCTATCTGCACAAGGACGCCTCGCGCGCCGAGCTGCGGGCCACGGTCACCCAGGCGCTCGCCGACCCGACGTGGCGACTGGCCCCGCGCCGGCTCCGCTCGGCCGAGATGGGCGCCGCGCCCACGCTCACCGCGCGCGAGATCCAGGTGCTGGAGGGCATGAGCCACGGCCGTTCCAACGCGGAGATCGGGCGCGAGCTCTTCCTCTCCGAGGACACGGTCAAGACCCACGCGCGCAGGCTCTTCAAGAAGCTCGGCGCCTCGGACCGCGCGCACGCCGTGGCGCTCGGCTTCCGCTGGGGCCTCGTCCGCTGATTCGCCGCGGCCGTCGGGCGGCCGTCCGGAACGCTCCCGTCCGCCTCTGGCGGGCGGGGCGGCAGTTCCCCGGGCCGCCGTCGAACGTCCTGTCGTATCCGGTGACCCGCCGGGGATTGGCGGGGCACAATCCGGGGGACGTGTCGCTTCGGGCGCGATGCCGCATCCTTGGTGGTGTGCCGCATTCTTGGAGAGGTCGAGTCCCCGGGTCCCCGGGGACGACGATTCGGGCCGAGCGGAGGGGAGGGCGCACATGATGAGTTCCGGCGCACCCGCTCATAACGCTTCGATGCACAACACGGGCCACGGCGGCGCGAATGCTCCGGCGCCAAGGCACCATGGATTGATGCGCGACGACGAGGCCCTGGGGTCACCCGCGGCCACAGGCCCCACCGGCGCCGCCAAAGGCGGCAACGCCGGGGCCGTCAGCGCGCTCGTACGCCGTGCGGTCGAGGGCGACGAGCAGGCCACGCACGATCTGCTGGCCTTCGTGCACCCCCTCGCGATCCGCTACTGCCGGACCCGGCTGTCGCGACTCCCGGGTGACGCTCGTCACTTCGTGGAGGACCTGGCGCAGGAGGTCTGCGTCGCCGTCCTGATGGCGCTTCCCCGCTACCGGGACACCGGGCGCCCCTTCGAGGCGTTCGTCTTCGCCATCGCCGCACACAAGGTCGCCGACCTCCAGCGGGCCGCCATGCGGCATCCGGGGAGCACGGCCGTCCCCTCCGACGAGATGCCGGAGCGGCCGGACGACTCGCTGGGCCCCGAGGAGCGGGCCCTGCTCAGCAGTGACGCCGCCTGGGCCAAGAAGCTGCTGGCCAACCTGCCGGAGAACCAGCGCGAGCTGCTCGTGCTGCGGGTGGCCGTCGGGCTGACCGCCGAGGAGACCGGGCAGATGCTCGGCATGTCCCCGGGGGCGGTGCGGGTCGCGCAGCACCGGGCGCTGAGCCGGCTGCGGGCGCTCGCGGAACAGTAGGCCCGCCGCGGGGGGCCGCCGGGACGTCCGGGGCCTTCGAGGGTGCCGCCGAACGGCGGAATCCTCGTAGGAAACGACGAAACTTCTGCTTGACCTTGGTCGTGGAATGAGACGCGTCGGGATCCCGTTAGCATGGACATCCGCGCTGAGCAAGACCATTTGGGAAGGTGTCATGACCGACAGCGGTTCGACCGGAGTACCCGACAAATTCGCCACGCTCGGACTGACCTACGACGACGTGCTGCTGCTGCCGGGCGCGTCGGACATGTCGCCTGACGCGATCGACACCTCCTCCCTCATCTCGCGCAACGTCCGCGTGAACGTCCCGCTGCTGTCCGCCGCGATGGACAAGGTCACCGAGTCCCGCATGGCCATCGCGATGGCCCGCCAGGGCGGCGTCGGCGTGCTGCACCGCAACCTCTCCATCGCCGACCAGGCCAACCAGGTCGACCTGGTCAAGCGCTCCGAGTCCGGCATGGTCACCGACCCGATCACGGTGCACCCGGACGCGACGCTGCGCGAGGCCGACGAGCTGTGCGCGAAGTTCCGCATCTCGGGCGTCCCGGTCACCGACCCGGCGGGCAAGCTGCTCGGCATCGTCACCAACCGCGACATGGCCTTCGAGTCGGACCGCAGCCGCCAGGTGCGCGAGGTCATGACCCCGATGCCGCTGGTGACGGGCAAGGTCGGGATCTCCGGCGTGGACGCCATGGAGCTGCTGCGCCGCCACAAGATCGAGAAGCTTCCGCTGGTCGACGAGGCGGGCCTCCTCAAGGGCCTCATCACCGTCAAGGACTTCGTCAAGGCCGAGAAGTACCCGAACGCCGCCAAGGACAAGGACGGCCGCCTGCTCGTCGGCGCGGCCGTCGGCGTCGCCGGTGACGCGTACGAGCGCGCCCAGGCCCTGATCGAGGCGGGCGCCGACTTCATCGTCGTCGACACCGCCCACGGCCACTCCCGGCTGGTCGGCGACATGGTCGCCAAGATCAAGTCGAACTCCTCGGTCGACGTCATCGGCGGCAACATCGCCACCCGCGACGGCGCCCAGGCGCTCATCGACGCCGGCTGCGACGGCATCAAGGTCGGCGTCGGCCCCGGCTCCATCTGCACCACCCGCGTCGTCGCCGGCATCGGCGTCCCGCAGGTCACCGCGATCTACGAGGCCTCGCTGGCCGCCAAGGCCGCGGGCGTCCCCGTCATCGGTGACGGCGGCCTGCAGTACTCCGGCGACATCGCGAAGGCCCTGGTCGCGGGCGCCGACACGGTGATGCTCGGCTCGCTGCTCGCGGGCTGCGAGGAGTCCCCGGGCGAGCTGCTCTTCATCAACGGCAAGCAGTTCAAGTCGTACCGCGGCATGGGCTCGCTCGGCGCGATGCAGACCCGCGGCGACCGCAAGTCCTTCTCCAAGGACCGGTACTTCCAGGAGGGCGTGGGCGGCGACGACAAGCTCATCCCCGAGGGCATCGAGGGCCAGGTGCCCTACCGCGGTCCGCTGTCCGCGGTCGTGCACCAGCTCGTCGGCGGCCTGCGCCAGTCGATGTTCTACGTCGGCGGCCGTACGGTCCCCGAGCTGCAGGACCGGGGCCGCTTCGTCCGGATCACCTCGGCGGGCCTCAAGGAGAGCCACCCGCACGACATCCAGATGACGGTCGAGGCGCCGAACTACAGCCGCAAGGGCTGAAGCGCGCGAGGTGAGGGGCGGATCCGGCGGCAGGCGCCGGGTCCGCCCCTCCGCCGTGTGCGCGGCCGTCCGCGGCGGCGGCGGGCGCGCCGGGTGCGTCCGTACAGCGGTCACCGCGACGCGCGGCCCCGCCCGTCGGGGATACTGGACGGGCAGACCCACAGGAAAGGCCACCACACGTGACTGAGATCGAGATCGGGCGCGGCAAGCGCGGCCGCCGGGCGTACGCCTTCGACGACATCGCCATCGTCCCGAGCCGGCGCACGCGGGACCCGAAGGAGGTCTCGATCGCCTGGCAGATCGACGCGTACCGCTTCGAGCTCCCCTTCCTGGCCGCCCCCATGGACTCGGTGGTCTCCCCGCAGACCGCGATCCGCATCGGCGAGCTCGGCGGCCTCGGCGTGCTGAACCTCGAAGGCCTGTGGACCCGCTACGAGGACCCGCAGCCGCTCCTCGACGAGATCGCGGAGCTGGACGAGGAGTCCGCGACCCGCCGTCTCCAGGAGATCTACGCCGCCCCGATCCAGGCGGACCTGATCCGGCAGCGCATCAAGGAGGTGCGCGACTCCGGTGTCGTCACCGCCGCCGCGCTCTCCCCGCAGCGCACGGCCGAGTTCTCCAAGGCCGTCGTGGACGCGGGCGTGGACATCTTCGTCATCCGCGGCACCACCGTCTCGGCGGAGCACGTCTCCGGCGCCGCCGAGCCGCTGAACCTCAAGCAGTTCATTTACGAGCTCGACGTTCCCGTCATCGTGGGCGGCTGCGCCACCTACACGGCGGCCCTGCACCTGATGCGCACCGGCGCGGCGGGCGTGCTGGTCGGCTTCGGCGGCGGCGCCGCGCACACCACCCGCAACGTGCTCGGCATCCAGGTCCCGATGGCCACCGCCGTCGCGGACGTGGCCGCGGCCCGCCGCGACTACATGGACGAGTCCGGCGGCCGCTACGTGCACGTCATCGCCGACGGCGGCGTGGGCTGGTCCGGCGACATCCCGAAGGCGGTCGCCTGCGGCGCCGACGCCGTGATGATGGGCTCCCCGCTGGCCCGTGCCACCGATGCGCCCGGCAAGGGCAACCACTGGGGCATGGAGGCCGTCCACGAGGACGTGCCGCGCGGCAAGAAGGTCGACCTCGGTACGGTCGGCACCACCGAGGAGATCCTCACCGGTCCGTCGCACAGCCCGGACGGATCGATGAACATCTTCGGCGCGCTGCGCCGCTCGATGGCGACCACCGGCTACAGCGAGCTCAAGGAGTTCCAGCGGGTCGAGGTCACGGTCGCGGACTCGCAGCACCGCCGCTGACGCGTCCCGAGACGGACCTGAGGGCCGGCACCCCGTTGGGGGGTGCCGGCCCTCAGGCGTGGAGCCGGGTGGGCGGGCGCGGCCTCAGTTGGCGACCTTGCGGGAGATCTGGAACGAGGCGTAGCCGCCGATGCCGAGGAAGACGTAGGTCAGCAGGTCCGCGTCGGCCTTCCAGACCTCCATGATCGGCGAGAAGCCCTCGCCGAGGATGTCGAAGGCGCCGACCTGGAGCTCGTCCGCGGCGATCAGGACGATGCCGAACAGCTGCCCGGCGAAGATCGCGGCCAGCGAGAGCAGCGCGGCGACGGCGGACAGGGCGGGGTTGCGGCCGCCGATCTTGCCGGCGGCGAAGCCGACGAGGGCGCCGACGCCGATGGCGGCGTAGCCGATCTCGTGCTTGGTGCCGCCGATGATCCCGCCGTAGACGCCGGCGGCGACGACCGCCGCCACGACGGCGGCGAGGACGCCGAGGCCGAGGTTGCCGGACGGTGCGGGAGCCGGCGCGGGCACCTCGGTGTAGGACGAGGGCGCGGGCGGCTGGAAGTTCTGGCTCATCGGGAATCCCCCCCAGGGATCAGGACGCAGCTCCGCTGATCGAGCGTAAGTGCGAGATAAGTGACGCCGCAGGCTAGCAGGGGGTACCGACATCCGGCGGGGGGATTTCGGGCGTACGGGCGGGGCGGTCCAGGCCGTGACCGGACCGGGACCCGGCCGTGACCCGCGGGGGAGCGGGGCGCGGGTCCCGGGCCCGGTCAGAGGCGGTGGGCCGCCCCGGCGGGGCTCGCGCCCCGGGTGTCGAGGAGCAGCTGCGCCTTCACGGCGAGGCCCTGCAGGTCGTAGGTGCGGTGGTGCTGGAGCAGGATCGTCAGGTCGGCGTTGGCGGCCGCCTCGTAGAGCGAGTCCGCGCGCGGCACGGGCTGGTCGCGCACCCGCCAGCCCGCGATGTACGGGTCGTGGTAGCTGATCACGGCGCCGAGGTCGAGGAGCCGGCTGGCGATCTCGCGCGCCGGGGAGCCCTCCTGGTCGGCGAGGTCCTGCTTGTACGTGACCCCCAGGAGCAGCACCCGCGCGCCCCGGGCGGACTTCCCGTGCTCGTTCAGCAGGGCGGCGGAGCGCTGGATGACGTACTGGGGCATCCGGTCGTTGATCTCCTGCGCCAGGCCGACCATGCGCAGCGGGTGGCCGGGGGTTCGGGTGGTGTGGGGGAGGTAGTTGGGGTCCAGGGGGACACCGTGTCCGCCCACGCCCGGGCCGGGGCGGAAGGCCTGGAACCCGTACGGCTTGGTCTCGGCGCACCGGACGACGTCCCACAGGTCGACGCCCAGGTCGTGGCAGAGGACCGCCATCTCGTTCATGAGGGCGATGTTCACGTGCCGGTAGTTGGTCTCCAGGAGCTGGACCGTCTCGGCCTCGCGCAGGCCGCGGGCGCGCACCACCTTCTCGGTGAGGCGGGCGTAGAAGGCGTGCGCGGACTCGGTGCAGGCGGGGGTGAGGCCGCCGATGACCTTGGGCGTGTTCGCGATGCCGTGGGTGCGGTTGCCCGGGTCGTGCCGGCTGGGGGAGTAGGCCAGGTGGAAGTCCCGCCCGGCGCGCAGTCCGGAGCCGCTCTCCAGGATGGGGCGCAGGTAGTCCTCGGTGACGCCGGGGTGGACGGCGGATTCCAGGATCACGGTGGTGTGCGGGCGCAGCCGGGCGGCGAGCGCGCGGCCCGCCTCGCCGACGGCGCTCAGGTCGATCGCGCGGTCGGCGCCCAGCTGGGTGGGGGCGCAGATGACGGCGGTGCGGACCCGGCCGAGCTCGGCGGGGTTGGTGGTCACCCGGAAGCCGGCCGCCGACATGCGGCGGATCTCGGCGGCGGTGAGGGTGCTGTCCGTGGTGGGGCCGCTGTCGTAGCCGACGGTCTCGATTCCGGCGGCGACGGCCGCCTGGGCGAGGGGGAGGCCGAGGTGGCCGAGTCCGATGACGGCGAGATCTGCGGGCATGGGGGGCCGTCCCTTCCCTTCCCTGGCATGAGGGGGCGGTGCGCACGCGTTCCCGGGGCAGGGGGGCCTGAGGGGCCCGCACGCCGCCGGGAGCAGGCGCAATGTCACACTAGGCGTATATATGACAGATATGCCGCATTGTGTGGCGGTGGCTACCGTTGTGTTGTCCACAGGCGGTGGCTGAAGTCCGCGCGGCCGGTCAGAATCGTGAAACGGGAGATGTGAGCGGGATCACCCGCATCGAGCGGGTTCGGCCCGCACCAACGGGAGGCAGCCGTGAGGACAGCGACACTGGGACCGGTGCAGCGCGCGGAGGCGCTCGCCGCGATGGCCGAGCGCGAGCTGGACGTGCTGGTCGTCGGCGCGGGAGTGGTCGGAGCCGGCACCGCGCTCGACGCCGTGACCCGAGGCCTCGCGACGGGGCTGGTGGAGGCCCGGGACTGGGCATCCGGCACGTCGAGCCGGTCGAGCAAGCTGATCCACGGCGGGCTCCGGTACCTGGAGATGCTCGACTTCGCCCTCGTCCGGGAGGCCCTGAAGGAGCGCGGGCTGCTGCTGGAGCGGCTCGCCCCGCACCTGGTCAAGCCCGTCCCGTTCCTGTACCCGCTCCAGCACAAGGGCTGGGAGCGGCTCTACGCGGGCTCGGGCGTGGCCCTCTACGACGCGATGTCGGTCTCCAGCGGCCACGGGCGGGGCCTGCCCACCCACCGGCACCTCTCGCGCCGCAGGGCGCTGCGGATCGCCCCGGCCCTGCGCAAGGACGCCCTGGTGGGCGCCCTGCAGTACTACGACGCCCAGATGGACGACGCGCGCTACGTGGCCGCGCTGGTGCGGACCGCCGCGGCGTACGGGGCGCACTGCGCCAACCGGGCGCGGGTGGTCGGCTTCCTGCGCGAGGGCGAGCGGGTGGTCGGCGCGCGGGTGCGGGACGTGGAGGGCGGCGGGGAGTACGAGATCCGCGCCAAGCAGGTCGTCAACGCCACCGGGGTGTGGACGGACGACACGCAGGCGCTGATCGGCGAGCGCGGACAGTTCCACGTCCGGGCGTCGAAGGGCATCCACCTGGTCGTACCGAAGGACCGCATCCACTCCAGCACCGGGCTGATCCTGCGCACCGAGAAGTCCGTGCTCTTCGTGATCCCGTGGGGCCGGCACTGGATCGTCGGCACCACGGACACCGACTGGGACCTGGACAAGGCCCACCCGGCGGCGTCGAGCGCCGACATCGACTACCTGCTGGAGCACGTGAACTCCGTCCTGGCGGTGCCGCTGACCCGGGACGACGTCCAGGGGGTCTACGCGGGGCTGCGGCCGCTGCTCGCGGGCGAGTCGGACGCGACGAGCAAGCTCTCGCGCGAGCACACGGTGGCCCATCCGGTGCCGGGGCTCGTGGTGGTGGCCGGCGGCAAGTACACGACGTACCGGGTCATGGCGAAGGACGCCGTCGACGAGGCGGTGCACGGACTGGACCAGCGGGTGGCGCCGTGCGTGACGGAGGACGTCCCGCTGGTGGGGGCCGAGGGGTACCGGGCCCTGTGGAACGGCCGGGCCGGGACGGCGGCGCGGACCGGACTGCACGTGGCGCGGGTGGAGCACCTCCTGAACCGCTACGGCTCCCTGACGGAGGAACTCCTCGACCTGATCGTGGCCGACCCGGGGCTCGGCGAACCGCTGACCGGGGCGGACGACTACCTGCGGGCCGAGGTCGTCTACGCGGCCTCGCACGAGGGGGCCCGGCACCTGGACGACGTGCTGACGCGGCGGACCCGGATCTCGATCGAGACCTTCGACCGGGGCACCCGATCGGCCAGGGAGTGCGCGGAATTGATGGCTCCGGTGCTCGGCTGGGACAAGGAGCAGATCGAGAAGGAAGTCGAGCACTACGAGAAGCGGGTGCAGGCGGAGCGCGAATCGCAGCGCCAGCCCGATGACCAGACTGCGGACGCGGCGCGGCTGGGAGCGCCCGACATCGTTCCGTTGTAACTCCGCGACGCGGGCGGGGGAACCGTCGGACCCGGGGCTCCCGTCCGATGCGGAGTGAGCAACAATGAGGTTTCTGCCGGGGTGGGTTACCGTGCCCCCCGGCGGCTGCCGGGGCAGCCGGGGCACGCTGCACGAACGCAGAGGGGACGCATGTCGAAGCCGGAGCACACCGAATCGCCTGCCGGGTCGCCGGCGGCGGAACTGGACGGTGACGCGGCGGCCGCGGCCGGGCAGGACGCCGCCCCCGGGGCCGGGAGGGTCCCGAAGGCGCGGACCGGCTCGTCGAAGCCGTCGGCCGGGTCTGCCGCGCGTGCTTCCGGTGGGCGGGACAACGCCGCTGACGGCGCGTCCGCCGCCGCCGCCCCGGCGAAGCCCGCGCCCGCGCCCGGGAAGGCCAGGGCCGCGAAGCCTGCGGCCGCGCCCGGGAAGGCCGGGGCCGCGGAGCCCCGGGCCGCGAAGCCTGCGGTCCCCAAGTCCGGGGCCGTGAAGCCCACGCTCGCGAAGCCTGAGGCTGCCGGGGCCGGGAAGCCCGGGGCGGTGGAGCCTGAGAACGCGAAGCCCGTGTCCTCGAAGTCCGCGCCCGGGAAGGCCGGGGCCGCGGAGCCTGAGGCCTCCACGTCCGGGGCCGCGCAGCCTGAGGACGCGAAGCCCGAGGCCGCGAAGTCCGCGCCCGGGAAGGCCGGGGCTGGGGAGCCTGCGGCCTCCACGTCCGGGGCCGGGAAGCCCGGGGCGGTGGAGCCCGAGGCCGCGAAGGCGGGGGCTGCGGAGCCTGTGGCCCCCGAGGCCGGGGCCGGGAGGCCCACGCTCGCGAAGCCCGCAGCTGCGGAATCCGAGGACGCGAAGCCCGCGGGCGGGAAGCCTGTGGTTGCGAAGTCAGAGGGTCCGAAGCCCCTCGTAGGCGGGGAGTCCGGGGCTGCGGAGCCTGAGGACGCGAAGCCCGCGCCGGCGAAGGCCGGGGCTGCGGAGCCTGAGGCGCCCAAGTCCGTGGGCGGCAAGGTCGGGGCTGCGGAGTCCGATGCCGGGGACGGCCAGGACCAGGGGCGGTTGCTCGCGCGGCGGTACCGGCTCGGGGCCGTGCTCGGCAAGGGCGGCATGGGCACGGTCTGGCGCGCCGAGGACGAGGTCCTCGGCCGGACCGTCGCCGTCAAGGAGCTCCGCTTCAGCACCGGCGTCGACGAGGACGAGAAGCGCCGCCTCATCACCCGCACCCTCCGCGAGGCCAAGGCCATCGCGCGGATCCGCAGCGAGGGCGCCGTCACCGTCTTCGACGTCGTCGACGAGGACGGCCGCCCCTGGATCGTCATGGAGCTCGTCGAGGGCGCGTCCCTCGCCGAGTTCGTCCGGGAGAACGGCCCCCTGACCCCGCACCGCGCCGCCGAGGTCGGACTCGCCGTCCTCGACGTGCTCCGGGCCGCCCACCACCAGGGGATCCTGCACCGCGACGTGAAGCCGTCCAACGTGCTCATCGCCTCCAGCGGCCGCGTCGTCCTCACCGACTTCGGCATCGCGCAGGTCGAGGGGGACCCCTCCATCACCTCCACCGGCATGCTCGTCGGCGCCCCCTCGTACATCTCCCCCGAGCGCGCCCGCGGCCAGAAGCCCGGCCCGCCCGCCGACATGTGGTCCCTCGGCGGGCTCCTGTACGCGGCCGTCGAGGGCACGCCCCCGTACGACAAGGGGTCCGCGCTCGCCACCCTCACCGCGGTGATGACCGAACCCGTGGACCCGCCGAAGAACGCCGGTCCGCTGCTCACCGAGGTCATCTACGGTCTGCTCGTCAAGGACCCGGCCGGCCGGCTCGACGACGACGGCGCCCGGGCCATGCTCACGGCGGTGCTCAACGCCCCCGAGCCGGTGGTGGTGCCCGTTCCCGAGCCGGTGCCGCCCGTGGAGGAGACCCGGCCGATATCGCTCACCAAGGCCGAGGCCGAGGCCGAGAAGGCGGCCGAGAAGACGGCGAAGAAGGAGCGCGAGCGGCGCGAGCGCGAGCAGCGCGAGCGCACCCGCGCCGCGCTGAAGTCGGCCCGCAAGGCGGCGGCCGCCGCCCAGGCCGCATCGGCCGCCGAGGCCGCGCCCTCGCGGCCCTCGCCGGTACCGGCCCCGCTCACCGACGTGATGTCCCGCCGGACCATCGCGCTCGCCATAGCCGGTGTGGTCGTGGTGCTCGCGGTGATCGCCTCGCTGATCGTGTACCTGGTCCGCGGCGACGACGGCAGCGGCGACCGCAAGAACGAGGGCAGCGGCGGCCCCACCCCCGCCGCGTCCGACGGCCGGACCCCGGGCGGCCAGGCCCCCGCGGCCCCTCCCGCCAACTCCCCGGCCGCCTCGCCGGCTTCCTCGCCGGCCGCGACCCCCGGCGGCAGCCCGTCGGGCGCCGCCCCGGGCACCGACCCCGGCCAGGGCCAGGGCCAGAACCAGGGCCAGGGGCAGGGAAGTCAGGGCCAGGGCGCCAGCCCGGGCGGCTCCGGCACCCTCCCCGCCGGGTACGCCACCGTCACCGATCTGCGGTACCACTTCGCGATGGCGATGCCCGAGGGCTACCACCAGACGGACACCGCGGGCACCAACTCCGGCGCGATATACAGCCGCGACGGGGGCTTCCCGCGGATCCAGGTCGACTACACCGCCTCCCCGGGCGCCGACGCCCGCGCCGCCTGGCTGGAGATAGCCCCGGGCGTCGCCGGCAGCAGCAACGGCTACCGCCTCGTACGCCTGGAGGCGGTGGAGTACCGCGGCTACCCGACCGTCGCAGACTGGGAGTTCGAGCGGGAGCAGAAGGGCGTCAAGGTCCGGGTGCTCGACCGGGGCTTCCGGATGGACGCCAAGCACGGCTACGCCATCATGATCAGCTGCCCCGCCGACCAGTGGGACGGCCCCGAGTGCACGCAGCTGCGTGACACCGCGTTCCAGACCTTCCAGTCGTTGGGCTGACGGCCCGTTGGGCTGACGGCCCGTTGGGCTGACGGCCCGCGCAAGCCCGGGACGCGGGTGCCCCGGGCGACGTATCGTGTCAGCGGGGCCACATGGGGGTCCACCGCACTCGGGGGAGGCGATGTGGAGGAGTACGCGGGCCGGATCCTGGCCGAGCGCTACCGCCTGCCGTTGCCGCCCTCCGACGCGTACGAGCTGATAGAGACCCGCGCCTTCGACACGCGCAGCGGCCAGGAAGTCCTCGTACGGCAGATCCCGTTACCCGAGGTCGTCGACGCCGAGCTGCTCGACGGGACCCGTACGCACGCCGCGGCGGCCGCGGAACTCCCCGCGGTGCGCCGGGCCATCGCCGCCGCGCAGGCCGCCGCCTCCGTCCCCGACCACCCGCGCCTGGACCAGGTCTTCGACGTGTTCGCGGAGGGCGAGGCGCTGTGGATAGTGAGCGAACTCGTCCCGGCCCGGCCGCTCGCCGCGCTCATCGCCGATGAACCGCTGAGCCCCTACCGGGCGGCGGAAGTGGCCTCGGACGTGCTCACCGCGCTGCGGGTGCTGCACGCGCACGGCTGGACGCACCGCAACATCACCGTCCGGACCGTGCTGATATGCGAGGACGGACGGGTCGTCCTGACCGGGCTCGCGGCGGGCGCCGCCGAGGAGGCCCTGTGCGGGTACGACCCGGTGCCGGTGCCGGACGCCGACGTCGAGGGGGACGCCGAGCCGGGCCCGGAGCCCGAAAGGGGCTGGGGCACCCCGCGCCCGGTGTCCCCGGCCCCGTCGCCGCTGCCGCCCCCGGCTCCGGTTCCCCCGCCGCTGCCCCCCGCGGTCCCGGCCGACGAGCCCGTGTACGCGCCGCTCGTGGCGCCGGGTTACGACACCGGGCCCCGCTACTCCGACCACATCGTCGTGGAGTCCGCGCGGCCCCCGGCGGAGCGCACGGCCGCCGCCGACCGGGCCGACCGGGCCGACCAGCAGGCCACCGCCCGGGCGGGCATCATCGCCGCCTACCGGAGCGGAACCCGGGCCGGCGCCGCCCAGGTGGCGCGCGAGCGCGGCGAGCGGGGGCCGGTGGTCGTCCCGCAACTGCCGCCGACCGGGGCCAACCTGCCGCAGGAGTACGCGTACCCGTACGGCGGCCCGGACAGCGCCGCCGCCACCCCCTGGCACGGTGCGGCCCCCCGCCGCCCGGCGGAGCCGGAGCCGGAGCCGGACCGGGCGCCGCGAGCCCTGCCGCAGCGGGCCCCCGAGCCGGAGCCGGAGGCCGAGCCCGAGCCGCAGGCCGCCCCGGAGCCGGAGCCGGAGTGGGGGCAGGAGGGCGACCGGCCCGCGCTGCCCGCACGGCTCGCCCTCCCGCAGGGGTACCACCAGGCCGACCCCGCTGCCACCGCGCCCGTACCCGTGGTTCCCGAGCGCCCCCGCCCCGTCCCGCCGCCCGGGCCGCCCGGACCGCCCGGCGCCGGCGCCTGGGGCGGCGGCGGCCCGCGCACCGGCCTCGACGCCGAACGGGCCCGGCAGACCCGGATGGCCGTCGTCGGCCCCGTCACCGAGCGCTGGGCCCCCGAACAGGCCGGGCCCGTCCACGGCCACTGGCAGCTGGCCGCGCCCGTCGGCCCGGCCACCGACCTGTGGGCGCTCGGAGCGCTGCTGTACCGCGCCGTCCAGGGGCACGCCCCGTACCCCGAGGACAGCGTCGCCGAGCTCGTGGAGATGGTCTGCGCCGAGCCGCCCGC
This sequence comes from Streptomyces sp. NPDC048507, assembly GCF_043199995.1. Lineage (NCBI taxonomy): Bacteria > Bacillati > Actinomycetota > Actinomycetes > Kitasatosporales > Streptomycetaceae > Streptomyces > Streptomyces sp. NPDC048507. The sequence continues at coordinate 700,512 of NZ_JBICWZ010000003.1, read as the reverse complement.
CTTCGCCGAGGAGTGCGGTCCGCTGCGCCCCGTCGTGGAGTCCCTGCTGCGCCAGGACCCCACCGAGCGGCCCGACTTCGAGGAGCTCCGCGGCTGGCTGCGCTCCCTCGTGCGCTCCGCGCCGGAACCCGACGGGGACTTCGCCGCGCTCCCGGCGCCGGAGCCGGATCCGGCCCGGCTGCCCGTCGTCCGCCGGCGCGGCGACCTGCACGGCCGCCACCGCAACCCCGCCGCCCCGCGGGGGCCGCGCTCCCTCGGCCGGACCCTGCTGGTCGGCGTACTGGCCCTGCTGGCCGCCGCCGTGGCGTACGCGATGCTGTTCATGCCGCGCTCCGGCGGCAGTACCGACGAGCAGGGCCGGCAGCCCACGGCCGCGCAGAGCCCGGCGGCCTCCGGCCCGGCCGGCAAGCCCCCGGGCACCGGCCCCGCGCCGCGGCCGTCGTCCGCGAACCCCTCCACGGGCCCGCAGTCCAAGCCCGCCTCCGCGCCGCCCGGTTCCGCCCCGGAGGGCTACACCCTGGAGCGGGACCCCGAGCACTTCACGGTCGCCGTTCCCCAGGGCTGGACCCGTCGCAGCATCAACGAGGCCGGCCAGGTCCGCTACACCCAGGGCGCGTTCACCCTCACCGTGGTCCCCGGCCGGGACCGGATCGAGGGCAACCCGGACCCCAAGGCGTACCAGCAGGACAAGGAGCCGGAGCTCTCCCCGTACCGCAATTCGACCTGGGCCGAGGCGGGCGACGTCAAGAGCACCACGGTCGGCGGCCAGCTGCGCGTCACCGGCCGCTACACCTGGATCGACTCCACGGGCCGGTCCGTCCTCGCCCGCAATTTCGTCGTCGCCCTCGGCGGCAGCTACCACGTCGTCCTGGTGACCGGGCCGAAGGACGAGGAGGACAAGGTCACCGACGTCTTCGAGAAGGCCACGGCGAGTTACCAGGCGGGTGGCTGACTGGCCATCAGTACGGCGATTGCGTCACAGTGCTGTCTGACCGGCCCCGCCCGCTTCCGGCAGCGGCCGCGGGCTCCGTAATCTGACCCGGAGTGCACAGAGCGGCGGGAATTCGTGGAACAGCAGACAGGCGCGGGTGCGGTGCTCGCGGGCCGGTACCGGCTCGTGGAACCCATCGGCAGCGGTGGCATGGGCAAGGTGTGGCGCGCGCACGATGAGCTGCTGCACCGGACCGTGGCGGTCAAGGAACTGACGGCGGGGCTGTACGTGGCCCAGGCCGATCGGGAGGTCCTGCACGCCCGGACCCAGAAGGAGGCCCGGGCCGCGGCCCGGATCCAGCACCCGGCGGTGGTCACCGTCCACGACGTGCTGGAGCACGACGACCGGCCCTGGATCGTCATGGAGTACATCGACGGCCCTTCCCTCGCGGAGGCCGCCAAGGCCGCCGGCCGGATCGAGCCGCGCGAGGCGGCCAGGATCGGGCTGCACGTGCTGGGCGCGCTGCGCGCCGCGCACGCGGTCGGCGTCCTGCACCGGGACGTGAAGCCGGGCAACGTCCTGCTGGCCAAGGACGGCCGGGTGCTGCTCACGGACTTCGGGATCGCCGCGATCGAGGGCGACTCGTCGATCACGCGGACCGGTGAACTCGTCGGCTCCATCGACTACCTGGCCCCCGAGCGGGTGACGGGCGGCGCCCCCGACCCCTCCTCCGACCTGTGGTCGCTGGGCGCCACCCTCTACACGGCCGTCGAGGCCCGCTCGCCGTTCCGCCGTACGTCGCCCATCTCCAGCCTCCAGGCCGTGGTCAACGACGAGCCGCCCGTGCCGCGCCAGTCCGGTGCGCTGGGTCCGGTCATCACCGCCCTGCTGCGCAAGGATCCGGTGCAGCGGCCCTCGGCGTCCGAGGCCGAGCGGATGCTCATCGAGGCGATGGAGGGCCGCGAGCCCAAGGCGGCGCAGGCGTACGTCCCCACGCGCGTGGTCGGCGCCGAGGAACTGCCCCCCGTCCAGGCCCCGCAGCCGGAACCGCCCGCCGTGCCCGCGGTCGTTCCCGTCCCGGCCCCCGCGCCTGCTCCGACGACCGCCTTCGCGGAGTCCCGGCCCGTCCCGCAGGGGCGTCCGTCCGGGCGGCTCAAGCGGGCCGCGGGCGTCGCGCTGGTGGCGGCGCTGCTCGGCGGCGGCGGGGTGTTCGGGGTGCTCACGTACCTCGACGGCAAGGGCGAGGGGGTCAAGGACGCCGGCTCCGCCGACAGGTCCGCCTCGGCCCCCGACGACGCGGCCGCGGGCGCCGACGGTGTCGGCGGCGGCAGTGGAGGCGGCGGTGGCACGAAGGCCGGGACCGGGGAGGTGGCCGTACCGGCCGGCTTCGTGAAGGTCGAGGACCCGGCGGGCTTCACGCTGTTCGTCCCGGCCGGCTACAAGCGCCAGATGGACGGCAACCAGATCGACTACACCCCCGACAACGGCCGTCACCTGATCCGGATCGCCATCGACCCGACCCCGGACTACGACAACCCGTACGTGCACCTCCAGGACATGGAGAAGCAGCTCAAGGAGCGCATGGACTACAAGCGGGAGGCGCTGCGGCAGAACAGCTTCCGCGACACCACCCGCGCCGGCCTGTGGGACTTCTCCTGGACGGAGAAGGCGCCGCACGCCGGTCCGCGCCGGGCCATCGAGCAGATGTACGTCAGCCCGGACAACACCGAGTACGCGGTGTACATGTCGGGCCCGGCGAACGAGTGGACGAAGATCCGGCAGCAGTTCGACACGGTGCTCACCGGCTGGCAGCCCCCGGCGAAGAAGGGCTGAAGGCGGGCGCCGGCCGGATCGCGCCAGCGATCACTGGCAGACTTGGCAAAATCCGGTTACCCACGGGTACCCAAAGGCCCGTCGGCGGCATACGCTCACCGCCATGACGGACTCGCAGGCCTCCGACGCCCCCCTCCGCACCGCACCCCAGCCCACCAACCCCGTCGCCCCGGTCCCGGCCGGCGCCCGCGGCGCCGCCGACGTGGTGACCCCCGAGCTGGTCACCCGGCTGACCCGCGGAGTGATCGGCTCGGGCCGGACCGCCAACCACACCCCCTTCACCGGGGACGTGCTGGCGGAGCTCCCCGAGGCCACCCCCGAGGACGTGGCCACCGCCTTCACCCGCGCCCGCGCCGCCCAGTCCGCCTGGGCGGCGGTCCCCGTACGCCGTCGCGCGGCGGTCCTGCTCCGCTTCCACGACCTGGTCCTGGCCCGCCAGTCCGAGGTGCTCGACCTCATCCAGCTGGAGACCGGCAAGGCCCGCCTGCACGCCCACGAAGAGGTCCAGGCAGTCGCCGTCGCCGCCCGTCACTACGGCCGCAAGGCGCCCGCGTACCTGCGCCCCAAGGGCCACACGGGTGCCATGCCGACCCTGACCAAGGTCACCGAACTGCGCCAGCCGCGCGGCGTCGTCGGCCAGATCGCGCCCTGGAACTACCCCCTCGAACTGTCCGTCGGCGACGCCCTGCCCGCCTTCGTCTCCGGCAACGCCGTCGTCATGAAGCCGGACACCGAGACCGCGCTGACCGCCCTGTGGGCCCGTGACCTGCTGATCGAGGCCGGACTGCCCGCCGAGGTCTTCCAGGTGGTCCTCGGCGAGGGCCCGGTCGTCGGCCCCGAGGTGGTCCGGCACGCCGACTACGTCTCCTTCACCGGTTCCACCCGGACCGGCCGCGAGGTCGCGCGGGGCGCCGCCGACCGGCTGGTCGGGGTCTCGCTCGAACTCGGCGGCAAGAACGCCATGCTCGTCCTCGCCGACGCCGACGTGGAGAAGGCCGCCGCGGGCGCCGTCCGCGCCTGTTTCTCCTCCGCGGGCCAGCTCTGCATCTCCATCGAGCGCCTCTACGTCCACGCCTCGGTCGCCGACGCCTTCGTCGAGCGGTTCGCCGCCCGCACCCGGGCCATGCGGCTCGGCCACGCCCTCGCCTACGGGGCGGACATGGGCTCGCTCGTCGGCACCCGCCAGCTGGAGACCGTCCAGCGGCACGTGGACGAGGCCGTCGCCAAGGGCGCCACCCTCGTCGCCGGCGGCACCGCCCGCCCCGACATCGGCCCCCTCTTCTACGAACCCACCATCCTCGACGGGGTCGAGGCCCCCATGGCCGTCTGCGCCGAGGAGACCTTCGGCCCGGTCGTCTCGGTCTACCGGTTCACCGACGAGGACGAGGTCATCGCCCAGGCCAACGCCACCCCCTACGGCCTCAACTCCAGCGTCTGGACCAAGGACGCGCGGCGCGGCCACGCCGTCGCCGCCCGCCTGCGCACCGGCACCGTCAACATCAACGACGGTTACGCCCCCGCCTACGGCAGCGCCCAGGCCCCGATGGGCGGCATGAAGGACTCCGGCCTCGGCCGCCGCCACGGCTCCGAGGGGATCCTCAAGTACACCGAGGCGCAGACCGTGGCCCACCAGCGCCTGCTGCCGATGGCGCCCTCACTGGGCATGGACGACGCGAAGTACGCGGAGTTCATGACCCGCAGCCTCAAGGTCATGAAGGCCCTCCGCTTCCGTTAGGAGCACGCCCGTGTCGTACGACTACGACGTCATCGTCATCGGATCGGGCTTCGGCGGATCCGTCTCGGCGCTGCGGCTCACCGAGAAGGGCTACCGGGTGGGCGTCCTGGAGGCGGGGCGCCGCTTCACCCGCGAGAGCCTGCCCAAGAACAGCTGGGACCTGCGCAACTACCTCTGGGCGCCGGCCCTCGGGCTGTACGGCATCCAGCGCATCCACCTGCTCGGCAACGTGATGGTGCTGGCGGGCGCCGGGGTGGGCGGCGGCTCGCTCAACTACGCCAACACCCTGTACGTGCCCCCCGCCGCCTTCTTCGAGGACCGCCAGTGGGCGTCCATCACCGACTGGCGCGAGGAACTCGCCCCGTACTACGACCAGGCCAAGCGGATGCTCGGCGTACGGCTGAACCCGACGCTCACCCCCTCCGACGTCCACCTCAAGGCGGCCGCCGAGAAGATGGGCGTGGGCGACTCCTTCCACATGGCGCCCGTCGGCGTGTTCTTCGGCGACGGCGAGGACGCCGGCGGGGCCCCGCCGACGGGACCGGGGCGGGAGGTCCCCGACCCGTACTTCGGCGGCGCCGGGCCCGCCCGCACGGGCTGCACCGAGTGCGGGGAGTGCATGACGGGCTGCCGCCACGGCGCCAAGAACACCCTGAACGAGAACTACCTGCACCTCGCCGAGCGGGCCGGGGCCGTCATCCACCCGATGACCACGGTCACCGCCCTCTCCGACCACCCGGACGGCGGCTACCGGGTCCGCACCGTGCCCACCGACCACCGCCGCACGGGCCGCGCCAAGGTGCTGCGCGCCCGGTACGTGGTCGTCGCGGCGGGCACCTACGGCACCCAGACCCTGCTGCACACCATGAAGGACCGGGGCGAGCTGCCCCGCCTCTCGGACCGGCTCGGCGAGCTGACCCGGACCAACTCCGAGGGGCTGGTCGGCGCCCAGACCGACGACCGCCGCTACCGCAAGCGCCACGGGGAGGGCAGCCGGGCGGACTTCACGCGGGGCGTGGCCATCACCTCCTCGGTGCACCCCGACGCCGACACCCACATCGAGCCCGTCCGCTACGGCAAGGGCTCCAACGCCATGGGGTTCATGACCGTCCTCCAGGTGCCCTACGCCCGCCACCGGGTCCGCGCCTGGTTCGCCCGCACCGCCCGCCACCCCGTGCAGCTGGCCCGTTCGCTGTCCAACCGGCGCTGGTCGGAGCGGACCATCATCGGCCTGGTCATGCAGTCCCTGGACAACTCCCTGACGACGTACCGCAGGCCCGGCGGCCCCGGCAAGGGGCTGCTGACCGCCCGCCAGGGCCACGGCGCGCCCAACCCGGTGCAGATCGAGGAGGCCACCCGGGCCGCGACCCTGCTCGCCGAGGAGATCAACGGTTTCCCCGGCAGCAACGTCGGCGAGCTGATGGGCACCCCGCTGACCGCGCACTTCCTCGGCGGCTGCCCCATCGGCGCCTCGCCGCAGGAGGGTGTGGTGGACCCGTACCACCGGCTCTACGGGCACCCGGGCATCTCGGTCGTCGACGGCTCGGCGGTCTCCGCGAACCTCGGGGTCAACCCGTCGCTGACGATCACGGCACAGGCGGAGCGGGCGATGTCCTACTGGCCCAACAACGGCGAGGCGGACCCGCGGCCCGAGCAGGGGGCGGCGTACGTCCGTCTCACGGCGGTGGAACCGGGCCGTCCGGCCGTTCCGAAGGAAGCCTTCGGTGCGCTGCGGCTGCCCTTCCTGGCCGTTCCCGCGGTGCCTCCGAGGCAACCGGAACCGGATCACTGACCGTGGTGGGTACCGCGCTCCCCCTCCGAGCGCGGTACCCACCGCGGTACAAGAGAGGACAGGCGGTCGCCGAAGAAGGTTGTACCGGAATCCTCGCGCCAGGTCTGTGGTGTCGGTCACAGGGCGAAGGGCGCAACCGCTGCCGGGGTCCGGTGGTCACAGGGTGCATGAGACAGCGCATCTCCCTGCTGGCCGCCTGCGGCCTGGTCGTCGCGGGGCTGGCCACCGCCACCGCCCCCGCGCAGGCCGCGGACCCCGTCCTCACCCCGGCGGCCCCGGCCGCGGACCCCGTCCTCACCCTGGCGGCCCCGGCCGCCCTCGCCCTCGTGCCGCACCCGGCCGACGGCGCGCCGAAGCCGGTGGCGCTGGCCGTCCGGCTGGAGCAGCCGGCCGGCGCGAGCGCCTTCACCGGCCCCGTCACCTTCACCGTCGACCTGGCCAAGGCCGCCGGGGTGGCCACCGTCCGCGAGGTGCCCGCCGCCGGCGCCGCGCCCCGGTGCGCGGCCGTCGCGAGCACGCTCGTCTGCAAGGACGAGGCTGCGCGCGCGGGCTCCCCGCGCGGCATCGACCTGGAGGTCGCCGCCGCGAAGGGCGCCGCCGACGGCGCGTCCGGCGCGATCGCGGTGAGCGGGGCGGGCGCCGGAGTCACCGTCAAGCCGGCCGTCACCGCGGTCACGGTCGGCGGCCCCGACCTGGTGATGGAGGAGATGCGGCTGAAGCGGGACCCCAAGCCGGGGGAGAGCCAGCCGCTGCCGCTCGCGTTCGCCAACCGCGGCGGGCAGCCCGCGCGGGGCGTGGTGCTGGAGCTGGAGGCCAGTCACGGCCTGGAGTTCGGCGAGCACTACGACAACTGCGCGTACCGCATCACCGCCACCTCCACCACCGCGCTCTGCACGGTCGAGGGGGAGTTCAAGGCGGGCGAGAGCTACGAGCTGGCGGGCGACAGCCCCCTGCACCTGAAGGCCACCGCGCACGCCCGCGCGGAGCTGCTCGGCTACGGCATCTACCCGGCGGCCCCGGCGGCCCCGGCGGGCGCGAACGCGGGCGCCGGCGCGAAGCCGGGCGACCAGGCGGCCGGGGACCAGGCGGCCGGGGACCAGGCCGGGAAGAACCCGGCCGGGGGCCGCAAGCTCACCGCGAAGAAGCGCGCGGCGACGCTGACCCCGGCCCTGCGCGGCCCGGACCTCAACCCCGCCGACAACCGGCGCGAGGCCGGCTTCGCCGTCACCAACACCGCCGACCTGGCGGCCGACCCGCTCGTCGTGAAGGGGAAGGCGGGCGCGACCGCCAAGGCCGTCGTCTCCGTGCGCAACCAGGGCCCGGCCTGGGTCTTCGAGCCCCGCTCCGAAGCCCCGGCGGCCGTCGTCGACGTGGCGCTCCCGCCCGGCCTGAAGGTCCTGACGGCCCCCGCGGCCTGCCGTTCCACCGGGGCCGACACCGCGCCCCGCTACCTCTGCGCCACCGGGACCTCGCTGTCGGAGAGCGCGAAGGCCGAGTTCCCCTTCGAGGTGCGGATCGACAAGGCCGTCCCGGACGCCCGGGGCGCGATCACCGTCGGCCGCCCCGGCCCCGGCGGCGAGCCGCAGCGGCACCCGTTCGACCCGGTACTGGCCAACAACCAGGCCGCGTTCACGGTGAACCCCACCGGCCCGGCCCCGAGCACCTCGGGCACGCCGTCGCCGAGCGGTTCCCCCTCCCCGTCCGCCTCCGCCTCCGCTTCGGCCTCGCCGTCGGCCGGCGCGAGCGGCGGGGCCACGGCCGCGGGCGGCTCCGGCTCGCGCGGCCCGCTCGCCTCCACCGGCAGCACCGCGGGCCCGCTCGGCCTGGCGGGGGCCGGGCTGGTCCTCGTCGGGGGCGGCCTGTACGTGGCCTTCCGCCGGCGCCGCACGGCGTAGGAACGCGGAACGCGGAACGGCCGGCCCGGGGCGTCCCCCGGGCCGGCCGTCCTCATGGGTGACCGGGCTGCTGTCCCCTGCCGTCCGGTCACGGACGGAGCGAGGTCCCACGACGCGCGCCCTCGGGCGGCACGTCTCATCGCTCCCCTGGAGCCACGCGTGGTGCTGCGACCCGCGCCTGGCTGACGCGGACTACCCCGAGAACGAAGCCCCCGCGCGGCCGGTCACGCTCCGGAAGGGTGACGAACACCCGTCAGACGCGGCCGCGGCTCAGCTCCAGCAGGGTCATCGCGAGGGCGGTGCCCGGCTTGCCGAGGGCGTCGTTCCAGTGCGCGAGCACCTCCATCTCGCGCGAGAGGTGCACCCGGCGGCCGCCGGAGGTGATCCGGGCCTCCTGGATGACGGCCGAGACGGCCATCCGTTCCTGGATCAGGCCGATGATCCGGTCGTCGAGCGCGTCGATCCGCTCGCGGCTGCCGGCGATGAGCTGCTCGGGGGTGGTGGCGGTGGCGTTCATGTCGGGTCTCCTGGGGGATGGGGGCCGCAGGACCGGAGGGAACGCGAGAGCGCCCCGGTCCTGTCGGACCGGGGCGCTCTGGGAAGTCAGCGGCTCAAGCGAGCATCACGCGGACCCATGGCGACCGGACCGACCGGTGCCATAGGTAAAGAGGAAGCTCAGCTGCTTGCGCATGGACGGATTATTACCCTCCGCCCCCGCCCCGGGTCAACCGGGCCCACATCCCGAGACGACCCGCGCGTGATCGCTGCGCACCCGCCGGAACACCTCGTGCCCGCTGCGCCGCGCGTGCCGCAGCGCCCACTCCTCGGCGGCCTCCTCCTCGTCCTGGGGTCCGGAGTCCGCCGGGCAGCAGTACGCCCGGCAGAACACCTCGTAGGTCACCCCGCCCTCGGGCACGTGCCTCAGCACCGGCCGCGCCCCTGATGCGCCCGGATCTCCACGTCGCAGTCCGACACCGCCGACCGGTCCCCCCGCCGACGGGCCTCCCGACGCTGCCGCCCGAGCGCCGCACAGACGTCACACCCCGGCACGGGTCTGGGGGCGTCCCGGGGGAGGGAGAGGTGGACGGGCGGGCTCATGGTGGTCTGTGATGCCATGAACTGGACGCTAGAGGAGGGGAGTTCGACGCAGGGTCGGCTATGCGCGAAAATTCTCGGACAGTCGACAGCTATGCCCGGAAATTCTTACGCGGCTCTCTCGGGACCGTGGCGGAGCGAGTGATCCCTGCTCGAAGCTGGGACCACCGCCTACGAGAGGGGAAGCGCCATGGCGCGTCGACTGCGATTCAACGGCACAGGCAGTGGGGTCAACGGATGCCCGGCGGTTCACGAGGACGTGGAGAGCGGCGAGGTCATCGTGCACGGACCGCCGCTCACCGATCCCGAGGACATCGCGCAGCTCCGGCACCTGTCGGCCGGGGAAGTGCCCATCGTTGTTCCGCGTGAACTGCTGGTGGACTTCGGCCTCAAGGAGGTCGACCGTGTGCCGCAGATCATTGATCTGGACGAGTTCGACCGGCTGTTCACGCGGTTCGAGCACGTGACCTGGCGGCTGGAGACCCGGCGGCGCTACGCGTCTGACGAAGCCACCAGGACGTATGCGCAGTTCGAGCGGGGCGAGCCCGTGCGCTGGGAGGGGGAGAATCCGGAATGGTGCGCCGAGCGTCGTGAGCAGGTGGCGCTCGGCAAGCGGTTCGAGCGCGTCCGTATCGTTGATGAGCCGGCCACGCGCGGGCAGCTCTACCTGCTCGACAACGCCCGCCGTAACAGCGCGCTGGGCGAGGACATCCGGGTCCTGCGACGCAGCGACGCGGAGCGGCTGCGCCTGCCTGAGGTGGACTTCTGGATCCTGGACTCGCGGACGGTGGCGCTGCTGAACTTCGACGAGGACGACAACTTCGTCGACGTCGAGCTCATCACTGAGCCCGCCGAAGTGCTCCGCTACGCCCAAGTGCGCGACGCGGCATCGCACTACGCTGTGCCGTACGAACAGTTCGAGGCCAAATAGCGGCAATGAACGGGTACCGGTGAGCACGGACTATCAGCAGGCGCGTGAGGCGCTCGGCCTGCGGCTGCGCGAACTGCGTCTCGCAGCTGTCGACGGCCGGCTCACCGGTGCCGGTCTGGCGCGGCGGCTCGGGTGGCCGCAGCCCAAAGTGAGCAAGCTGGAGAACGGCCGGCAGACCGCGACGCCCGACGACCTGCGCGCCTGGGCCGACGGGACCGGTCAGCCGGAGGCGTACGACGAACTGCTCGCCCGGCTCAGGGGTTTCGAGAGCCACATCCGCTCGTGGCGGCGGCAGCTGAGTTCAGGACACAAACCCGTACAGGACGCGCACCTCGCCGCGCACGCCGACGCCACCGTGCTCCGAGGGTGGGAGACGTCCATGATCATGGGGATCCTGCAGACGCCCGACTACGCGCGGTCCCTCTTCACCCGGTACGCCGAGCTTCAGCGCTCCCCCCGCGACACCGAAGAGGCCGTCCGGTCGCGCATGCGCAGGCAGGAGGCGCTCTACGATCCCGGAAAGCGGTTCCACCTGCTGATGTGGGAGGCCGCGCTCCACGCTCGTGTGTGCCAGCCTTCCGTTCTCGCCGCGCAGCTCGACCGGCTGCACGGAGTGGTCGGGCTCGACACCGTGGACCTGGGGATCGTTCCGTTCGGGGCGGTTCTGAAGATCCCGCCGGCCACCCCGTTCTGGATCTACGACGACCAGCAGGTGGTCGTGGAGACCTGGCACGCCGAGCTGTGGCTGGACGACACCGACAGCGTCGCGACCCACCTCCGGGTCTGGGACGCGCTCCGCGAGTCCGCCGTGTACGGCGCCGAGGCGCAGCGGGTCATCGCGCGGGCGAGGCAGGGGCTGTGAGCGGGGACGACGTCCGCCCGTGGCGGGAGCGGCTACGGTCGGGCCACCGCCCCGTGCAGGACGCGATCACGGCCGAGCACGACCGGACCACGACCCTGCGGATCTGGGAGAACTGCGTCGTGGCGGGGATGCTCCAGACGGCCGACTACGCCCGCGCCGTCTTCACCCGCCATGCCGATCTCATGCGTTCCCCGCGCGACACCGAGGACGCGGTGCGCGCACGGGTCCGCCGGCAGGAGGCGCTGTACGACTCCGGGAAGCGGCACCAGATCATGATGTGGGAGGGGGCGTTGCACGCCCGGGTCTGCCCGCCGTCGGTCCTCGCCGCGCAACTCGACCGGCTTCTGGGCGTCATCGGCCTCGACACCGTCGAACTCGGGATCGTCCCCTTCTCCGCCCTCCTGAAGACCCACCCCGGGAACGGCTTCTGGATCTACGACGACCGGCGGGTGGTCGTGGAGGACTGGCACGCCGAGCTGTGGCTGGACGACTCCGACAGCGACCCACCTCCGGGTCTGGGACGTGCTCCGCGGGTCCGCCGTGTACGGCGCCGGGGCGCAGCGGGTGATCGCACGGGCGCGGCGAGCGCTGTGAGCGGGGGGTCGCGGGGCGTCACCGGGGTGGGGGACTCGGATGGTGCGACAAAACCGGGGGTGGCGCCACCGGTAGAATCGACAAAACAGCCACCCTCTTCCGCCGGAAGGCCGCCCCGTGCCAGAAGCACCCTCCGCCGCCCACGACAGCGCCCCGGACACGGTTCTCGTCGTCGACTTCGGCGCCCAGTACGCCCAGCTCATCGCCCGCCGCGTCCGCGAGGCCAGGGTCTACAGCGAGATCGTGCCCAGCACGATGCCCGTGGCCGAGATGCTCGCCAAGGACCCCAAGGCGATCATCCTGTCCGGCGGTCCGTCCTCCGTGTACGAAGAGGGCGCCCCGCGCCTGGACGACTCGCGGGCCCTGTTCGAGGCCGGCGTCCCGGTGTTCGGCATGTGCTACGGCTTCCAGCTGATGGCGACCACCCTCGGCGGCACCGTCGACAACTCCGGTGCGCGGGAGTACGGCCGTACCCCGCTGGCCGTCTCCAAGGCCGGTTCGACGCTGTTCGAGGGCACCCCGGCCAGCCAGTCGGTGTGGATGTCGCACGGCGACGCATGCTCCGCCGCCCCCGAGGGCTTCTCCGTCACCGCCTCGACGGACGTCGTCCCGGTCGCGGCCTTCGAGAACGACGAGAAGCGGCTGTACGGGGTCCAGTACCACCCCGAGGTCATGCACTCCACGCACGGCCAGCAGGTCCTGGAGCACTTCCTCTACCGGGGCGCGGGCCTGTCCCCGTCCTGGACGACCGGCAACATCGTCGAGGAGCAGATCGCGGCCATCCGCGAGCAGGTCGGCGACAAGCGCGCCATCTGCGGCCTGTCCGGCGGCGTGGACTCGGCGGTCGCCGCGGCCCTCGTGCAGAAGGCCATCGGCTCCCAGCTGACCTGCGTGTACGTCGACCACGGCCTGATGCGCAAGGGCGAGACCGAGCAGGTCGAGAAGGACTTCGTGGCCGCCACCGGCGTCCAGCTGAAGGTCGTCGACGCGCAGGAGCGCTTCCTGAACGCGCTCGCCGGCGTCTCCGACCCGGAGACCAAGCGCAAGATCATCGGCCGTGAGTTCATCCGCGTCTTCGAGCAGGCCCAGCTGGAGATCCTCCAGGAGGACGGCCCGGCGGTCGCCTTCCTCGTCCAGGGCACCCTGTACCCGGACGTCGTCGAGTCCGGCGGCGGCACCGGCACCGCGAACATCAAGTCCCACCACAACGTGGGCGGCCTGCCCGACGACATCGAGTTCGAGCTCGTCGAGCCGCTGCGCCAGCTGTTCAAGGACGAGGTCCGGATGGTCGGCCAGGAGCTCGGCCTGCCCGAGGAGATCGTCCAGCGCCAGCCGTTCCCCGGCCCCGGCCTCGGCATCCGCATCGTCGGCGAGGTCACCAGGGAGCGCCTGGACCTGCTGCGCGAGGCCGACGCCATCGCCCGCCACGAGCTGACCGCGGCCGGCCTGGACCGGGAGATCTGGCAGTGCCCGGTCGTGCTGCTCGCCGACGTCCGCAGCGTGGGCGTCCAGGGTGACGGCCGCACCTACGGCCACCCGATCGTGCTGCGCCCCGTCTCCTCCGAGGACGCCATGACGGCGGACTGGACGCGGCTGCCCTACGAGGTCCTGGCGAAGATCTCCACCCGGATCACCAACGAGGTGCCGGACGTGAACCGCGTGGTCCTCGACTGCACGAGCAAGCCCCCGGGCACCATCGAGTGGGAGTAGTCCCCTCCGCGGCCCGAAGGAGCCGCCGTTCCCCTCCGGGGAGCGGCGGCTCCGCCGCGTGTATGGCCTCTTGGGGCGGCCGCCGGTACCTTGCGCCGCGACCGACCCCGAGAAGAAGGAGGGGCCCCGTGGCCGAGCGACCGGTACCCGTGCCCGCGGAGCGGCTCGGCTTCGCGATGCCGCCCGTCTTCGCCACGGCGGAGCAGACCCGGGCGCACCGCAGGGAGCGGCTCGCCGAAGGGCTGCGGCTGCTGGGGCGGCTGGGGTACGAGGACGGGGTGGCCGGGCAGGTCTCCGTACGCGACCCGGAGTTCGAGGACTGCTACTGGGTGAACCCCTTCGGGCGGGCCTTCGGCGCGCTCGGCCCCGCGGACCTGCTGCTGGTCGACGGGGAGGGCCGGGTGCTGGAGGGGGAGCGGCGGGTCAACCAGCTGGCCTTCGCCGTGCACGCCGCCGTCCACCGCGAGCGGCCCGGCGTGGTGGCCGTCGTGCGCACGCAGGGCCCGTACGGCAGGGCGCTGGCCTGCCTCGGCGAACTGCTGGCCCCGGTCACGGAGGAGGCCTGCGCCTTCTACGGGGACCACGCGCTGCTGGACGAGTTCGCGGGGGCCGAGGACCCGGCGCGGATCGGGCGCGCGCTGGGCCCGTACAAGGCGCTGATCCTGCGCAACCGGGGCCTGCTGACGGTCGGGGACTCGGTGGAGGCTGCGGTGTGGTGGTTCCTCGCGGCGGAACGGGCCGCGCAGGTGCAGCTGATCGCGCGGGCGGCCGGGAAACCGGTGCCCATCGACCACCGCAGCGCGGTCGCCACCCGCGGGCGGTTCGGCTCGGATCTGGCCGCCTGGGTGAGCTATCAGCCGCTGCGGGAGGCACCCACAGGGGTGACGTCAACATCATGAACGGTTAATCACCTGCTCTGACATCGTGCGCAATCCGGAGCACTGCCGCAGTGGTGCACAATTCGCTGGCACTGCACCGGAGTTCAGAGAGGCATCACGCACGTGGCTGTCCAAGAGATCCCCCGAAGTACCCACGGCGGCGGCTGCACCTGCGACGACTGCCCCCACGGAGCCCGCGAGGGACACCGGCGGGCGGTGGCCGCCTTCCTGGAGAAGCGCGAGGAGTTCGCCGCCGGTCAGGGCGTCCCGGCCGCCGTCGCCCACTCCCTCGGCGCCTCCCGTCAGTGGGTGTCGGACGAACTGACCCTGTCCGCCCGCACGGTCGCCGACCGGGGCCGGGAGGCCGGGCACTCCTGGCTGTACCTGCTGTCCCGGCGGGCCGTCCTCGCCCTGTGGATCGCCGCCGGGGTGCTGCTGGTGGTCCAGGTCGCCGCGGCGCTCGGCACCGGCTGGTCCGCCGCCCGCACCGCCGCCCTGCTGACGGCCGTCGCCCTGGCCGGGCTGCTCACCGTCGCGGCGCGGGCCCAGTCGCTGCGCGGCGGCCTGCTGGCCCCGCTGGTCGGCGAGGACAACCGGCTGTCCACCTCCAAGGCGGTCCCGGCGGCCTGGCTGGTGCTGACCGCCTTCGCGGCGCTGCTTCCCGCGCTGCGGCTGGCGGCCTCCGCGCCCGGGCCGGAGCGCGACGCCCTCTACGACGGGCTCGCGCTGGGCCGGGCGCTGCCGCTGCTGGCGGTGCTCGCGCTGACGTCCGGGGTGGCGGTGCTGGTGCGCCGGGTGGTCGCCGTACGGATCATGGGGCAGCGGCTGCAGAAGCTCCCGGCGGACCGTCCCGCCGGCGCCGACCTGCTCACCGACGACGCGGGCCGGGGGAGCTTCACCGACGCCCAGTACGTGCTGGTCTCCACGGTGGTGCTGGCCTTCGCGGCGGTGTCGCTGGCCCGGTTCCCGGACCGGCTGCCCCGGCTGCCGTGGTCGCTGGCCCTGCTGGTCGCCCTCTCGGCGGTGGTCTACCTGGCGGCGAAGTACGCCGAGGGCAGCCGTCCGCTCGTGCTGTCGGTGGTGCGCAGACGGGAGCCCGGGGACCTGGACGCGGCCGTCCGCCCCGGGGACGACATCGAGATCCGCGGGGTCGGCTTCGTGCCGCCGGGGGCGCAGACCCCGGAGATGATGGCCCGGCTGGTGGTGCGGATCGGGGCCGTGCACGTCCACGTACCGCTGGTTCCGGTGCCGGGCGGGTTCACCAACCCGTCGGACGCGGTGCTGACCGTGCCCGTGCCGGCGGAGGTCGAGCCGGGCCGCACCGAGGTCCAGGTGGTGACCGCCGCCGGGGTGGAATCCAACCGGTACGGCATCGACGTCGCCGAGTGAACGGGGTACACATGGGGCGTGACCCGAACTGACGTGCCTTCAGGGCTGCCGGCCCCGTCCCTCCGGGAGACGGCCGCCCGCCACGCGCTCCTGCCCCTGCGGATCTTCCTCGGCGTGACCTTCGTGTACGCGGGTCTGGACAAGCTGACCGACTCCGCTTTCCTGTCCGCCACCGGCCCCGGCTCCCTCGGCGAACTGATGCACGGGGTGCGCGACACCGCCGCCGTGCCCGCCCTGGTGGACCTGGCCCTGAAGTCGCCCGTCGGCTTCGGCATCGCCATCGCCGTCGGCGAGCTCCTCGTCGGCCTCGGCGCGCTCGCCGGGCTGCTGACCCGGATCGCGGCCACCGGCGGAGCGCTGATCTCGCTCAGCCTGTGGCTCACGGTGTCCTGGGCGGTCAGCCCGTACTACTACGGCAACGACCTGGTCTACCTGATGGCCTGGATCCCGCTGATCCTCGCCGGGGCGCCCTACCTGTCGGCGGACTCGCTCATCCGGCGGTCGGCCGATCCGGTCGCACCCGCCCGCCGGTCCCGCCGGACGGCGTAGGTCACCATCCCGACCAGTGCGGCGAGCACGAGCCCGCCGACCGCCATCGGGACCACCAGGAACCAGGGCAGGTCCGTCTCCCCGGCCGCGTCGAGCAGGTAGAGCACACCGACCGCGGTCAGGACCAGTCCCGCCAGCAGCCGTCCCGGCTGGAACTCATGACGCCGCACGGTCCACCTCCACCTGTCCCACGCCCGCCTCCAGGCGCAGCTCGATCGTGCCGCCGGCCTCGGTGCCGGCGGCGGGGGGCAAGGTCGCCCGACGGGTCTCCCCGCCGCTCTTCACACGGATGTCGGGGCCGCCCTCCCCGGGGAACTGGATGTCGCCGAGCCGGATGGAGACGTCGGCCTCCGCGGTGACCTCCCGGGGCACGATCACCTTCAGCCGGCCGGCGTCGATGGACGCGGCGACGCTCACGGTGGTGCCCTTCGGCACGTCCAGCCGGCTCAGGTCCAGGGTGGCGAGCCCGGTGCCCGACCGGTACGAGGGCCGTACGTCGGCCACCGCCGCCGGACGCCAGTCGACGTCGCGCCAGTCGGTGCCGATCTCGCGCGGCAGGGCGAGCGAGCCCGCGAGCAGACCGGCGGTGAGAAGGGAGAGCAGCACCGTCCCGAAGCCGGTGCGCCCCTTGAGGGAGCTGACGGCCATGCCCAGTCCGAAGACGGCCAGCGCCGAGGCGAGCCCGACCTGGAGGGCGTGCGCGAGGGTGCTGCCGTGCCACACCGAAGCCGTGCCCGCGGCTCCGGCCAGCAGGGCCAGGACGAACACCCGGCCCCCGATGCCGCCGCCGGACCGCGCCGGGGCGGCCTCGCGCGGCCGCTCCGGCGCCCCGCCGGGCCGCGGCCGGTCCTCGTCGTCCGGGCCCCACAGGTACCCCGCCGACCCGACCGGACCGGTGGTGCCGTCCTTGACCAGCGGATCCCGCCACCACGACGGGCTGCCGGGCACCGGCGGCGCCTGCGTCTCCGGCGGCGCGGGCCGGTGCGCCGCCGGGGCCTCCGCCTCCGCCTCGGGGGCGCGGCGGTGGCGCTGCGACCAGTACGAGGCGGCGCCGAGGGCCAGGACGACCAGTACGGAGAAGCCCCCGATCACCCCGTTGTCCGCCATCGACAGGAACAGGGCGCAGCCCACCAGGGCGCTGAAGACCGCCGCCAGGGTGGCGCCCTCCACCCGGCCGGTCAGCAGCTTCCTGCCCTCGCTGTCCTCCTCGCCGTCCTGGGGGAGCAGCAGCCAGGAGAACCCGTAGAAGATCAGACCGACGCCGCCGGTGACGGCGAGGACGCCCAGCACGATCCGGAACACCACCGGGTCCAGACCGAAGTACCGGCCGAGGCCGCCGCACACGCCCGCGAGGACCTTGTCGTGCTTGCTGCGGCGCAGGGGTGGGCGGCCGTCCGGGGCGGGTGCCCCGGGATCGGCCGGGGGAGCGTCGTGTACGTCGGTCATGGGTCCATGGTGACGGTCCGCCCGGCCCCGCGGCACCGGTCCCGACCCTGGCGCAACCCTGATATCCCCCCGGAGGAACTGGGGGGCTGCCCTGATGCCGCGCCCCGCCCGCGCGTGTGACCCTTGGTGCCATGCCCGTAGCCGCCGCGCCCCGCACGCCGCACCCGCCCGAAGCCGAGGACGTCCCCCAGCGCAAGCTCTACCGCAGCGCCGACGGCCGGATGCTCGGCGGCGTCGCCCGCGGTCTCGCCGGGCACCTCGGGCTGCCGGTGATCTGGGTCCGGCTCGCCTTCCTCGGCATGTTCATGTTCGGGGACGGGTTGGGCGTGCTGCTCTACGCGGCGTTCTGGGTGTTCGTCCCGCTCGGCGTCGGCGGCAAGACCGGCCACCACTCCTTCTTCGAGACCCTGCCCGACGGCACCCGGCGGCTGCGCAAGCCCGACAAGGGGGCCGTGTCCGGACTGATCGCCCTGGCCGTCGGCGCGGGCATCTTCTTCTCGCAGCTGCGCGTCGGCGGGGAGAACGGCCGGTACATCTGGCCGACCCTGCTCGTCGGCGCCGGCGTGGTCCTGGTCTGGCGGCAGGCCGACAACGCCCGCCGCGCCCACTGGGGCGCCGCCGCCGGCCGCCACGGACGCCTGTTCCAGGCCGCCCGGGCGCTGGCCGGGGTGGTGCTCGTCGGTGTGGGCCTGACCGTCTTCATCGTCGTACGGGGCTCCGCCGCCCAGCTGGGCAACGTCCTCACCGCCACCCTCGCCGTGCTCGTCGGCATAGCCCTGCTCGCCGGACCCTGGCTGATCCGGATGACCCAGGACCTCTCCGAGGAACGCCTGATGCGCATCCGCGCCCAGGAACGCGCCGAAGTCGCCGCCCACGTCCACGACTCGGTGCTGCACACCCTCACCCTGATCCAGCGGAACGCCGAGGACGCCGGCGAGGTCCGCCGCCTCGCCCGCGCCCAGGAGCGGGAACTGCGCAACTGGCTGTACCGGCCCGAGGGCACCGGCAAGGACGAGGCCGAGGAGCCCGCCACCCTCGCGGAGGCCGTGAAGAAGACCGCCGCCGAGGTCGAGGACCACCACGGCGTCCCGATCGAGGTGGTCGTCGTCGGGGACTGCCCGCTCGACGAGAAGCTGGCGGCACAGATCCAGGCCGCGCGCGAGGCGATGGTCAACGCCGCCAAGTACGGTGGCGAGGGGGGCCCGGTCCAGGTGTACGCGGAGGTCGAGGGCCGCACGGTCTTCGTGTCCGTACGGGACCGGGGCCCGGGCTTCGACATGGACGCGGTACCGGGCGACCGCATGGGCGTACGAGAATCGATCATCGGCCGGATGCAGCGCAACGGCGGGACCGCCCGGCTGCGGTCCGCGCCCGACGGCGGCACGGAAGTCGAGCTGGAGATGGAGAGGGCGGCATGAGCACCGAGGACAGCGCTGTGAACGAGGCCGGGGGCAGGCAGGTCCGGGTGGTGCTCGTCGACGACCACCGGATGTTCCGCACCGGGGTACAGGCCGAGATCGGGGAGACCGCCCGGACCGGGGTCGAGGTCGTCGGCGAGGCGGCCGACGTGGACCAGGCCGTCACCGTCATCACCGCCACCCGCCCCGAGGTGGTGCTCCTCGACGTGCACCTGCCCGGCGGCGGCGGCGTCGAGGTGCTGCGCCGCTGCGCCCCGCTGATGGCGGCCGCCGAGAACCCGGTGCGCTTCCTGGCCCTGTCGGTGTCGGACGCCGCCGAGGACGTCATCGGCGTCATCCGCGGCGGCGCCCGCGGCTACGTCACCAAGACCATCACCGGCACCGACCTGGTGGACTCCGTCTTCCGCGTGCAGGACGGCGACGCGGTGTTCTCGCCCCGGCTGGCCGGCTTCGTCCTGGACGCCTTCGCCTCCACGGACGCCCCGCCGGTGGACGAGGACCTGGACCGCCTCACCCAGCGCGAGCGCGAGGTGCTGCGGCTCATCGCCCGCGGGTACGCGTACAAGGAGATCGCCAAGCAGCTGTTCATCTCCGTCAAGACGGTCGAGTCGCACGTCTCCGCGGTGCTGCGCAAGCTCCAGCTCTCCAACCGCCACGAGCTGACCCGCTGGGCCACCGCCCGCCGCCTGGTCTGACCGCCGCCCCCGGCCCCTGCGGTGTGATCCACACCGCAGGGGCCGGGGGCAACCGCGGGGCCGCGGCCGGGGTCTTGGGTGGCGTGATGAGCCTGACGGGGACCCCGTTCTTCGCGACCGCGGTCGCCCTGGCCGTGACCGCCGTCGCCCTGCCGCTGATCCTGTGGGGCAAGGTCCGCGGCCCGGCCGCGCTGCGCCTCGCCGCGCGCGGCTCCATGGTGGTCTTCGCCCAGGTCACCGCCGTCCTGCTGGTGTTCGTCGCGGTCAACCGCGACATGAACTTCTACGCGAGCTGGGGCGACCTCCTCGGCACCGGGAAGTACGTCACCGCCGCCCCCGACCTCGGCCCCGACGGCCTCGGCGGGAAGAAGGCCGAAGAGGTCAAGGCCGCGCCCAAGGTCCGCCAGGAGTTCCAGCCCGTCGAGGGCCTCGGCGGACGGGTGCGCAAGACCGAACTCGACGGGAAGATATCCGGGGTCAAGGGCGACGTCATGGTCTGGCTGCCGCCGCAGTACGACGACCCGGCCTACAAGGACCGCACCTTCCCCGTCGTCGAGCTCATCCCCGGCATCCCCGGGACCGGCAAGTCCTGGTTCCAGGGACTCAAGGCGCACGAGGTGCTGGAACCCCTGATGAAGCAGGGCAAGGTGCAGCCCTTTGTGCTCGTCTCGCCGCGCGCGATGCTGCTGGGCAACGCCGACACCGGCTGCGCCAACATCCCCGGCAAGGTCAACGCGGACAGCTGGTTCAGCGTCGACGTCCGCAAGATGGTCACCGACAACTTCCGCGTCTCCGGCGAGGCCCGCAGTTGGGGCGTGGCCGGCTACTCGGCCGGGGCGTACTGCGCCGCCAAGCTCGCGATCCTGCACCCCGACCGCTACGGCGCGGCCGTCTCCCTGTCCGGCTACAACGACCCCGGCCAGGAGCCCTCGTCGCTGGTCGCGCAGGACCCGGAGCTGCGCCGCACCCACAACCTGAAGGCGGTGCTGCAGGCCGCCCCCGCGCCGCCGCCGGTGGCGCTGTGGATGTCGGGGGCGGAGCAGGACGGCTACCTGTCCGGCATGGACCTCAAGGCGCTCGCGAAGAACCCGACCACGGTGCACGCGGAGAAGGTGACCGGCGGCCACAACCTGGAGTCGTGGTCGAAGCAGCTGCCGCAGACCTTCGACTGGCTCAGCAAGACGGTGAAGGCTCCGTAGGGGGCGTCGTGACCGGCCGCTACGCGGGGCGGGCGGCTCCCGCCCAGGGCATGGAGTCCACCGGCGCCAGGCGGACCGTCGAGCCGGGGCGCGGGGCGTGGATCATCTGGCCGTTGCCGACGTACATGCCGACGTGCGTGACCCCGGAGTAGAAGAAGACCAGGTCACCGGGGGCGAGCTGGTCCCGGGAGACCCGCCGGCCGGCGTTGATCTGGGTGTAGGTGGTGCGGGGCAGGGAGACCCCGGCCGCCCGCCAGGCCGCCTGGGTCAGGCCCGAGCAGTCGTACGAGCCCGGGCCCGTGGCGCCCCAGACGTACGGCTTGCCGATCGCCGCGTACGCGAACGCCACCGCGCGGGCGGCCCGCGAGCCGTCGGCGGGGGCAGGAGCCGGGGCGGCGGCCCCGGCGGTGACGGCGCCCATCGGGGCGGCCCCGGCCGGCCCGGCCTCGTACGCCGCCCGCTGCTCGGCGGTGAGGCGGGCCAGCAGCCGGCGGGCGGCGGCGGTCCGGCCCTCGATGACGGCCTTCTGCCGCTCCAGTTCGCCCTGCCGGGCCCGCAGCTCCGCGAGCCGCCCGGCGGCCCGGTCGCGCAGCTGCCCCACCTCGTCGAGGCCGCGCCGTACGGCGGCCACCTCGGCGGCGGTCCGGTCCCCGGCCCGGGTCAGCAGGGAGGCCCGCTCCAGGTAGTCCTGCGGGTCGGTGGCCGTCGCCAGCTGGAGGGCCGGACCCAGGCCGCCGCTGCGGTACTGGGTGGCGGCCAGCGATCCGAGCGAGCGCCGGGCGGTGTTCAGCCGGTCCGCCTTGCGGGCGGACTCCTCGCGCAGGGCGGACAGCTCGCGCTCGGCCTCGTCGGCCTTCACCTTCGCCCCGTTGTACCGTTCCGTCGCCTCCTCGGCCTCCCCGTACAGCCGGTCGACCTCCGCCCCGACCTGGGCGGGAGTGGGCTGGGGGTCGGCCTGCGAGGTGCCCTCGAAGGCGGTGGCGGTGGCAGCGCCCGCGAGGACGAGGGTCGCGGCGGTCCGTACGGCGCCGCCGGAGAGCAGGCGCTGCCTGGGCTTTCGATGACTGGCCACGGGGGCCTCACGTCCTTCCGTCGGTCTTGGGGGAGGACGCTAAACCGCAAGGTAACGGGATGATGACGAGATGCGCGGAACTGGCCCTCCGTGACCGCGAATGACCGGAAGGGGGCCGTTCGGTGGCGGTCAGTGCCAGAGGACGGCGATGAAGATGTTGGCGACGGTCAGTCCGCCGACCGCGGCGAAGAGGCCCTTCTCCACGTGCTCCTCGTCGCGCTTGACGTAGACGATCGCCAGGATCACGAAGAGGACCGCGAGCTTCACGCCGATCTTGACCATGTTCAGGGGCGCGCCGTCGCCCATCTCGTGGAAGCCGACCAGCAGGACGCCGGTGACCAGCATGGTCAGCGCGCCGTGCAGCATCGCGGGCACGAAGCGGGCCGTGCCCGCCCCCATGGCCTTCATCTGGGTCAGGAACCCGCCGAGGAGGGAGGCGATGCCGATGATGTGCAGGCCGACGAACACCTGGGTGAGGACAGTCATGCCGCCGAGCGTACGGGGCCGCTCCGGGCGCCCCGACGGCGGTGTTCGCCCGGCCCGGAGGGGCCCGCGGACCGCGGACGGGCCGTACGGGACCTGCGTAGGGTGAACCCCATGCCGCCCGCCCCCGCCGCCGAGCCGACCCACCCCGCAGCCGACCGGATCGAGCTGGCCGCCGTCCTCGCGGCACTGGGGCACCCCGCCCGGCTGGAGATCGTCCGCAGGCTGGCCGCCGTCGAGGAGTCCTGCTGCGGGGACGTGGTGCCCGGCCTGCCCCGCTCCAGCGTCACCCACCACATCAGGACCCTGCGCGAGAGCGGCGTGATCCTCCAGCACCCCCGGGGCCGCAAGCACCTGCTCGCCCTGCGCCGGACGGACCTCGACAGCCGCTTCCCGGGCCTGCTGGACCTCGTACTGGCCTGCCGCTAGGCGCCCGCCGCCCCGCCCGGGCGTGCGGATCCCGGACGATTTTCCGGGGGCGGGACCGGCTGTCGGTCCGGCCCCCTAAACTCGGAAGGCGATGAGCAGCCTCTTTGACGACAGCTTCCTGGCGGACCTCGGCCCCACCGACGACGTCCCGCCGCCGCCCGAGGACCACCCCGCCCCGGAGCCGGGCGCGGACGACCTCTTCGGGGGCCGGTTCGACGTACCCATGAGCGGGGACGCGTACTACCGCGACGGCGCCCCCAAGCCGGTCATCGACCCGGCGGCGCTCCTGGACGGCCTCAACGAGGAGCAGGCCGCGGCCGTGGTGCACGCGGGCTCGCCGCTGCTCATCGTCGCCGGAGCCGGCTCCGGCAAGACCCGGGTCCTGACCCACCGCATCGGGCACCTGCTGTCCGCGCGGCACGTCCACCCCGGCCAGATCCTGGCGATCACCTTCACCAACAAGGCCGCCGGCGAGATGAAGGAGCGCGTCGAGGGCCTGGTCGGCCCGCGCGCGAACGCCATGTGGGTCTCCACCTTCCACAGCGCCTGCGTACGGATCCTGCGCCGCGAGTCGAAGCGGCTCGGCTTCACCTCTTCCTTCTCGATCTACGACGCGGCCGACTCCAAGCGCCTGATGGCGCTCGTCTGCCGCGACCTGGACCTGGACCCGAAGAAGTTCCCGCCCAAGTCCTTCAACGCCAAGATCTCGAACCTCAAGAACGAGCTGATCGACGAGGACGCCTTCGCCGCGCAGGCCGCCGACGGCTTCGAGAAGACCCTCGCCCAGGCGTACGCCATGTACCAGGGCCGGCTGCGCGAGGCCAACGCGCTCGACTTCGACGACATCATCATGACCACCGTCCACCTGCTCCAGGCCTTCCCGGAGGTCGCCGAGCACTACCGGCGCCGTTTCCGCCACGTGCTGGTCGACGAGTACCAGGACACCAACCACGCCCAGTACACCCTCGTGCGCGAGCTCGTCGGCCCCGGCTACCCGGACCTGCCGCCCGCCGAGCTGTGCGTGGTGGGTGACGCCGACCAGTCGATCTACGCCTTCCGCGGCGCGACCATCCGCAACATCCTCCAGTTCGAGGAGGACTACAAGGACGCCACGACGATCCTGCTGGAGCAGAACTACCGCTCCACGCAGACGATCCTCTCGGCGGCCAACGCGGTCATCGAGCGCAACGAGAACCGCCGCGCGAAGAACTTGTGGACCCAGGCCGGCTCGGGCTCGGTGATCACCGGCTACGTCGCGGACACCGAGCACGACGAGGCCCAGTTCGTCGCCGACGAGATCGACCGCCTCACCGACGCGGGCGACGCCAAGGCGGGCGACGTCGCGATCTTCTACCGGACCAACGCCCAGTCCCGCGTGTTCGAGGAGATCTTCATCCGCGTCGGGCTGCCCTACAAGGTCGTCGGCGGCGTCCGCTTCTACGAGCGCAAGGAGGTCCGCGACGTCCTCGCGTACCTGCGCGTCCTGGCGAACCCCGAGGACAACGTCCCGCTGCGCCGCATCCTCAACGTGCCCAAGCGCGGCATCGGCGACCGCGCCGAGGCGATGATCGACGCGCTCGCGCTGCGCGAGAAGATCACCTTCCCGCAGGCCCTGCGCCGCGTGGACGAGGCCTTCGGCATGGCCGCGCGCTCCACCAACGCCGTCAAGCGGTTCAACGTGCTGATGGAGGAGCTGCGCACCATCGTCGACTCCGGCGCGGGCCCGGCCGTCGTGCTGGAGGCGGTGCTGGAGCGCACCGGGTACCTCGCCGAACTCCAGGCGTCCACCGACCCGCAGGACGAGACGCGCATCGAGAACCTCCAGGAACTCGCCGCCGTGGCGCTGGAGTTCGAGCAGGCGCGGGACGAAACCAACCCGGGCACCCTGGCCGAGTTCCTGGAACAGGTCGCGCTCGTCGCCGACTCCGACCAGATCCCGGACGAGGACGAGGACGGCAGCGGGGTCATCACCCTGATGACCCTGCACACCGCCAAGGGCCTGGAGTTCCCCGTGGTGTTCCTGACCGGCATGGAGGACGGCGTCTTCCCGCACATGCGCGCGCTGGGCCAGACCAAGGAGCTGGAGGAGGAGCGCCG
Source organism: Streptomyces sp. NPDC048507 (assembly GCF_043199995.1). Lineage (NCBI taxonomy): Bacteria > Bacillati > Actinomycetota > Actinomycetes > Kitasatosporales > Streptomycetaceae > Streptomyces > Streptomyces sp. NPDC048507. The sequence continues at coordinate 675,479 of NZ_JBICWZ010000003.1, read as the reverse complement.
CCTCGCCTACGTCGGCATCACGCGCGCCCGCGAGCGGCTGTACCTGACCCGGTCCGGCATGCGCAGTGCGTGGGGCACCCCCTCGTACAACCCGCCCTCGCGGTTCCTGGAGGAGATCCCGGCCGAGTACCTCCAGTGGAAGCGGACCGGCGCCTCGCAGAAGCCCGCCGGGCCGGTGCGCGGCTCCGGCTACGGTGCGGGCACGGGCGGCGGCAAGGCCTCCTTCGGGCAGTCGCCCGAGGCGTTCCTGTCCTCGTCGCGCACGAAGTCGGGCCCGTCCGGCTTCGCCACGCGCCGCGCCACCGACAAGCCGGTCATCGCGCTCGTCGTCGGGGACCGGGTGACGCACGACCAGTTCGGGCTGGGCACCGTCATGGAGGTCCGGGGGGCCGGGGCGGACGCCCAGGCCACCATCGACTTCGGGGACGACAAGCCGAAGCGGCTGCTGCTGCGCTACGCGCCGGTGCAGAAGCTCTAGCGGGGACTACGTCGGGTCCAGGTCGTGGCTGCGCAGCCACGACAGGGGGTCGATCGCGGCGCCCGCGCCGGGCCGCACCTCGAAGTGGAGGTGCGGGCCGGTGGAGTTGCCGGAGTTGCCGGAGTAGGCGATGACGTCGCCGGCCTTGACCTTGCCGGACCGGATCTTGGTGCTGCTGAGGTGGCAGTACCAGGTCTCGGTGCCGTCGGGCGAGGTCACTATGGCCATGTTGCCGTAGGCGCTGTTCCACTGCGTGCGGACGGTGCCGTCGGTGGCGGCCATGACCGGGGTCCCGTAGGACACCGGGAAGTCGATGCCGGTGTGCACCGACATCCACATGCCGCCGGCCTGTCCGAAGCCGGCGCTCAGGCCGTGCTGGGTGACCGGGATCGCGAACTTGGGGCGGGCGGCCTCCTTGGCCGCCGCCTCCTCGGCCCGCTTCTTCTTCTCTTCGTCCTGGCGCTGCTTGAGGTCGATGCGCTCCTGCGTGCGGCTCGCCCGGTCGGCGAAGTCGCCCGCGTCGGCGCTGAGCGCGGCCAGCTGCGTGTCGAGCTTGTTGTTCGCCGCGACGGGCTTCACCGAGGCCGGGTCGGCGGCGGCCAGCGTGGTCGGCTGCTCGGCCGGCTTGTCGGTGCCGGTGAGCCCGCCGACGGAGGCGGCGGCGACGCCCGCGACCCCCATCACACAGGCGGAGGGGACGGCCACGGTCAGCAGGGCGGACCGCTTGGCGGGCGTGCGGCGGCGGCTGTTGCCGGCCGCGCCGCCCTGGACGCCGCCCTTGACGTCCTTCTTGACGTCCTTCCTGGGGTCCTTCTTGCCGGCGGCGCGGCGCGCGGAGCGCGGCTCGGCGGGGGTGACGGGCATGGCCTGCGTGGGCAGGTCGTGCACGGCGTCGGTGAAGACCGGCTCGCGCTCGAACCCGGCCTCGGACATGGCCCCGAACCCGTTTGCGTCCGGCAGGGACAGGGGCTCGAAGACGGAGGTCTCCTCGGCGGCGAACGCGTACGGATCGACGCCCGGGCCCGCCTCGGTGACGGCCGGGACGACCGTCGTGGCCTCGTAGCCGGCGTAGGGGTCGGCGACGGGCTGAGGGGCGCCGCCGCCGTTCCAGGCGGTGGCGTCGTAGCTGCCGGTGTCCTGCCCGTACCCGGGAAGGGTCCAATGCCCGCTCTGCTCCGCGCCGGTGGGGTCGTAGCCGAAGTCGGGGGCCTGGTAGGCGGTGTCGGGCTGGGACCAGGCGCTGGTGTCCCACGACCCGGTGGCGTTCTCGGGAACGGTCTGGGCCGGGACGCTGGAGAGGTAGGACTCCTGCGAGGTCCACGCGGTGGTGTCGTACGAACCGGTCGCGGTGGACGGGTCGTAGCCGCCGCCGGTGGCGTAGTCCGTGACGTACTGGTAGCCCTGACCCTGCGTTTCATAGGAAACGTATGTCTGGTCACCAGCGAAAGTGGTGGTGGAAAGGCCGTCGTATCCCATTTCGGGGTACTGGCCCGACGTGGGGCGGTCGTTCACCAACTTCTCTTTCGCCTCGGCAGTGGGGGGCCTGGGTGGCCGGGGAACTCAAGGTTCCACGGAGGAGAGCAGTGGCGTGACTGTACCCGCCGGTTACTCGCCACGACAATCTTCGGCGGGGTCCGGTCTGACGGGAACCGGGCATTCGGCGGCCTTTCGGTCGCCGGAACACTCAGCCTTGGCCTGGAGTTCGAAATCTGTTCGACTTCGGGCCCGCGGTCGGCGGCGGACTCAGTCGGTGGTGAAGGCGGCCAGCGCCAGCAGCAGGGCGAAGGGCACCGGTATGAGCGCCGCGGAGCGCAGCCACAGGTGACGCCGCTCCTTCGCCGGCAGGACCGCGTCCACGACGAGGACCGCACCGAGCATCAGCACACCCGTCACCACCAGCAGGAACAGGACGGCCGTGGAGTGGTCGAGGGTGTGGAAGTCGCAGTCGGAGAGGGCTGGGTCGGAGAGGTCGGCCGTGCTGTGGCAGTCCATGGGCAGGTACTCCGTCACCACCCACCACAGGAGGTAGAGCGGGATGACGGCGGGCAGGCCGAGGGCCAGGTTGGCCAGTACGGCCGCCCAACGGCCGCGGCGCGGCGCGGCGTCGCCGCCCATGTGCCCTCCCCGGGATGACCGTCCGGGCGTGTCCCCGGTACGCGCACCATTCGCAGGCTCAGATGTCCGGCCCCTGCACTTCGGTTCCCGTGGGGCGGAGGTTTTGCGCGGGACGGACCGGGGCGTCGTCCGCCGGGCCGGGGGTCCGGGCCGTGTCCGCGGCGCGGACCGGCCCGTCGAGGGCGCGCCGGACGGCGGTGATGACGGTGGGGTGGACGGCCAGGGCGAGGTGGCCGATGCCCATGACCTCGATGTTCGTCGCGTCGAGGTCCGGATGCTCCAGGCGGGCGGTGCCGGTGGGCTCCATCAGGGCGTCGAACTCGCTCCAGAACGCGACGCAGCGGGTCCGGCAGCCCGGCACCGGCGCCCGCAGCTCGGCCATCACCGCCGACTCCGGCCGCATCTGGCGGACCAGCGGGTGCGCGTCCATGAACGGGGCCACGCGCGTGCCGTCGTGCGGGGTGCCCAGGGTGACCAGCGTCCGCACGCGCACGTCCCCGCCCAGGCGCTGGACGTAGTACCGCGCGACCAGCCCGCCCAGACTGTGGCCGACGAGGTCCACCCGGTCCTGCCCGGACCGCTCGCACAGCTCCTCGACGCGCCGGCCGAGGTGCCGGGCGGTGGCGCGCAGGTCCCGGGTGAAGGGGGAGTAGTTGTACGTCTCCACCCGGCGCCGGCCGCCCGCGCCGAGGGCGCGGCGCAGCAGGACGAAGACCGAACGGTTGTCGGTGAAGCCGTGCAGCAGCAGCACGGGCGGCAGCTGGGCGTCGGGGCCGGGGCCGGGCGCGGGGGCGGTGGCGGGCGCGGGGCTCTCGGCGCGGACGCCGGTGGGGTAGAGGAGCAGGTGTCCGGCGAGCACCAGTGCCTCCAGCACGGCGGCCCGGACGGCGGCCCCCGTGCGCGATACGGGCAGCGGCGCGAGCGTCAGCCCCATGGACGGCCTCCCCTGGACCTCTCGGACCCCGGCCGCACGGGCCGGGCCCCTCGGGTGCGGGGCCGTGGTGCCGACGGGCCCCGCCACCGTGCCGTGCGGCTGTCGGCGCGGTGACGGGGCGACCGGGCGGTGGTGAATCAGCGGGCTCCCCCGTGTGATTTCCCCCTCGTGGTTGACCGTGAAACGGTGCCGTGCGCAATGCTGTACTTAACGTTCGTTCACTCGGGAGGCAGTGCGATGGGTGTGACCGGTCCGATCCGTGTGGTGGTGGCCAAGCCGGGTCTCGACGGCCACGACCGTGGGGCCAAGGTGATCGCGCGGGCGCTGCGGGACGCGGGCATGGAGGTCATCTACACCGGCCTCCACCAGACCCCCGAACAGATCGTCGACACCGCCATCCAGGAGGACGCGGACGCCATCGGCCTCTCGATCCTCTCCGGCGCGCACAACACGCTGTTCGCGCGCGTCATCGAACTCCTCAGGGAGCGCGACGCCGAGGACATCAAGGTCTTCGGCGGCGGGATCATCCCCGAGGACGACATCGCCCCCCTCAAGGCGAAGGGCGTCGCCGAGATCTTCACCCCCGGCGCCACCACCACCGCGATCGTCGACTGGGTCAACGCCAACGTCCGTCAGGCGTAGGCCCTCACGTGCGCGGCCGGGGCGGGGCTCAGGCGGGCGGGGTGAGTTCGGCGTGCATCGCGGCGCGCAGGCGGAGGGTGGAGACCAGGCGCTGGAAGGCCTCCGCCCAGTACGCGGCGGCGCCCGGCGAGGTGTCGCAGGGCGGCTCGGCGATGGCGGTCAGGGTGGCCAGGCGGGCCGCCTCCGCCGGGTCGAGGCAGCGTTCCGCCAGGCCCATGACCCCGCTGAAGCTCCACGGGTAACTGCCCGCCTCACGGGCCGCGTCGAGGGCGTCGACCACGGCCCGGCCCAGCGGCCCCGCCCAGGGCACCCGGCAGGCACCGAGCAGCTGGAAGGCCTCCGAGAGGCCGTGGGCGCGTATGAACTCCGCCACCCAGTCGGCGCGTTCGTCCGGCGGCAGGGTCTCCAGCAGCTTCGCCCGCTCCGCCAGCGAAGCCGTCCCCGGACCGGCGGCGGGCGGCGCGGACGCCGGGCCCAGGAGGGCCTTGGACCAGAGCGCGTCACGCTGGCGCACCGCCGCCCGGCACCAGGCCGCGTGCAGTTCCTCGGCCCAGCCCCCGGGCACCGGGAACGCCACGATCCGTGCCGGGTCCAGCCCCTCGAACCGCTCCCGCCAGCAGGACAGCGGGGCGGCTTCCACCAGCTGGCCCAGCCACCAGGCCCGTTCCCCGCGCCCCGCGGGCGGGCGCGGCACCACCCCGTCGCGGAGCATCCCCGCATCGCACTCCGCGGGCGGATCGACGGTCCCCGGGCCCACGCAGGCCAGCGCCCGCTCCGCCATCCGTCCGGCCAGCGCCGAACCCGGCAGCGCGGAGAGCAGTTCGGCGGCCGTCGCCCGGACGTTGCGGCTGCGGTCACCCAGCGCCGCCTCCAGGAAGGGCTCGTCGGCCGCCGAGAGGCCCGCCCGCAGCGAATCGAGGAACATCAGCCGGTCCTCTGCCCGCTCGGTGGCCCAGGTGGTGGCCAGCAGCCGGGTCGCGTCCGTCGCCGCACGGGCCCGTACGGAGCCCAGCAGCGCGACCCGCTCCGCGAACAGCCCCTCCGCCCACAGGCGCTCCACCCCCGCGCGGTCGGCGGGGTCCGGCAGTTCACCGCCGCCCCCCGCCGCGCGCAGGGCGAAGCGCCAGTCCGGATTGAGCCGGGCCAGCCACAGCCCGCGGGCCCCGGCCAGGGCCAGGGCCCGCGGGCGCAGGTCGGTACGAGCCCGGGCCGCGTCCAGCAGGGCCGGGAGGAGCTCCTCCGGTGCGCGGTAGCCGTGCCGGCCGGCCGTCGCCAGCCACTGCGGGAGCAGCTCCGTCAGATCCGGGGCGCTGCCCCGGCGCCCGCCCCCGCCCGCCCCGCGGCCGGCCAGCAGCTGCGCGAGCCGCCGCCGGGCGCCCTCCGGCGGCGCCGGCCGGGGATCGTGCGGCGCGGGCTCCGGCCGGGCGGCGGCCTCGGCGGGCCGCAGCCCGGCGCGGCGCCGCAGCGTCGCCCCGGCCGCCGCGCCGAGCAGCTCCCGCGGTGCGCCGCCGCGCCGTTCGGTGCCCAGCAGCGCCGTCGCGACCAGCTCCTCCCAGTCCCAGGCCCGCTCGCCCCCCGGGTCCGTCGTGCCGTCCGCCCGGCGCGTGCCGTCCATCGGATTCCCCTCCCTCGTCGTGCCGCGTGTCGGTCGTGTCCGTGTGGGAAGCGCCCCGGTCCCGCCCCCTCCGCGGGACCGGGGCATGCCTCAGCTGGCGTGGTTGTCGTCCATCACAAAGCCCCCCGGCTTTCTCGTCCCGTACGGCGGCGCCCCCGCGCCCCGTTCCGGGTACTCGTCGTGCACGGCGGATCCCGGTCGTTCCGGTCCCTCGCGGTCCCGGCCCCCCGGCCATGACCCGCCGTCCCCCTCTCCTGCGCACGGCCCCCGGGCCGTGTCCTCACCCCAGGACGACCGGCTCCGCGGCATGCGGGTGCCAGGCCGTCAGAGGGGTGAAGCCGCGGTGGCCGCACTCCCCGAAGACCGTGACGGGCCCGCCGCCCGAGAGGGCGGCCAGCTGCCACAGTCCCGTCCGGGAGCGGCCCCCGGCGGGCGTCACCGGCAGCGCGGACGTCCCTTCCGCGTCCGCGATCTGCCAGCCCCCCTCGCCCGCTTCTCCCGGGACCGGTATCACCGGACCCAGGACCACCGGCCAGGACTCCAGCCACGGGTCCTCCCGCAGCGCGGCCCCGTAGGCGGCCAGGGCCTCCCCGGTGCTCACTGCGGCCGGAGCCCCGGTGGCCGCCGTCGTCGCGGTGCGGTCCCCGAGGTCCGCCCGGAGCCCCGCCGAGCCGGTCCGGAAGCGCACGGGCGCCTCCAGTACCAGTCCGACGGGCAGCGCCAGTTCCGGCGGCCGCCCGGGCGGGCCGAAGTCCAGCACCAGGGCCGGGCGTCCGCTCCCCAGCCCCCGCAGCCAGGTCCGGCGGGTGGTGAGCCGGCCGTCCGGGGACACCGAGTCGTACTGGGCCAGCACGAGCCAGCGGTCCCGGACGGTCTCCCCCTCCGCCGAGTACGGCAGCCCCACCCGGCTGCGGACGGTCGCGGCCAACGGCTCCGGCAGCCCGGACACCCCCAGCCAGGCCCTGTCCAGCAGGTGCAGCAGCGCGAACTCCTCAAGCATCCGGGCGGGCCAGCCGGCGCCGCAACCGGGTATTGCCCCCAACTCCCGCACCCGCGCCGCCAGTCCGGGAGCCTGGGCGTCGACCATCCGGGCAGCGGTCTCCTCCCAGCCCGCGTAGCCCGTCCGCTCCTGGCCGGCCAGCCCTTCGCGGACCGCGTCCGCGAGCCGCCGCTCCAGTTCGAGGACGCCCGCCCCCACGCGTTCCGCCCGGCGCGCGGCCCGCTTGCGGGCCGCCTCCGCGTCCGCCGGCCGGGCCGGGCCGTCCGCCGCCCGAGCGGCCTTCGCCGCCCGCTCCGCCAGCCACTCGGCGGCCCAGTCCGGCGGCGGCGCGGGCTCCTGCCCCTCCCGTGCCTCCCGTCCCTCCCGCGCTTCCTGCGCCTCCCGGGTCGCCCGGAGCAACAGCAGCCCCAGCGCGTGCTTGCACGGAAACTTCCGGCTCGGGCACGTGCACCTGTACGCGGGCCCCGTCAGGTCCACGACCGTCCGGTACGGCTCCCTGCCGCTGCCCTTGCACAACCCCCACACCGCCCCGGAAGCGGAATCTCCGGTTAGTGTCCATGACCCCTCCCCTCCCAGCTTTCCCCCCGCTGTGCGCGATGCCTCGTCGGATGCCAGAGCCAGTACCTGTTCCACCGTCAGGCGGAGCTGCTGCCCAGTCATGGAAACCACCGTAGAGACCCCCACTGACAATCGCTCTGACCTGCAACAACGCCTCGAACAAGGGGCGTTGTCAGTGGCATGGTGCACCGTGGTGGAAGCGGTCGGGAACGGCCGGCGAGCCTTGGAGGGGGACCATGACCATGCCCGGAACCGACACCGCCGCAGCGGTACTGCGACCGCATGCCGAAGACGCCTTCGCGGAAGAACTGAAAGCCCTCGAAGCCGCCGACGACCGGCCCCGCCCGGCCCGCTGGAAACTCTCCCCGTGGGCCGTGGCCACCTACCTGCTCGGCGGCACGCTCGGCGACGGAACCGTCATCACGCCCAAGTACGTCGGCCCGCGCAGGATCGTCGAAGTCGCCGTCACCACCCTCGCCACCGACCGCGCCCTGCTCCTCCTCGGCGTCCCCGGCACCGCCAAGACGTGGGTCTCCGAACACCTCGCCGCCGCCGTCAGCGGAAACTCCACCCTCCTCGTCCAGGGCACCGCCGGCACCCCCGAGGAAGCCCTCCGCTACGGCTGGGACTACGCCCGCCTCCTCGCCCACGGCCCGAGCCGCGAAGCCCTCGTCCCCAGCCCCGTCATGCGGGCCATGGCCGATGGCACGACCGCCCGCGTCGAGGAACTCACCCGCATCCCCGCCGACGTCCAGGACGGCCTCATCACCGTCCTGTCCGAGAAGACCCTGCCGATACCGGAACTCGGCCAGGAGGTGCAGGCCGTGCGCGGCTTCAACCTCATCGCCACCGCCAACGACCGCGACCGCGGCGTCAACGAGCTCTCCAGCGCCCTGCGCCGCCGCTTCAACACCGTCGTGCTGCCGCTGCCCGCGAGCACCGACGCCGAAGTCGCCATCGTCGCCCGCCGCGTCGACCAGACGGGCCGGGCCCTGGACCTCCCCGCGGCCCCCGAGGGCCTGGAGGAGATCCGCCGCGTCGTCACCGTCTTCCGGGAACTGCGCGAGGGCGTCACCGGTGACGGCCGCACCAAGGTCAAGTCGCCCAGCGGCACCCTCTCCACCGCCGAGGCCATCTCCGTCGTCACCGGCGGCCTGGCGCTGGCCGCCCACTTCGGCGACGGCGTCCTGCGCCCCGGCGACGTGGCCGCCGGCATCCTCGGCGCCGTCGTGCGGGACCCGGCCGCCGACCGCGTCGTCTGGCAGGAGTACCTGGAGACCGTCGTGCGCGAGCGGGACGGCTGGAAGGACTTCTACCGGGCCTGCCGGGAGGTGACGGCGTGAGCCCGCGGGCCGCCGGGCCGCTGCTGCTGGGCGTGCGCCACCACGGGCCCGGCTCCGCCCGGTCGGTCCGGGCCGCGCTCGACGCCGCCCGGCCGCGGGCCGTGCTGATCGAGGGACCGCCCGAGGCGGACGCCCTGCTCCCGCTCGCCGCCGACCCCGGGATGCGCCCGCCCGTCGCCCTGCTCGCCCACGCGGCGGACGACCCGGCCCGGGCCGCGTTCTGGCCGCTCGCCGCCTTCTCCCCGGAGTGGGTCGCCCTGCGCTGGGCGCAGCGGCGCGGCGCGGCGGTCCGCTTCGTCGACCTGCCCGCCGCGCACACCCTGGCCGAAGCGCCCGGCCCGCGGGAGGACGCCGGGGAGGACGCGGGGCAGGGTGCGGGGGAGCCCGCGCCGGGCGGGGCCGCCGACCTGCAGGCGGACCCCCTCGCCGCGCTCGCCCGCACCGCCGGGTACGACGATCCGGAGCGCTGGTGGGAGGACGTCGTCGAACACCGGGACCCCGGAGCGGCACCGGACCCGTCGGCCGTCTTCGAGGCCGTCGCGGAGGCGATGGCGGCCCTGCGCGAGGCGCACGGGGACGGCGGCCGCCCCCGCGACGCGGTCCGCGAGGCGTACATGCGGCAGAAGATGCGCGCCGCCCGCCGGGAGTTCGGCGAGGACTACGCCGTCGTGTGCGGCGCCTGGCACGTCCCGGCGCTGCGCGCCCGGACCACGGCGGCCGCCGACCGCGCGCTGCTCGCCGGGCTCCCGAAGACCAGGGTGGAGACCACCTGGGTGCCCTGGACCCACCGCAGGCTCACCCGGGCCGGCGGGTACGGCGCGGGCATCGACTCGCCCGGCTGGTACGCGCACCTCTTCGCGGCCCGGGACCGGCCGGTCGAGCGCTGGCTGACGAAGGTCGCGGAGCTGCTGCGGGCGGAGGACCGGCAGGTCTCCCCGGCGCACGTGATCGAGACGGTCCGGCTGGCCACCGCCCTGGCCGCCCTGCGGGGCCGCCCGCTGCCCGGCCTCGCCGAAACGCTGGAGGCCGTCCGGGCGGTGATGTGCGACGGGTCCGGCGTACCGCTCGCGCTGGTCGAGGACCGGCTCGTCGTCGGGGACGTCCTCGGCGAGGTCCCGGACACCGCGCCCGCCGTCCCGCTCCAGCGGGACCTCACCCGCCGGATGCGCTCGCTGCGGCTCAAGGCCGAGGCACAGCGCCGCGAGCTGGAGCTGGACCTGCGCAAGGACACCGATGCGGCCAAGTCCCTCCTGCTGCACCGGCTGCGGCTGCTCGGCGTGGACTGGGGCGTGCCGACGGCCTCCCGCAGCGGTACGGGCACCTTCCGCGAGACCTGGCGGCTGTGCTGGGAGCCGGAGCTGTCGGTCCGGGTCGCCGAGGCCGGGATCTGGGGCACCACCGTCCTCGGGGCGGCCACCGCGAAGGCGCGGGCCGACGCCGCGGGCGCCGGGGAGCTGGCCGCGGTCACGGCGCTGGCCGAGCGCTGCCTGCTGGCCGGGCTGTCGCAGGCGCTGCCCGCCGTGCTGCGGGCCCTGGCCGACCGGGCCGCGCTCGACACCGATGCGGCCCGGCTGGCGGCGGCGCTGCCCGCGCTGGCCCGCGCCCTGCGGTACGGGGACGTACGGGGGACCGACGCGCGGGCGCTGGGGACCGTCGCGGCCGGCCTCGCGGAGCGGATCTGCGTGGCCCTGCCCCCCGCCTGCGCGGCCGGGCTCGACGCCGACGCGGCGGCCGCCCTGCGGGACCACGTCGACGCCGTGCACGGGGCGGTCGCCCTGCTCGCGGACGCCGACGCGGGGCTGCGGGAACGCTGGACGGGGGTGCTGCGGACGCTGGCCGGGCGGGAGGCCGTGCCCGGGCTGATCCGCGGCCGGGCCGTCCGGCTGCTGCTGGACGGCGGCCGGCTCGCACCCGGGGAGCCGGCGCGGCTGATGGGGCTCGCGCTGTCCCCGGCGGTGGCCCCGGCGCGGGCGGCGGGCTGGATCGAGGGCTTCGCGGGCGCCGGCGCGGGCGGGGGCACGCTGCTGGTCCACGACGAGCGGCTGCTGGGCCTGATCGACGCCTGGCTGGTGTCGGTGCCGGAGCGGGCCTTCGTCGACGTGCTGCCGCTGCTGCGGCGCACGTTCGGGGCGTACGAGCCCGGTGTGCGCCGCGCGCTGGGGGAGCTGGTCCGGCGCGGTCCGGGCGGCGGCCCCGGCGGGCGGGCCGCGTCCCGCGAGGCCCCCGAGGGCTTCGCCCCGGAGCTGGACCCCGGCCGCGCGGACGCGGCGGCGGCGGTGGTCCGCCGGCTCCTCGCCGCCGCCCCGGCCTGACGGGACCGGGCCGGCGGGCGGGCGGAGCAGGGGTGGCGGTGGCGGGGACGGACGGACAGGGGCACGGGCCCCCGACGGGGAACGGCGGAGGGGGCGGGGCGGATGACGGACACGACGGCCGGGGCCGAGCGGCTGCGGCGGTGGCGGATGGTGCTCGGGGGCGGGGAGGCGGACGGCACCGGATGGGTGCCCGGCGGGCGGGACGCCGCGATGGACGGCGCGCTGGCGGCGCTGTACGGGGGCCCGGGGGCGGGACGCGGGGACCGGGCGGAGCGCTCCGCCGGGCTCGGGGGCTCCGCACCGCACGCGGCGCGCTGGCTCGGGGACATCCGTACGTACTTCCCCACCACGGTGGTCCAGGTCATGCAGCGGGACGCCATCGAGCGGCTGGGCCTGTCCGCGCTGCTGCTGGAGCCGGAGATGCTGGAGGCCGTCGAGCCCGACGTCCACCTGGTCGCGACCCTGCTCTCGCTGCACAAGGCGATGCCCGACACCACCCGGGAGACGGCCCGGGCGGTGGTCCGCCGGGTGGTCGGGCGGCTGGAGGAGCGGCTGGCGGCGCGCACCGACGCCGCAGTACGCGGCGCCCTCGACCGTTCGGCGCGGACCTCCCGGCCCCGCCACGCGGACATCGACTGGAACCGGACGATCCGGGCCAACCTGAAGAACTACCTGCCCGAGCACCGCACGGTCGTGCCCGAACGCCTCGTCGGCTACGGCCGGGCCGCCCGCTCGGTGCGCAAGGAGATCGTGCTCTGCGTCGACCAGTCGGGTTCGATGGCGCCCTCCGTCGTCCACGCCTGCGTCTTCGGCGCGGTGCTGGCCTCGATGCGCGCGGTCGCCACCCGGCTGGTCGTCTTCGACACGGCCGTCGTCGACCTCACCGAGCAGCTCGACGACCCGGTCGACGCCCTCTTCGCCGCCCAGCTCGGCGGCGGCACCGACATCAACCGCGCCCTCGCGTACTGCCAGTCCCGGATCACCCGTCCCGCCGACACGGTCGTCGTCCTGATCAGCGATCTCCACGAGGGCGGCATACGCGACGGGATGATCAGACGGGTCGCGGCGATGAAGGCGGCGGGGGTGGAGTTCGTGGCCCTGCTCGCCCTCTCCGACGAGGGCGCGCCCGCCTACGACCACGCGCACGCGGCGGCCCTCGCCGCGCTCGGCGCCCCCGCCTTCGCCTGCACCCCCGACCTGTTCCCGGAGGTGATGGCGGCGGCGCTGGAGAAGCGACCCCTGCCGATTCCTCCGCCCAGCACGTGACGACGGCGGCGCACACCGGCAGATCGCACGAACTTGCAGTTCAACCGTGAGGCGATCTGTGACAGGTATCACCGCTCAGGTGTGATCTGCGATTTAGGGACCTACGTCCCACGGGGATAACCTGCGAGACGGACATGCCGCGTCCACGGTCACCGTGTGCGCCTTCCTTGTGACAGCGCCGTCACGTTGCCCTCCGCGGCACGCCCACGCAGATAGCAGACAACCGCGAATCACTGCGAATCTTTGAAGACAAGGGACGGACGCGCGTGGACCTGTTCGAGTACCAGGCGAGGGACCTCTTCGCCAAGCACGGTGTACCGGTGCTGGCCGGTGAAGTCATCGACACGCCTGAGGCGGCTCGCGAGGCCACCGAGAAGCTGGGCGGCAAGTCGGTCGTCAAGGCCCAGGTGAAGGTCGGCGGCCGCGGCAAGGCCGGCGGCGTCAAGCTGGCCGCCACCCCGGACGAGGCCGTCGCCCGTGCGACGGACATCCTGGGGATGGACATCAAGGGCCACACGGTCCACAAGGTGATGATCGCCGAGACGGCTCCCGAGATCCTCGAGGAGTACTACGTCTCGTACCTGCTGGACCGCACCAACCGCACCTTCCTGGCCATGGCCTCGGTCGCGGGTGGCATGGACATCGAGCAGGTCGCCGAGGAGACCCCGGAGAAGCTCGCCAAGGTCCCGGTGAACGCCAACGAGGGCGTGACCATCGAGAAGGCCCGCGAGATCGTCGCCCTGGCGAAGTTCCCGGCCGAGGTCGCCGAGCAGGTCGCAGAGGTCCTGGTGACCCTGTGGAAGACCTTCATCGCCGAGGACGCGCTCCTCGTCGAGGTCAACCCGCTGGCGAAGGTCGCCTCCGGCGACGTCATCGCCCTCGACGGCAAGGTCTCGCTCGACGAGAACGCCGAGTTCCGCCAGCCGGGCCACGAGGAGTTCGTGGACCACGCGGCCGCGAACCCGCTGGAGGCCGCCGCCAAGGCGAAGAACCTCAACTACGTCAAGCTCGACGGTGAGGTCGGCATCATCGGCAACGGCGCGGGTCTCGTCATGAGCACCCTCGACGTCGTCGCCTACGCCGGTGAGAACCACGGCGGCGTCAAGCCCGCCAACTTCCTCGACATCGGCGGTGGCGCCTCCGCCGCCGTCATGGCCAACGGCCTCGAGATCATCCTCGGCGACCCGGACGTCAAGTCCGTCTTCGTCAACGTCTTCGGTGGCATCACCGCGTGTGACGAGGTCGCCAACGGCATCGTCCAGGCGCTGGCCCTGCTGGAGGAGAAGGGCGAGGCGGTCACCAAGCCGCTCGTCGTCCGCCTCGACGGCAACAACGCCGAGCTGGGTCGCAAGATCCTCTCGGACGCCAACCACCCGCTGGTGCAGCGCGTGGACACCATGGACGGCGCGGCCGACAAGGCCGCCGAGCTCGCGGCTGCGAAGTAAGGGCAGAGGTCACAGACTCACATGGCTATCTTCCTCAACAAGGACAGCAAGGTCATCGTCCAGGGCATGACCGGTGCCACGGGCATGAAGCACACCAAGCTGATGCTGGCTGACGGCACCAACATCGTCGGCGGCGTGAACCCGCGCAAGGCCGGCACGACCGTCGACTTCGACGGCACCGAGGTCCCGGTCTTCGGCTCCGTCGCCGAGGCGATGAAGGAGACGGGCGCCAACGTCTCCGTCCTCTTCGTCCCGCCGGCCTTCGCCAAGGCCGCCGTGGTCGAGGCGATCGACGCCGAGATCCCGCTGGCCGTCGTCATCACCGAGGGCATCGCGGTGCACGACTCCGCCGCCTTCTGGTCGTACGCGACCGCCAAGGGCAACAAGACCCGCATCATCGGCCCGAACTGCCCGGGTCTGATCACCCCCGGCCAGTCCAACGCCGGCATCATCCCGGGCGACATCACCAAGCCCGGCAAGATCGGTCTCGTGTCCAAGTCGGGCACGCTGACCTACCAGATGATGTACGAGCTGCGCGACATCGGCTTCACCTCCGCCGTCGGCATCGGTGGCGACCCGGTCATCGGCACCACGCACATCGACGCCCTGGAGGCCTTCGAGGCCGACCCGGACACCGAGCTGATCGTCATGATCGGCGAGATCGGCGGCGACGCCGAGGAGCGTGCGGCGGACTTCATCGCGAAGAACGTGACCAAGCCGGTCGTCGGCTACGTCGCGGGCTTCACCGCACCCGAGGGCAAGACCATGGGCCACGCCGGCGCCATCGTCTCCGGTTCTTCCGGCACCGCACAGGCCAAGAAGGAAGCCCTCGAGGCCGCGGGCGTGAAGGTCGGCAAGACGCCGACCGAGACCGCGAAGCTGGCGCGCGAGATCCTGAACGCCGCCAAGTAGGCGCGTCCGACGCGTGAACGGGCGTGGCCCGCACCCCTTCCGGGGGTGCGGGCCACGCCCGTTCCGCGTTCTGCGACCGCCGGGCGGCCCCGGCCTCATTCCAGGGCCGGGGAGACCCTGGCCGGTCCGGCGGCCGGGTCGTCGCGCAGCTTGTCCTGGAGCTGGCGGCTGCGTTCGGTGAGCCGCTGGGGTCCGGGGTGCGGCGGGACGCCGGAGACGCTGCTGCCGGGCGGGAGCGGCGGCAGGTACCGGTCCGGAGCCGTGACCAGGGAGTACCCCGTGGCCACGGCGATGACCGCGGTCAGGCCGAGTGCGGCCCGGGCCCAGCGCCGGGCCCGGGCCTCGGTGAGCTCCCGTACGGCGGCGGCCGGGCGGCGCGGCTCCATCGGCACGGACGGCCGCAGGGCGCCGAGCAGCTCGCGCAGCGCGGCCGACTGCTTCTCGGGCGCCACGTCGACCAGCCCGGGCACCCGCTCGGCGAGCTCGGCGTGCGCGTGGAGCAGCCGGTTCCCGGCGGCGGGCGTGCTGGCCTCCGTCTCGGCGGCCGTGTCGGGCAGGTCGAGGCCGATGCCGTCGTACAGCAGCACGGTCCGGCGGTGCGCGGGCGCCAGGTCGAGCAGGGCGTCCAGCAGCATCCGGTCGACGGGCTCGGCGGGAGCCTTCTCCGGGGTGCGGGGGGAGCGGCGGAGCCGGTGCCAGGGGGAGAGGGCGTACTCGTACGCGGCCGCGCGGACCCAGCCGACGGGGTCGGCGTCGGTGGCCACCTCGGGCCAGCGGCCCCAGGCCTGACGGAACGCCTGCTCCACGGCCTCCTGCGCGAGGGCGCGGCGGCCGGTCAGCAGGTAGGCCTGGTGGACCAGGGCCGGGGCGGTGCGGGCGTAGAGGGCGTCGAAGGCCTGCGCGGGCTCGGTGGGGCGCGGCTGCGCGGGTCCGGCGGGGAGCGCTGCCGCGTCCGGCGCATCCGGCTCGGCGGGGGGCGCGGGGGCTTCCTGGGCGGGGGTGGCGTCGGTGGCCGGGGGCGTGGCGGGCGGGGCGGGCTCGATGGGCTCGGGCGGTCGGGCGGAGGTGGGAGCGGGAGCGTCCTGACCACCGGGCGGGACCCCGCCTCCGCCTCCGCTTCCGAACCCGGTCCCGGCTCCGATTCCGGCGCCGCCGCCGGTCCGGACGGGGGTCTTCGTCTCGTGGCGGGTCAGGGAGACGGGGGGCCGGGCCGCGCGTTTGGCGGCGGGCTTGGGACGGGTGCTCGCGCCGCCGGGGCGCGCGGCGGCGGCGCCCGTGCCGAAGGCCCGTACGCCGGTGGCCGTCCTGGGGGCGGCTTCGGCGGCGGGCTCGGGGGGTTCGGCGGGCGCGGCGCCGGGTGGTGCCGGGGATCCGGGGGATTCGGGGGGCGCGGGCGGTGGCGGCGGGGCCGCGGGGGCCGCGGCGGTGACGTTCAGATCGGGCGTGTCCGCCTCCGGAACGGCGTCCGCCGCCGCGAGGCGGTCCAGCAGGGCGGCATAGGCCTCCAGCTTGCGCCCGCGCGGATCGGTGCGGCCCGTCTCCCAGGAGCGGACGGTGGCCGCGGTGACGCCGACCGTCGCCGCGACCTCCTCGTGGCTCAGCTGGGCCGCTTCGCGCAGCCTGCGGCGTTCCTTGGGGGAGGGCAGACCCAGCTCCGAGTCGGAGGTCGTCTCGACGCCTTGTGTCATGCCACACTCCCCGCGACCCGGCAGTCCTGGGCAATAAAGTACATAAACGTATATTGAGCGACACCACGGGCATTCGCCTGTTACCCGCCCATAGCGCGTGTCGTTGGCACCATGGCGGGGTGACCCAAGTGACCGAACGCGGGACCTCGTTGCCGACGGCCCCACGGGCCCTCGCACGGCGGCGCTCGCCCGCCGCCGCAGCCTGCGTGCTCGCCGGCGCCGTGGCGGCCGGACTGGGGCTCGGCTTCCTGGCCGTGCTCGTGATCGTGCTCTGGATCAGCTCCCCCTATCCGGACAGCGGCCCGGGCGGGGCGCTGCACCTCGCCGCCGGACTGTGGCTGATGGCCCACGGGACGGAGCTCGTCCGCTACGAGACCCTCTCCGGGGTGCCCGCGCCCGTCGGCCTGGTCCCGCTGCTGCTGGTGGCGCTCCCGGTGCTGCTGATGCGGCGGGCGGCGCGGCTCGGCAGCGCGCCCGGGGACGGCGCGGGGACGGGGGAGCCGGACGAGGCGCTGCCGGCCGGGGTGGTGTTCTCGGCCGTGACCTGCGGGTACCTGTGCGTCGGAGCGCTGGCCACGGTGTACGCGGCCGGCGGGCCGATGCCGGCCGATCCGCTCAGCGCGGCCTGGCACGTACCGCTGGTGGCGGCGCTGGCCGCGGCCGCCGGGGTGTGGTCGGCGAAGGGGCGGCCGTCGGGGCCGCTGCCGGAGTGGGTTCCGGGGGGCGTACGGAAAGCCATCGCGCGCCCCCGTTACGCGCTGGCGCTGCGCTCCGGCACGGCCGGAGTCCTCGTCCTGCTGGGCGGCGGCGCCCTGCTGGTCGGCGCCTCGCTGGCGTGGCACGGGGCCCAGACCCAGTCCTCGTTCCTGACGCTGACCGGGGTGTGGTCCGGGCGGTTCGCGGTGCTGCTGCTCGCGCTGGCACTGGTCCCGAACGCCATGGTGTGGGGCGCGGCGTACGGGCTGGGGCCCGGGTTCGCGGTGGGGGCCGGGGCGACGGCGACGCCGCTCGGCTTTCCGGGGGCGCCCGCCCTGCCGGGGTTCCCGCTGCTGGCGGCGCTGCCGCCGGAGGGGCCGGGAACGCCGGTCACCTGGGCCACGGCCGGGGTGCCGGTGGCGGCGGGGCTGGTGGTGGGGTGGTTCGCGGTGCGGCGGGCGCGGGACGTCTCCGCCGGGGAGACCGCGCTGACGGCGGCGCTGGGCGCGGTGGTGTGCGGGCTGGCGATGGCGGGCCTGGCGGCGGCCGCCTCGGGGCCGCTGGGGTCGGGGGCACTGGCCGGCTTCGGGCCGGTGTGGTGGGCGGTCGGGGGCGCGGCGGCGGGGTGGACCCTGGTGCTGGCGGTGCCGGTGGCGGTGGGGGTGCAGGTGTGGCGGATGCGGCCGGCCTCCGGTGGTCCGGGGGCGGACGCGTGGCACGACTCGGGGGTGCGGGAGCTGCGGTGGGCGGCGTTGCGGGAGGCCGCCCAGCCGGTGGCCGCACCGGTCCCGGCGGCGGCCACGGCCCCGCCCGTGCCGGTGCCCCCACCGGTCGCGCCCGCCGCGGCCGCAGCCGCCGCCACCGGTCCGGGAAATCCGCCGCTCGTCGTCGCTGCCGTCGCTCCGCCGGTGGCCGTGCCGGCCGTCGTGCCGGTCGTGCCCGCCGCTCCGCCCGCCGATCCGGTGGCCGCGCCGGTTTCGGTGGCGGCGGTTGCTCCGCCCGAGTCGCCGGAGCGGCCCGAGCAGCCCGCTCCGCCCGTCGTGGGCGCGCCGATGCTGCCGCCCGCGGTGGGGGCACGGGTACTGGCCCGCCGCCGCCCGCCATCCTGACCGGCCCCGCGGCTCACACCCCGGCGGGGCGGGGGCCGCGGGACCGGGTCAGCGCTGGACCTTGAGGATCTCGCCCACGACGTTGTCCGGGAGGAGGTCGTTGCACTGCAGTTCCGCGGTGCGCGTCAGGGCGTCGTCGCGGCAGACGTAGAAGTCCTTGTACGCCAGTTGCAGCGCGTACGAGCTCGCCGCCAGGAGCAGCGCCAGTGCCGCGGCGACCAGGCCGCTGACCGCCGCCGCGCGCTGCGGGCGGGCCGCCGGGCCCAGGGCGGCCAGGCCGCCGGGGCGGGGCGGGGTGTCCGTCGCCGGGTCGGCCTGCGTCGCCGGGCGTCCGCGCAGGGCGCTGACGCCCCAGTACACCGCGAGCGCGCCCAGCAGCAGCCCCATGGACGGGATCCCGAAGATCCCGAAGAAGAACCCCCACATGCCGGACAGCAGCGCGTACCGGGCACGCCGCTGGAGCGGGTCCATCGGGTCCCATCGGGCCGGGCCCTCGGGGCCGCCGGGCTCCGAGGGGCCCTGGCCGGAGCCGCCGCCGTCGTGCGGCCGCTGCGGCTGCCGGGGCTGCCACTGCTGGTCGGGCCGGCCTTCCGGGGGCGCCGCGAAGGGGTTGTCGTCGGTCGAGGGGTCGGGCTGACGGCGGTCCGGCATCGAGTGCGTTACTTCCCCTGTGTCGTGGGCCGGGCGCGCGCCCGGCGTGCGGTGTACGCCTGACGCTACCGCCCACCCGTCCCCCCGTCCCTCGGGGGCGGTCCGGTGTGCCGGTATCGTTGCAGGCGGTCGGTGGCTTCGTATGGTTCCCCGTATATCGGTACCCCGAAGTTTCGTATGACCACACAAGACGAACGACGGCATTCCCGTAAGAAAGGGCCCTCCATGCCCGCCTCCCGCCTGGTCGTGCTGGTCTCCGGCTCCGGCACCAACCTCCAGGCCCTGCTCGACGCCATCGACGCACACCCCGGCGGAGCCGAGGGTTTCGGTGCGCGGGTCGTCGCCGTGGGGGCCGACCGCGAGAACATCGCGGGTCTCGAACGGGCGCGGAAGGCCGGGATCCCCACCTTCGTGTGCCCGGTCAAGGCCTACGGGAGCCGTACGGAATGGGACGAGGCCCTGACCGCGGCCACCGACGCGCACGCGCCGGACCTCGTCGTCTCCGCCGGTTTCATGAAGATCGTCGGCAAGAACTTCGTCGACCGCTTCGGCGGCCGGTTCATCAACACCCACCCCGCCCTCCTCCCGGCCTTCCCCGGCGCGCACGGGGTGCGCGACGCCCTCGCGTACGGGGCGAAGGTCACCGGCTGCACCGTTCACTTCGTGGACAGCGGCGTGGACACCGGGCCGATCATCGCCCAGGGTGTCGTCGAGATCGGGGACGGGGAGGACGAAGCCGCGCTCCATGAGCGCATCAAGGAAGTCGAGCGCCAGCTGCTCGTCGACGTCGTGGGGCGCCTGGCCCGGCACGGCTACCGCATTGAGGGACGAAAGGTAACGATCCAGTGACCGCCGCAGAGACCGTAGCGAGCACCGACCCGACCACCACACAGCGGCCGATCCGGCGTGCGCTCGTCAGCGTCTACGACAAGACGGGACTGGAAGAGCTGGCCCGCGGTCTGCACGGGGCGGGCGTCGCGCTCGTCTCCACCGGGTCCACCGCCTCGAAGATCGCCGCCGCCGGGGTGCCCGTCACCAAGGTCGAGGAGCTGACCGGCTTCCCCGAGTGCCTCGACGGGCGCGTCAAGACCCTGCACCCGCGCGTGCACGCCGGCATCCTCGCCGACCTGCGCCTGGAGGACCACCGCAACCAGCTCGCCGAGCTGGGCGTCGAGCCCTTCGACCTGGTGATCGTCAACCTGTACCCCTTCCTCGCGACCGTCCAGTCGGGCGCCACCCCCGACGAGTGCGTCGAGCAGATCGACATCGGCGGCCCCTCGATGGTCCGGGCCGCCGCCAAGAACCACCCGTCGGTGGCGGTCGTCACCAGCCCCGCCCGCTACGCCGACGTGCTCGCGGCAGCGCAGGGCGGCGGCTTCGACCTGACCGCGCGCAAGCGGCTCGCGGCCGAGGCCTTCCAGCACACCGCCGCCTACGACGTGGCCGTCGCGTCCTGGTTCACGAACGCGTACGCCCCGGAGGCCCCCGAGGCGCCGCTGCCGGAGTTCCTCGCGGGCTCCTGGGAGCGCAAGGCCACGCTGCGCTACGGCGAGAACCCGCACCAGGCCGCCGCGCTCTACACGGACGGCCAGCCGGGCGGGCTCGCCAACGCCGAGCAGCTGCACGGCAAGGAGATGTCCTTCAACAACTACGTGGACACCGAGGCCGCCCGCCGGGCCGCCTACGACCACGACGAGCCGTGCGTCGCGATCATCAAGCACGCCAACCCGTGCGGGATCGCCGTGGACGCCGACATCGCGGCCGCGCACCGCAAGGCGCACGCCTGCGACCCGCTGTCGGCCTTCGGCGGCGTCATCGCCGTCAACCGTCCGGTGACCGTCGAGCTCGCCGAGCAGGTCGCCGAGATCTTCACCGAGGTCATCGCGGCCCCCGCGTACGAGGACGGCGCCGTCGAGGTCCTCGCGAAGAAGAAGAACATCCGCGTCCTGAAGGTGGACGGCACCCCGCACCAGCCGGGCGACCTCAAGCCGATCAGCGGCGGTGTGCTGCTCCAGCAGAGCGACCTCTTCCAGGCCGAGGGCGACGACCCGGCGAACTGGACGCTGGCCACCGGTGACGCGCTGGCGGAGGCCGAGCTGGCCGAGCTGGCCTTCGCGTGGAAGGCCTGCCGGGCCGTCAAGTCCAACGCGATCCTGCTCGCCAAGGACGGCGCCTCCGTCGGCGTCGGCATGGGCCAGGTCAACCGGGTGGACTCGGCGAAGCTGGCCGTCGAGCGGGCCGGCGCCGAGCGCGCGCAGGGCTCGTACGCGGCCTCCGACGCCTTCTTCCCCTTCCCCGACGGGCTGGAGATCCTCACCGCGGCGGGCATCAAGGCCGTGGTCCAGCCGGGCGGTTCGGTCCGCGACGAGCTGGTGGTCGAGGCGGCGCGCAAGGCCGGGGTGACGATGTACTTCACCGGCACCCGCCACTTCTTCCACTGACGGACCCGTCACAGGCCGAAGGCCGCGCCCCGGATGGGGGCGCGGCCTTCGGGCGTTCGAGCGGTGAACGCGGGAACCCGTGGGA
This sequence comes from Streptomyces sp. NPDC048507, assembly GCF_043199995.1. Lineage (NCBI taxonomy): Bacteria > Bacillati > Actinomycetota > Actinomycetes > Kitasatosporales > Streptomycetaceae > Streptomyces > Streptomyces sp. NPDC048507. Next base: position 654,189 of record NZ_JBICWZ010000003.1, on the reverse strand, counting down.
ACGGGGGACGGTTACTTCGTCTTGACGACGAGGGTGCCGGCGGCGCGGTCGTGCCAGCCCTGGAGCTTGCCCGAGTTGTCGAAGAACGGGGACAGGTAGACCAGGACGGCGCCGATGTAGCAGAGGAAGGCGCCGACGATCGGGATGATCCAGCGGATGAAGCCGCCGCCCAGACCCGGGTTCTGGCCGGTGTTCTCCTTGACGACCTTCAGGCTGAGCGCCATCTTGCCGAGGGTCGCGCCGACGAAGGCGATCATCAGCCACTCGTAGAGCAGGGTGATCAGGAAGAACAGCAGCATCATGCCGAGGAAGGTCATGATGATGCCGCCGGCGGCCGCGTTCGCGTCGTCGAGGCAGGACGAGTACGCCGGGGACAGCGGGTCCATGCCGGAGCAGTCGTCGATGGACTTCGAGGCGCCGAAGACGCCCGCGAGGCCGACCGCGCTGAAGATCGCGTACAGGATGCCGATGGCGACGCCGTCGATGAGGCGCGCGCCGAGCCGGCGGCCCATCGTGGCGACCTGCACGGTGCCCAGGCCGGCGACGTTGATGAAGCCGTTGTTCGCCTGGAGCGTGCCAGGCGCCTGGGGCGGCACCGCACCGTACGGCGGCTGGCCCTGCTGCGGGTATCCGTAGCCGCCCTGCGGCGGGACGCCCTGCGGGGCCTGCTGGGGGTATCCGTAGCCGGGCTGGCCCTGCGGGGCCGGCGGCTGCTGCTGCCCGTACGGGTTGTTCGGGTCGCCGAAGCTCATCTGGGTCTTTCCTCCGTGAAGTGCGGGGACGCACGGCACGCACGGAGGACTTCGGCTTTCTGCGGTACGCCCCCCGGCACTGCCCGCGGCACTCATTGCGATCGTGTTGCCGACCGTCATCGTGGTGGGCCCGTACGGGCCTTGTCCAGCCAGTTGCGAGGCTGGGGCGGACTTGTTGTGCAAGTGCAATGAAGTGGACCGTCCGGTTTCCGCCCGACTGGAACCGGGACCGCTCCATCCGGGAGGATGGCCGCATGACCGCCCAGATTCTCGATGGCAAGGCCACCGCAGCCGCGATCAAGTCCGAACTGACCGTCCGAGTGGCGGCGCTGAAGGCCCGGGGCATCACTCCGGGCCTCGGCACCCTGCTGGTCGGCGACGATCCCGGCAGCCGCTGGTACGTCAACGGCAAGCACAAGGACTGCGCCGAGGTCGGCATCGCCTCCCTCCAGCGCGAACTGCCCGCGACGGCCTCCCAGGAGGACATCGAGGCGGTCGTGCGGGAGCTGAACGCCAACCCGGACTGCACCGGATACATCGTCCAACTCCCGCTCCCCAAGGGCATCGACACCAACCGGGTCCTCGAACTGATGGATCCGGCCAAGGACGCCGACGGCCTGCACCCCATGTCGCTCGGCCGGCTGGTGCTGAACGAGCCGGGCCCGCTGCCCTGCACCCCGTACGGCATCGTCGAGCTGCTGCGCCACCACGGGGTCGAGATCAACGGGGCGCACGTCGTGGTCCTCGGACGCGGCATCACCGTCGGCCGGTCCATCGGGCTGCTGCTGACCCGCAAGACCGAGAACGCGACGGTCACCCTGTGCCACACCGGTACGCGCGACCTCTCCGGGCTGCTGCGCCAGGCGGACATCGTCGTGGCGGCGGCGGGGGTCGCCCACCTGGTGAAGCCGCAGGACGTGAAGCCGGGCGCGGCCGTGCTCGACGTCGGCGTCAGCCGCGACGAGAACGGGAAGATCGTCGGGGACGTGCACCCGGGCGTCGCCGAGGTGGCGGGCTGGATCTCGCCGAACCCGGGCGGTGTCGGCCCGATGACGCGCGCACAGCTGCTGGTGAACGTCGTCGAGGCGGCGGAGCGGATTCCCAGTGCGGGCTGAGCACGACGGGGCCGGTGCGGCCGGGCCGTCGGGGGAGTCGCCCGACGGCCCGGCCGCCGCACGGCGGGAGGCCGCGCCCGAGCCCGCGCCCGCGCCCAAGCCCGCGTCCGGGCCGGAGGCCGTCGCCGCGGGGACCGGGGACGGCGCCGGTGTGCCGCCCGGGGCCGCGCGCTCGCGCCGCTTCCCCTCCGTCACCGAGGGCACCGTACGCCCCGAGGGCGGCGGCCGCGCCGTGTCCGGGGCGGTGTCCGCGCCCGCCCGTCAGTGGCCGATGCTCAGCGTCCTCGCCGCCACCGCGGCCGGGCTGCTGTCCACGGCGACGAGCCACCCCCGGTTCGGCTGCCTGCTGATCGGCGTCGCCCTGCTCGCGGCCGCCGTGCTGCGCCGCGTCCTGCCCTCGGTGGGCATGCTCGCGGTGCGCTCCCGGTTCACGGACATGGTCACGTACGGGGTGCTCGGCGTGGCCATCACGCTGCTCGCGCTGGTCATGGAGCCCAAGCCGTGGCTGGAGATCCCCTTCCTGGAGACCGCGGTCCGCTTCACCGTCCGGTGAGCACCGCGAGCGCCGCCGCGATGGCCGGCCGCTCCTGCGTACCCGCCCGGACCAGCGCCTCCAGGGTCCGCCCCCGGCCCGGCAGTTCCACCACCGCCGTGCCGGGCGGCGGCGCGTCGCACAGCAGTCCGGGCAGGATCGACACGGCCCGCCCGGTCCCGACCAGCCACAGCCCGGCCCGCAGGTCCGCACACTCGTGCGCGATGCGCGGGGTGAACCCGGCGTTGCGGCAGGCGTGCAGCAGCATCTCCCGGCAGCTGCTCGGGGCGGGGGCCGAGAGCCAGTCGGCGTCCCGAAGCGCCGCCAGGCCCTCCCGCCGGTAGGCCGGGAGCAGCGCCTCGGGCAGGGCCAGGCAGAGCGGGTCGTCGAAGAGCGGGACGGCGCTGGTGCCGGGCGCGGGCGGGGCGCCGAGCAGCGGGTACGCGTACGTCACCGCCAGGTCCAGGCGGCGCCCGCGCAGCTGCGGGACGGCCTCCTCCGGGTCGGCCTGGACGATGCGCGGACGCAGCCCCGGGTGGCGTACGGCGAGGGTGGCGACGAGCGGCGCGGCCACCGTTGCCAGCGCGCTCGGGGCGCAGCCGACGAGCAGTTCCCCGACCGGTCCGGTGTCCAGGGCGCGGACCGCCCCCTCGGCGCGTTCCAGCGCGGCGAGCACCGGTTCGCAGGCGGCGGCCAGGGCGGCTCCGGCGGGGGTGAGCCGCAGGCCGCGGCCCTCCCGTTCGACGAGGACGGCGCCCGCCTCGGCCTCCAGGGCGCGCAGCTGCTGGGAGACGGCGGAGGGGGTGACGCCGTGCAGGTCGGCGACCACGGTCACCTTTCCGTGGGCCGCCAGGTCCCGCAGGATGACCATCCGCTTCACATCAAGCATGAGTTCATCTTAATGATGGCTGTAGCTGAGGTAGCTGGACTTCACATTGAGTGGGCGCGATGCTCGTTCCATGACTCCTCCGAAGGTCTCCAAGGTCCTCCTCGTCGGCGCCGGCGGCACCCTCGGCCGTGCGGTGCACACCGCGCTGCGCGAGCGCGGCCACCAGGTGGTCACCGCCTCCCGCAAGGACGCCGACATCCGCGTCGACATCACCGATCCCGACTCCGTACGGGCGATGTACGACGCGGCGGGCGCCGTCGACGCGGTGGCCTGCGCGGCCGGCAGCGTCCCGTGGCGCCCGCTCGGCGAGCTGACCACCTCCGACGTCCGCGCCGGGCTGGAGGGCAAGGCCGTCAGCCAGATCGAGCTGGTCCGCCAGGGCGCCCCCCGGCTGCCCGCGCACGCCTCGTACACCCTGATCACCGGCATCCTGACCCGCGAGCCGCTGCTCACCGGTTCGGTGGCCTCCCTCGTCAACGGCGCGGTGGAGGCCTTCGTACGGGCCGCCGCCATCGAACTCCCCGGCCGTCAGCGGATCAACGCGGTCAGCCCGACCGTCTTCACCGAGTCCATGGACGTGTACGGAGAGGTCTTCGCGGGCTTCGACCCCGTGCCGGTCGCCCGCGCGGCGAACGCCTACGTGAAGTCGGTCGAGGGCCACCGGACGGGAGAGGTCTTCCGGGTGGAGTAGCCGTCCGGGGCCGCGGGCGCGGGTCCGCGGGGCCCCGGGGCCTTCGATCCCGGGGGTCCGTGTGCCACGGACCACACGGACCCGGGGATTGCCGGCCCCGCGGGTCGGATAGCCTGACCGCGGATGTCTCTTCACGTCAAGATTCGCCAGGACAGGGGAGCGGCGTCCACCCAGAACGTGGGCCCGGAACACGGGGCCCAGCACCTGGGGCCCGGCACTCGGGGCCCAGGCACATGGGGCAGGGACGCCCCACCGCCAGCTGTCTAACGGAGAAGGCCATGACCCGCACTCCCGTGAATGTCACCGTGACCGGCGCCGCCGGCCAGATCGGCTACGCGCTGCTCTTCCGCATCGCCTCCGGCCACCTGCTCGGCGCGGACGTGCCGGTCAGGCTCCGCCTCCTGGAGATCCCGCAGGGCATGAAGGCCGCCGAGGGCACCGCCATGGAGCTCGACGACTGCGCCTTCCCGCTGCTCGCCGGCATCGACATCTTCGACGACCCGAACCAGGGCTTCGAGGGCGCCAACGTCGCGCTGCTCGTGGGCGCCCGCCCGCGCACCAAGGGCATGGAGCGCGGCGACCTGCTCTCCGCCAACGGCGGCATCTTCAAGCCGCAGGGCAAGGCCATCAACGACCACGCCGCGGACGACATCAAGGTCCTCGTCGTCGGCAACCCGGCCAACACCAACGCGCTCATCGCGCAGGCCGCCGCCCCGGACGTACCGGCCGAGCGCTTCACCGCGATGACCCGCCTGGACCACAACCGCGCGATCTCGCAGCTGGCCGCCAAGACCGGCGCCGCCGTCTCCGACATCAAGCGCCTCACCATCTGGGGCAACCACTCGGCGACCCAGTACCCGGACATCTTCCACGCGGAGATCGCGGGCAAGAACGCCGCCGAGGTCGTGAGCGACGAGCTGTGGCTGGCCGACACCTTCATCCCGACCGTCGCCAAGCGCGGCGCCGCGATCATCGAGGCCCGTGGCGCGTCCTCGGCCGCCTCGGCCGCCAACGCCGCCATCGACCACGTGCACACCTGGGTCAACGGCACCGCCGCGGGCGACTGGACCTCGATGGGCATCCCGTCGGACGGCTCCTACGGCGTCCCGGAGGGCATCATCTCCTCCTTCCCCGTCACCACCAAGGACGGCAAGTACGAGATCGTCCAGGGCCTGGACATCAACGAGTTCTCCCGCACGCGCATCGACGCGTCCGTGGCGGAGCTCGTCGAGGAGCGCGACGCGGTGCGCGAGCTCGGCCTGATCTGATCGGCTCCGACCGGATCCGGTCCGGTCGTCCGACCAGTACGCACGCCCCAGCGCCCCGGCCAAACCAGGCCGGGGCGCTTTGGCGCGTTTGGACCTGTCGGCCGGTGGGGGCGGAAAATAAGGTCGGCCGGTGACCGCCCCCCTGATTCCCCCTCAGCCCGACCGCGGACCGCGGGACGGTGCGCGGGCCAGCCGCCCGCCGGCGCACCCCGCGGTCAGCGAGGCCGGCCGGCTCCTGTGCGCGGGAACCTATCTCGACGCGGCGTACCGCGACCGGGTGATCGACGAACTGTTCGTGCACGAGGAGCGGATCGCCGCCCCCTCCTACGGGTTCGACGCGTCCCGCGTCCTCGCCCACGCCCTGCGCGCCCGCCGCATCGAACTCGCCTGGGCCGGCGGCGTCCTCGGGGCCTGGTTCGTCGGCTCGCTGCTGACCGGCGGCCTGCTCGCCCTGCTGCTGTTCCCGTTCCTGCTGCTGAGCCTCGCCCGGTGGCTGCGCGCCCGGGGCAACGGGCTCCTGCGCTTCCTGTCCCTGCTGGTCCGCATCTACGCGTGGTGGTCGTTCGCCGCCGTCATGGTGGCCGTCTGGGCGGTCCTCTACGGCTCGGCGGCCAACGCCCTTTCCTTCCTCTTCCCCGGCGTCGGCCTCCTCTTCTCCCCCGGCGGCGGCACGTACGGCGACGATCCGTACGGCTACCCGGCGCACGACGCCGGGCCGCCCGCCGCCGTGTGGCTGGCGCCCCTCGTCTTCGCGGCCGTCGTCACCGTCGTCGCGCTCCAGCGCGGACACGCCGCCCGCATCGTGGCCACCGAGCTCTCCCCGGCCCGCTACGCCGACCCGGCGCGGGACCCGGCCGAGGCCGCGCCGGGCCGCCGGCACGTCCGCGTCCGCGACCGCATCCGGGCCGAGCAGCACGCCCCGCTCGTCCTGTACGACGTCAACAGCCCCTTCACCGGGGCCGGGGAGGCGTTCCGGCCCTGGCAGCTGTCCGTCGAACTGCGCCCGCGTGAGGACCTCGGGCCCGGCCGCACGCCGCAGCCGCTGAGCAACGCCCACATGGTGGGGCGCATCGTGCCGCTGCTGGAGGCCCTGCGCGTGCCGTCCCCGCACGGCTCCCCGCAGGCCGAGGCGGCCGTCCTGGACCGGCTGCGCGAGCTGGTCGTCGACGAGTGCGTCTTCCTCCCGGCCGGCGGCCTGCCCCACCGGGACGCCGCCCCGCTCACCGCGCGGGGCTTCGCCGAGCACCGCGACGGCGCGTTGGAGGAGGGCGGCGAGCGGCGCAGGCACTTCCTGCGCGTGCGGGTCGGCGGCTGGGACGAGAACCTCGTCGTCAGCGTCTTCGTGCGGGTCCACACCCAGGGCGGCATGCTGATGCTGGAGGTCGCCCCACACGTGCTGCTCCCCGTACGGGGGCACTTCCAGCGGGCCGACGCGGACGCCCACCGGCTGCTGCACACCGACTGGTTCGGTACGGCCGCCGGGGCGCTCGCCGCCACCCCGCGCTCCTTCACGGGCGCGGTCGCCACCCTCGGCCGGGGCGCCGCCAGCTGGTGGCGGATCGCCACCGGCGGCCACGGCGGGGCCCGCCCCGAGGGGCCGGGGCTCTCGGTGCGGGAGATCGCCGCCCAGGACGAGGGCTCGCTCTTCCACCTCATGGACCTGGACCGGTACCTGAAAACCATTCAGGACCGGGTCGTCGGCGGGGTTACCGTCGCCCTGCACGAAGCGGGGTGGCACACGGAGGAGTTCGCGCGGCGAGCGGTGCACGTCGCGGAGGGCGGCGTGTTCATCCAGTCGGTGAACGACAGCGCGTTCAGCGTCGGCGGCACCGGCCATCACAACACCGTCGGCGGCGGCGGCGGTCGCGGCAGCGGCAGGAGGAGGAGCAGGGATGGCGACTGACGGCGAGGAACCCCGGGTCCGCGTGGACCGGGTCAGCGGCAGCGCGTTCAGCATCGGGGGCTCCGGACACACCAACACCGTCCACCACCACGGCGGTACGGGGACCCCGGCGCCGGGCGCGGCGGAGCTGCTGGAGGCGGTGCTCGACCTGCGCGCGGCGCTGGTGCGGCTGCCGCGCGGCGAGGACCGGTCGGCGCTCGACGCCGAGCTCGACGGGGCCGCCGGGGAGCTGGAGGGGGCCGCGGAGATCCGGCCCGGGCTGCCCGCGCGGTTGCGCGGGGCGCTGGAACGGTGGGCTCCGCTGGTGGAGTCGGTGAGCGCGGCGACTGCCCTGGCCGGGCTGCTCGCGTCGCTGGGGGGCTGACCGGTGGCCCCGTCGGACGACGCCCAGGGCGCCCCCTGGTGGAACGCGGAGCTCCAGCGCTGGGACCGGGGCCCCCGCCCGTCCCCGGACGGCCAGCCGCCAAACCCCGACGCCCCGGACACCCCGGGCACCCCGGCCGCGCCGGGCACCCCGACCGCCCCGGCTGCGCCGACCACTCCGGCTGTGCGGGCCGCGCCGACCACCCCGGCTGTGCCGACCAGTCCGGATGCGCCGGGCACGCCGGGCACCCCGACCACTCCGGTCACTCCGGCTGTGCCGGGCACGCCGATCACGCCGGCCGTGCCGGGTACCCCGACCACCCCGGCTGTGCCGGGCACTCCGGCTGCGCCAGCTAGTGCGGCTGTGCCGGGCACGCCGACTACCCCGGCTGTGCCGGTTACGCCGGTTACCCCGGCTGCGCCGACCAGTCCGGCTATGCCGACCAGTCCGGCTATGCCGACCAGTCCGGCTGCGCCGACCAGTCCGGCTGCGCCGACCAGTCCGGCTGCGCCGACCACCCCGGCTGTGCCGGGCACGCTGGCCGCGCCGGGTACCCCGACCACCCCGGCTGTGCCGCGCACTCCGGCGGCGCCGGCCAGTGTGGCTGCGCCGGGTACGCCGTCCACCCTGGCCGCGGCGACCACCCCGGTCATCCCGGCTGTGCCGGGCACGCCGACTACCCCGGCTACCCCGGCTACCCCGGCTGTGCCGGGCACGCCGACTACCCCGGCTGTGCCGGGCACGCCGTTTATGCCGGCCAGTCCGACCTCCCCGGCGGTGCCGGCCGTGCCGGGCGCGGTCGGGGTGTCGGGGGACCGTGGTGCGCCCGGGCCTGCCGTGCCGCCGGAGGGCCGGGGCCCGGACGCGGCGGGGCCCTTCGGGGGGCCGGACGGTCCGGTGGTGCCGGGGTGGTGGGAGGGGCCCGCCCGGACCGGGCCCCTGGCGCCGTTGCCCCCGGGGCCGCCCGGGTACGTGGCGTGGGACGCGTCGCCGCCCGCGCCCCCGTACCCGTACGCGCGCCCCCCGGAGGGGACCGGCGAGCGGGGGGCCGGGCCGTGGCGGACCCCACTGCTGGTGGGCGTCCTGGCGGCGGTCGTGGCCGGCTCCGCGGTGGCGGCGTGGATGCTGCTGGGCGGCCGGGACGCGCCCCCGGCGGACGCGGGCCCGCCCCCGACGACGGCCCCTTCGCGGGAGCCGACCGCGCAGCCGACGGACCCCGGCAGTCCCGGCGCCACCGCGTCGCCGAGCCCGTCCGCCGGGACCGGCTACACCGTGGTGCGCGACGGGAGCGGCGGTTTCTCCGTGGCCGTCCCCGACGGCTGGCAGCCCAGCCGGGACGAGACCGGCAGCGGTTCCTTCTACCGGCCGCCCGGCGACCGCAGCGCCCTGCTGCAGATCTTCCGGGTCGGCGAGGACGCGGGTACGGGTGCCTGCGAGCTGCTGCGGCTGTCCTCGCGGAGCCTGGACGACGCCACGCCCGCCTACCGGCAGGTTTCCCTGGAGCCGGTCGCGGGCGAGGGGTGCGAGCTGGTCTACGAGTACGACAGCGCCGAGTCGCACGGCCGCCGCCGGGGTGTGGAACGGATCGTCGTCACGCCGGACGGCGGCCGGTGGGCCCTGCTCGCGGCCGGTCCGGCCGCCGACGCGGCGACGACGCGCGCGCACCTGACGGCGGCACTGGACTCCTTCCAGCCGCGCTGACCCCGGCCGCCCCGCCGTCCGGCGCCCCGTCCCACCGGGCCCGGCCGCGCTCCCGCAGCGCTGAGCCGGGTCGCCGGCCGGGCTCCGCCGGGGCCGGCCGGGGCCACCCGGGCTTCCGCCGGGCTGGGCCGGCCCCGCCGGGCCCCGCTCGGGCTCCGCCGGTTGCGGCGGATCAGGCGGTCTTGTACATGCCCGGGGTGTAGTGGCCCGGGGTCAGGCGGGTGGTGACGGCGATCCGGTTCCAGACGTTGATCGTCGTGATCACGGCGATCAGCTGGGCCAGTTCCTCGTCCCCGAAGTGCCCGGCGGCCTTCGCGTACACCGCGTCGGGCACGAAGCCGTCGGTCAGGACGGTGACGGCCTCGGTCAGCTCGACGGCCGCGAGCTCCTTCTCCGTGTAGAAGTGCCGCGACTCCTGCCAGGCGCTGAGCTGCACGATCCGCTCGACGCTCTCGCCCTGCGCGAGGGCGTCCTTCGTGTGCATGTCCAGACAGAACGCGCAGTGGTTGATCTGCGAGGCACGGATCTTGACCAGCTCGACCAGCGCCGGGTCCAGGCCCTTGACCGCGGCCGCCTCCATGGCGACGACGGCCTTGTAGAACTGCGGGGACAGCTTGGCCAGCTGGAGGCGCGGGGCGTGCTCGGCGGCGAGTTCGGTGGTCTTCGTGTCGTTGGTCATGTGTTCACCGTACGGAGGACACGGCCCGCGGATATGGTCCATATCCATGACGGGATCTTGGGCCACTTTCGGGGCCGACCTGCATCTGGACGTCTCCGCCGCCGTCCGCGGCGGCCGCGGACTGCGGGCCGCCCTGACGGAGGCGCTGCGCGAGGCGGCCCGCAGCGGGCGGCTGGCTCCGGGGACCCGGCTCCCCTCGTCGCGGTCCTTCGCCGCGGACCTCGGGATCGCCCGGAACACGGTCGCCGAGGCGTACGGGGAACTCGTCGCCGAGGGCTGGCTGACCGCCCGTCAGGGCTCGGGGACCCGGGTCGCCGAGCGGGCCCGGCCGCGCCGGGCGCCGGGCGCGGCGCCGGTGCACCGGCCGGCCCGGCGGGGGCCCGCGTACAGCCTGGTCCCCGGCTCCCCGGACCTCGGCTCCTTCCCGCGCACGGCCTGGCTGGCGGCGGCCCGGCGGGCGGTCACCGACGCCCCCAACGACGCGTTCGGCTACACCACCGACCTGCGCGGCCGGGTGGAGCTGCGCGAGGCCCTCGCCGGCTATCTGGCGCGGGCCCGGGGGGTCTACGCCGACCCGGACCGGATCGTGCTGTGCGGCGGCTTCGCGCACGGGCTCACGCTGCTCGCCCGCACGCTGCGGGCGCGCCGGGTCCGGGAGGTGGCGGTGGAGGGGTACAGCCTGGACATCCACCGCGGCCTGCTCACCGGTGAGGGGCTGCGCACCCGGCCGCTGTGGGTGGACGGGGACGGCGCCCGCACCACCGCTCTGCCCGGCCTGGGCCTCCGTACCGGCGCGGTGCTGCTGACCCCCGCGCACCAGTTCCCGACCGGCGCGGCCCTCACCCCCGAGCGGCGGGCGGCGGCGGTGGACTGGGCGCGGACCGCGGGCGGCCTGATCATCGAGGACGACTACGACGGGGAGTTCCGCTACGACCGGCAGACCGTCGGCGCGCTCCAGGGGCTCGACCCGGACCGGGTGGTGTACATCGGCACGGCGAGCAAGTCCCTCGCCCCCGGGCTGCGGATGGGCTGGATGGTGGTGCCGCCGGACCTGCTGGAGGAGGTCCTCGCGGTACGGGCGTGGGCCGTCGGCACCTCCAGCGCGCTGGACCAGCTGACGCTGGCGCAGTTCCTCACCTCCGGGGCCTACGACCGCCACGTGCGCGGCATGCGGCTGCGCTACCGGCGCCGCCGCGACGAGCTGGTCGCGGCGGTGGCGGGGAAGGTGCCCGTCTCCGGCATCGCGGCCGGGCTGCACGCCGTGCTGGACCTGCCGCCGGGTACGGAGCGGGCCCTCGTACGGGCCGCCGCCTGGCAGGACCTGGCGCTGGAGGGCCTGGTCCGCTACCACCATCCGGACTCGGCGATGCCGCCCCGCGAGGCCCTGGTCGTCGGCTACGGAACCCCCTCCGACAGCGCCTGGACCCCCACCCTGGAAGCCCTCCGCGCGGTCCTCCCCTGAGCTCCGGCCCGGGGGCCGCAGAGGCGGCCTACGCCTCCGGTTCGCCGAAGCGGGACAGGGCCAGCGCCCCCGCGACGGCGACCGCGAAGCCGAGGACCGCCAGCCAGGTGAGGCCCTCGCGGGTGCGGTCGCCGAGCCAGGCCACGCCCACCACCGCCGGGCCGATCGTCTCGCCCAGGACCAGTCCGGCCGTCGCGGCGGTGACGGAGCCGCGCTGGAGGGCCGAGGTCAGCAGCAGGAAGCCGGCGGCCCCGCCCAGCAGCAGCGCGTACAGCGCCGGGTTGCGCAGTTCCCGCCAGGTCAGGGAATCGACGAGCCGTACGGCCACCTCCACCACCCCGAAGCCCGTTCCCGCCGCGAGCCCGAGCACCAGCGCCCGCGAGCGGTCCGGCAGCCGCCCCGCCACCGTGCCCACCAGCAGCACCAGCCCCGCCACCGCCAGCAGCCCCAGTTTCAGGGCGAGCGAGCCCGTTCCGGTGCCCTCCTCACCGGAGGCCAGCCCGAGCATCACCAGCCCCGCGCACACCACCCCCACCGCGCCCCACTCCAGCCGCGAGAGCCGCACCCGCAGCAGCCGCGCCGCGACCACCGCCGTCACCGCGAGGCTGGCCGCCAGCGCCGCGCCCACCGCGTAGATCGGGACGTGCCGCAGGGCGATGATCTGGAGCACGAAGCCGACCGCGTCCAGCCCCAGACCGGCCAGATACCGCCACTGCCGCAGCGCCCGCAGGAACAGCGCGGCGTCGACCCCCGAGCCGGTGCCCGGCTCCGCAGCCCGCGCCGCCACGGCCTGAAGGACCGACGCCGTACCGAAGCAGACGGCCGCACCCAGCGCGCAAAGCATCCCAATCAGCACGAACCGACTGTAGGCCCCCGGCCGTCCGTCCACCCGTGACAAGGGTGTGACGACGGCCGGATTCCATCCCCCCGCGCCCGGCCCTAGTCTGTCGGCCATGGACAGCAGTACGACCGGTACGACCACCAGCACCCCCGCCACCCGGCGCCGCATGCGTTCCGGCGCGGTCGCCCTCGGCGGCATGGGCCTGCTCGCCGCCACCCTCGTGGCGTGCGGCAGCAGCGACGAGCCGGACAAGCGCTGCGCCTCGCGTTCCTCCCTGGAGCACCTGAACATGAAGGACTGCAAGAGCGGCGGCCACGGCTCCTACTACTACGGGGGCTCCGTCAGCAACGGCAAGGTGAGCGGCGGCAGCTTCGACAAGTCCGCGGTCACCCGCGGCGGCATCGGCGGCGGCAGCCACTCCGGCACCTCCGGCGGCTGAGCCGGATGCGGCGGCACACCATCGAACCCCGCCCCGACTGGCAGAAGACCGTCGAGGAGCAGGGACTGATCTACCCCCTCACGCGCTACCCCGACGACACCCTGCGCCCCTACTGGGACGAGAGCGCGTACTACTCCTTCACGCTGCCGGAGGTCGAGGCGCTGGAGGGGGTCGTCGAGGAGCTGCACGCCATGTGCCTGGCCGCCGCGGCCCACATCGTCGAGCGGGACCGCTTCGCCGACCTCGGCATCACCGATCCGAAGCTGGCCGCGCTGATCGCCGAGTCCTGGCGCCGGCGCGCCGAACAGCCTTCCCTCTACGGCCGTTTCGACCTCTGCTACGACGGCCGCGGCCCGGCCAAGATGCTGGAGTACAACGCCGACACCCCCACCTCCCTGGTGGAGGCGGCGAGCCCGCAGTGGTTCTGGATGGAGGATCGTTTCCCCGGCGCCGACCAGTGGAACTCCCTGCACGAGCGGCTCGTCGAGGCCTGGCGCCGGCAGGCGGAACTGCTGCCCCCCGGCCCGCTGCACTTCGCGCACTCCGAGACGGACGAGCTCGGCGAGGACCTGATGACGGTGGCCTACCTCCAGGAGACCGCCGAACAGGCCGGCCTGGACACGCACGCCCTCTCCGTCGAGCAGATCGGCTGGGACAGCCTCTCGGGCCGGTTCGTGGACGACAAGCTCCGCTTCATCCGCGGCTGCTTCAAGCTCTACCCCTGGGAGTGGCTGGCCGAGGACGCCTTCGGCCCCCAGGTCCTCGGTACCTACGACCACGGCGGCGGCTCCGGCACCACCGCGTGGATCGAGCCGCTGTGGAAGATGCTGCTGGCCAACAAGGCGCTGCTGGCGATCCTGTGGGAGCTCTTCCCGGAGCACCCGAACCTGCTGCCCGCCTACCTCGACGGCCCGCGCGAGCTCGGCGCACCGGGCTCGCGGGGCTACGCGGCCAAGCCGCTGCTCGGCCGCGAGGGCGCCGGGGTCACCCTGCACGGGCCGGACGGGGACGGGGCGCCCTTCGTGCCGGCCGAGGGGGAGACGTACGTCTTCCAGGAGCTCGCCCCGCTGCCCGACTTCGACGGCAACCGCGTCGTGCTGGGCGCGTGGGTGGTCGAGGAGGAGGCCGCGGGGCTGGGCATCAGGGAATCGGCGGGGCCGGTCACGGACGAGTACGCCCGCTTCCTGCCCCACGTCATCCTCTGATCCGGGTCGGCCGGCCGGGACCGGTCAGCCGGCCAGGACCGACCGCAGCCGGTCCAGGCCCCAGTCCAGGTCCTCCTTGCTGATCACCAGCGGCGGGGCGATCCGGATCGTCGACCCGTGGGTGTCCTTCACCAGCACCCCGAGCTCCATCAGCTTCTCGGAGATCTCCCGGCCGGTGCCGCGGGACGGGTCGATGTCCACGCCCGCCCACAGCCCGCGCCCGCGCACGGCGGTCACCGCGCCGCCGCCGACCATCAGGTTCAGCTCCCGGTGCAGGTGGTCGCCCAGCTCGGCGGCGCGCTGCTGGTACTCGCCCGAGCGCAGCATCGCGATCACCTCCAGCGCGACGGCGCAGGCCAGCGGGTTGCCGCCGAAGGTGGAGCCGTGCTCGCCCGGCCGGAACACCCCGAGCACGTCCCGGTCGGCGACCACGGCGGAGACGGGGACGACGCCGCCGCCCAGGGCCTTGCCCAGGACGTACACGTCGGGGACGACCCCCTCGTGCTCGCAGGCGAAGGTGGCGCCGGTGCGGCCCAGGCCGGACTGGATCTCGTCCGCGACGAAGAGCACGTTCCGCTCGCGCGTCAGTTCCCGTACGCCGGCCAGGTATCCGGCGGGCGGCACCAGCACCCCGGCCTCGCCCTGGATGGGCTCCAGCAGCACGGCCACGGTGTTCTCGGTGACGGCGCGGGAGAGCGCGGCGAGGTCCCCGTACGGGACGATCTCGAAGCCGGGCGTGTAGGGCCCGAAGTGGTCCCGGGCGTCGGGGTCCGTGGAGAAGGACACGATGGTGGTGGTGCGGCCGTGGAAGTTGTCGGCGGCGACGACGATCTTGGCCTGCCCGTCCGGCACGCCCTTGACCTCGTACCCCCACTTGCGGGCCGTCTTCACGGCCGTCTCGACCGCCTCCGCGCCCGTGTTCATGGGCAGCACCATCTCCTTGCCGCACAGCTCGGCGAGCTGCGCGCAGAAGTCCGCGAAGCGGTCGTGGTGGAAGGCGCGGGAGGTGAGGGTGACGCGTTCCAGCTGCTCGCGGGCGGCGTCGATCAGACGGCGGTTGCCGTGGCCGAAGTTGAGGGCCGAGTATCCGGCGAGCATGTCCAGGTAGCGGCGGCCCTCCACGTCGGTCATCCACGCGCCCTCCGCCGAACTCACGACGACGGGCAGGGGGTGGTAGTTGTGCGCGCTGTGTGCGTCGGCTGCGCGGAGGGCATCAGCTGTTGTCGACACGGGGTCTCCGATCGTCCGTCTGGCCGGTGACGTGGGTGGCGTCCTTTCTATCGTCGCTCGGATCCCGGACGCAGAAACCTTCTTTCCGGCGCGCCCGCTAGGGTGTCCGGTACGCACGGCGACTGGCGCACGGAGAACGGACTCCGGGGGAGCCGTGCGCGCACGACCGCACACAGGGCCGCTCGCCTGGGCCTCGCGGGGACGAGAGACGACATCGACCCCGGAGGAACCGCCATGAGCGCGAACCACCGTCACCCCGCACTGCTCGCCACCGATCCCGAGCTGGCGTCCTTCGTCGCTGCCGAGGAGGACCTCCAGGCGGCGACCCTGCGGCTGATCCCCAGCGAGAACTACGTCTCGGCCGCCGTGCTGGAGGCCTCGGGCACGGTGCTCCAGAACAAGTACAGCGAGGGCTACCCGGGCCGCCGCTACTACGAGGGCCAGCAGAACGTCGACCGGGTCGAGGCCCTGGCCGTCGAGCGGGCCAAGGGTCTGTTCGGGGTGGACCACGCGAACGTCCAGCCGTACTCCGGCTCCCCGGCCAACCTGGCCGTCTACCTGGCCTTCGCGAAGCCCGGCGACACGGTGATGGGCATGGCCCTGCCGATGGGCGGGCACCTCACGCACGGCTGGGGGGTCTCCGCGACGGGCTCCTGGTTCCGCGGCGTCCAGTACGGCGTCCGCGCCGAGGACGGCCGGATCGACTACGACGCGGTGCGCGAGCTGGCCCTGGCCGAACGCCCGAAGATCATCTTCTGTGGCGGCACGGCCCTGCCGCGGACCATCGACTTCGCCGCCTTCGCCTCGATCGCCGAGGAGGCCGGCTCCGTCCTCGTCGCGGACGTCGCCCACATCGCGGGCCTGATCGCGGGCGGCGCGCACCCGTCCCCGGTGGGTCACGTGGACGTCGTCTCCACGACCACCCACAAGACCCTGCGCGGGCCGCGCGGCGCGATGCTGATGTGCCGGGAGGAGCACGCGAAGGCCATCGACAAGGCGGTCTTCCCCGGCCTCCAGGGCGGTCCCCACAACCAGACGACCGCCGGCATCGCGGTCGCCCTGCACGAGGCGGCGCAGCCGGCGTTCACGGCGTACGCCCACGCGGTCGTCGCCAATGCGAAGGCGCTGGCCGCGGCGCTGCTGGAGCGGGGCTTCGACCTCGTGTCGGGCGGCACGGACAACCACCTGATCCTGATGGACCTCACCTCGCGCGGGGTGCCGGGCAAGATCGCGGCCAAGGCCCTGGACCGGGCGGGCATCGTCGTGAACTACAACACGGTGCCGTTCGACCCGCGCAAGCCCTTCGACCCGTCGGGCATCCGGATCGGCACCCCCTCGCTCACCTCCCGGGGGCTGACCGCCGCGCACATGCCGGCCGTCGCGCAGTGGATCTCCCGCTCGGTGGACGCCGCCGCGAAGGGCGACGAGGGCGCCCTCGCCGCCGTCCGCGCCGAGGTCGCCGACCTGATGGCCGCCTTCCCGGCGCCCGGCCTCCCCCTGTAGGGCGATTCCGGCCGGGGGCTCTGCGCGGGAATCCGCGGAAAGCCCCCGGGAACCCGCGGGAATCGGTCGCTCGGCCGGGGCGGGATCCGGCCGCCCCGCTACCGCCCGGTACCCGTACGGGGTCCGGGCGGTAGCGGGGGCGAGCACCGCGGTTCCGGCCAGCGCGGGGCACGGGCCCGCCCCCGCACCTGAGAGAATGGGGCCATGGCTTCTGACCGTCCTCGCGCGCTCTCCGGCATCCAGCCCACCTCCGGTTCGTTCCACCTCGGGAACTACCTCGGAGCCATCCGCCAGTACGTCGCCCTGCAGGAGACGCACGACGCGTTCTACATGGTGGTCGACCTGCACGCGATCACCATGCCGCAGGATCCCAAGGAGCTGCGCGCGAACACCCGCCTCTCGGCGGCGCAGCTCCTCGCGGCCGGCCTGGACCCCGAGCGCTGCACGCTCTTCATCCAGAGCCACGTCCCGGAGCACGCCCAGCTCGGCTGGGTCATGAACTGCATCACCGGCTTCGGCGAGGCCAGCCGGATGACCCAGTTCAAGGACAAGTCCGCCAAGTCCGGCGCCAACAACGCCACCGTCGGCCTGTTCACGTACCCGATCCTCCAGGTCGCCGACATCCTCCTCTACCAGGCGGACGCCGTCCCGGTCGGCGAGGACCAGCGCCAGCACATCGAGCTGACCCGCGACCTCGCCGAGCGCTTCAACCAGCGCTTCGGTCCGACCTTCACCCTGCCCGCCGCGCACATCGTCAAGGAGGTCGCGAAGATCTACGACCTCCAGGACCCGGCGATCAAGATGTCGAAGTCCGCGTCCTCGCCCAAGGGCCTGATCAACCTCCTCGACGAGCCCAAGGTCACCGAGAAGAAGATCAAGAGCGCGGTCACCGACACCGAGGCCGAGGTCCGCTTCGACGCTGCCGGGAAGCCCGGCGTCAGCAACCTGCTCACGATCTACTCCACCCTCACGGGCGAGAGCGTCCCCGCCCTGGAGGCGAAGTACGAGGGCAAGGGCTACGGCGCGCTGAAGACCGACCTGGCGGGCGTGATGGTCGACTTCGTCACACCCTTCAAGCAGCGGACCCAGGAGTACCTGGACGACCCGGAGACCCTGGACTCCTTGCTGGCCAAGGGCGCGGAGAAGGCCCGGGCGGTCGCCGCCGAGACCCTGGCGCAGGCCTACGACCACCTCGGCTTCCTGCCCGCCAAGCACTGACGGACCGAGGCCCCTGGCGGCGGAGGGGGTGCTGGCGCCACACTGATGCGGCAGCACCCGTACACACACGGAGGAGAGACACGTGGGGACCGTAACGCTCGGCGTTTCGATCGCGGTCCCGGAGCCGTACGGCAGCCACCTCCAGGGGCTGCGCGCAGGCTTCGGGGACGTGGCCGCGCACGGCATCCCCACGCACGTCACCCTCGTACCGCCCACCGAGGTGGAGGCGGACCGGCTGCCCGGGATCCGCGCCCACCTGGCCGAGGTCGCCGGGGCCTTCCGCCCCTTCCCGATGAGGCTGGAGGGGACGGGAACCTTCCGGCCCCTCTCGCCGGTCGTCTTCGTCCGGCTCGTCGAGGGCGCCCCGGACTGCACCCGCCTCCAGGGGCGGGCCCGCGATCCCGAGGGACCGCTCGTGCGCGAGCTGGCGTTCCCGTACCACCCGCACGTGACGGTCGCCCACGGGATCTCCGAGGAGGCGATGGACCGGGCGTACGCCGAGCTCGCCGACTACACCGCCGACTGGCTGTGCGAGGGCTTCGCGCTCTACGAGCAGGGCTCGGACGGCGTCTGGCGCAAGCTCCGCGAGTACCCGTTCGGCACCGGCACGGGCACCGTCCCCGCACCCTCCGCGCCCGCCGCCGACACGGCCGCGGGCACGGCGGGCCGCCGCTCCTGACACAGCGGCCGCAGGGCCCGTACGGCACGGAAGCGGAGCCCGCGCAGGACCAGGGCGTGGAACGGGCGGGCCGTCGGGCGCGCATCGGAAAAAGTCACAAACGACGACCGTAGTCCCAGCAACCGGTAATCCCGGCTATTTCGGGCAGCTCATTTACGGTGACTCCCATGGACTGGCTGACGAAACTCCCGGTGATCGGCCCGCTGGTGTCGGCGGCGATGCGGACCCATGCCTACCGCTCCTACGAGCGCCTCGAACGGGTGCACTGGGCCCGCCTCGCCGCGGCCATCACCTTCATCAGCTTCCTCGCGCTCTTCCCGCTGTTCACGGTCGCCATCGCCGTCGGCGCGGCGCTGCTCAGCGCCGATCAGCTCGACCGCCTCCAGAAGAACCTCGCCGAGCAGGTTCCCGGCATCTCCGACCAGCTCGACCTCGAAGGGCTCGCCGCCAACGCCGGGACCGTCGGCCTCGTCGCGGGCGCCCTGCTGCTCTTCACCGGCATCGGCTGGGTCGGCTCGATGCGGGACTGCCTGCGCGCGGTGTGGGACAAGGACGACGAGGACCAGGGCAACCCCGTCGTCCGCAAGGGCAAGGACGCGCTGGTCCTGCTGGGTCTGGGCGGTGCGGGGCTCGCCTCGGCGGCCGCGTCGATCCTCGGCTCCAGCGCGGTCGGCAAGTTCGGCGACCTCCTCGGCGTCCCCCGGGACGGAGCGGGCGGTGCGCTGCTGCGCGCCGGCGCCTTCCTCGTCGGCGTGATCGCCGCCTTCCTGCTGCTGCTGTACGTCCTGACGCTGCTGCCCGGCGTCGAACCCCCGCGGGCCCGCCTGATCCAGGCCGCGCTGATCGGGGCGGCCGGCTTCGAGCTCCTCAAGCTGCTGCTCAGCGGCTACATGCGGGAGGTGGCGGGCAAGAGCATGTACGGGGCGTTCGGCGTGCCGATCGCCCTGCTGCTGTGGATCAACTTCACGGCGAAGCTGCTGCTGTTCTGCGCCGCCTGGACCGCGACCCGCGACGACGGGAAGGACGGCGACGGCGCGGCCGGCGACGGCGCGCGGGACCCGGACCCGGCATCGGCCCCCGCACCCGCACCGGCCCCGGGAGCGGATCCCGCGCCGGGAGCGGATCCCGCGCCGGGAGCGGACCCCGCGCCGGG
This sequence comes from Streptomyces sp. NPDC048507, assembly GCF_043199995.1. Lineage (NCBI taxonomy): Bacteria > Bacillati > Actinomycetota > Actinomycetes > Kitasatosporales > Streptomycetaceae > Streptomyces > Streptomyces sp. NPDC048507. Next base: position 634,565 of record NZ_JBICWZ010000003.1, on the reverse strand, counting down.
AGCGGACCCCGGCCCGGGAGCGGACCCCGGCCCGGACCGCGCCCGCTAGCTCCGCTGCCCGCGGCGGCCGCGCGGCCAGCGGCGGTTGACCACGAACGCCCCGCCCGCCAGGACGGCCAGCGCCCCGCCCGCGATCCCGACCGCCGTGCCGACGCCGCTGCTGCCGGAGTCGTCCCCGCTCGCCGACGCGTCGTTCTCGTGCGACTGCGCGGGCGAGCCGAGGGAGGTCGTGTCGGCGCTCTTCGGCGGCACCAGCTCGCCCACCGGCTTCACCTTCCCGGCCGCCGCGAAGCCCCAGTCGAAGAGCTCGGCGGTCTCCTCGTACACGGAGTTGACCCCTCCGGTGTCCGGGTTCATGACGGTGACCAGCAGTTTCTTGTCACCGCGCTGGGCGGCGCCGGTGAAGGTGGAGCCGGCCATGGTGGTGTTGCCGTTCTTCACCCCGGCGATGCCCTTGTAGGGGCTCAGGCCGCCCGCGCCCGTCATCAGCCGGTTGGTGTTCTGGATCTCGAAGTACTCGCGCGGCTTCCCGGACTCCTGGCGGCCGGGGAACTTCGCCTCCGCCGTCCCGCAGTACTCGCGGAAGTCCTGCTTCTGGAGGCCGGAGCGGGCGATGAGGGTGAGGTCGTACGCGCTCGACACCTGCTCGGGGGCGTCGTAGCCGTCCGGCGAGATCACGTGGGTGTCCAGGGCCTGGAGTTCCTCGGCGTGCGCCTGCATGTCCCGGACGGTCTTGTCGATGCCGCCGTTCATGGCCGAAAGTACGTGCACGGCGTCGTTCCCGGAGCGCAGGAACACCCCCAGCCACAGGTCGTGGACGGAGTACTCCATGTCCTCCTTGACCCCCACGAGGCTGCTGCCCGCGCCGACGTCGGACATCTCCTGTTCGGAGACCCGGTGCACCTGGTCCTTGGGCAGGCTCGGCAGCACGGTGTCCGCGAAGAGCATCTTCATGGTGGAGGCGGGGGGCAGCCGCCAGTGGGCGTTGTGCGAGGCGAGCACCTCGCCCGTCTCGGCGTCCGCCACGATCCACGACCGGCCGGTGAGGTTCGCGGGCAGGGCCGGGGCACCGGGCAGCAGGTTGACCTGGGTGCCCGGCTGGCCGAGCGAGGCCCCGCCGACGGTGGACATGGAGGCGGGCGGCGCGGGGGCGGCCGGAGCCTTCGGCGGCTGCCCCTTCCCGTCCGCCGCGGGGGGCGGCGTCGGCGCGGCGTGCGCGGGCGACACGAGCACCGCTGGGACCAGCAGCGCGGCGGAAAGGACCGTCAGCGCGGTCTTTTTGGCAGACACGCAGGTGAACGTACATCCCGATGGGCTGTCCGCCCTCCCGGACCGGCCATCCGTGGAGAACCACCGCCGGTACGGCCCACCCCGGCGCGTCCGTCCTGGGGACGAATCCGATACTGGGGACATGAAACTCAGCCGTACCGCCTCCTGGTTCCTGCTCGCCTTCGGAGTGTGGAGCTGGTTCATCTGGGTGACCTTCGTCCGGAACTTGTGGAAGGACGGCAGCGGCCTGTCCTTCGACGCGGCCGGCGACCCTACTGCGTACTTCTGGGTCCACCTTGTCCTCGCGGTGACGTCCTTTCTCCTGGGGACGGCCATTGGTGTGATCGGGTTGCGCTCCGTGCGGGCTCTGCGGCGTGAATCACGATGACCGTATTCGTGGTGGTCGTGGCGGTCGTCGCGGTACTGGCCCTGCTGGTGCTCGTCCACCGGTGGCTGTGGGTGCGGCTGGTCCGTGACACCACCCGCGCGGGCGGTGCGGCCCGCCGTACGGGTACGGTCCTCGCCTTCGCGCTGCCGCTGCTGGCGGCGGCGGCGCTGACCGCGGGCCGGGCCGGAGCGCCGTTCTGGCTGGAGCGGCTGGTGGCGTGGCCGGGGTTCATGTGGCTGGCGGTGCTGCTGTACCTGACGCTGGCGATGCTGGTGGCGGAGCCGGTCCGGCGGCTGTGGCTCCGCCGGCTCGGCCGCACCGCGCAGGCGCCGGCCCCGGCTCCGGCGCAGGCCCCGGCGCAGGCGGTGACGGGCGCCGGTGCCGCGGCCCCCGCGCCCGGCGGGGAACCGGACGGCGCGCGGCCCGGCGACGCGCGCCCGGACGCCCCCGCGACGGCGCCGGACGGCGTGTCGAGGCGGGTGTTCGTCGCCCGGGCGGTCGGGGGCGCGGCCGTGGCCGCCGCGGCCGCCACCGTCGGGACGGGGACGTACGGCGTGCTGCGCGGACCCCGCGTCAAGCGCGTACAGGTCCCCCTCGCCCGGCTGCCCCGCGCCGCGCACGGCTTCCGGATCGCCGTCGTCAGCGACGTCCACCTGGGCCCGATCCTCGGCCGCGCGCACACCCAGCGCATCGTGGACACCGTCAACCGCACGCAGCCCGACCTCATCGCCGTGGTCGGCGACCTCGTCGACGGCAACGTCCACGACCTCGGGCCCGCCGCCGAGCCGCTGCGCATGCTCCGCTCGCGCCTCGGCGCGTACTTCGTCACCGGCAACCACGAGTACTTCTCGGGGGCCCGGCAGTGGGTGGACCACGTACGCGAGCTGGGTCTGACGCCACTGGAGAACGCCCGCCGCGAGCTGCCCCACTTCGACCTCGCCGGGGTCAACGACGTCCAGGGCGAGAGCGAGGGCCAGGGGCCCGACTTCCGGGCTGCCCTCGGGGACCGCGACCGGTCCCGGACCGCCGTGCTCCTCGCCCACCAGCCGGTGGTCATCCACGACGCGGTCCGCCACGGCGTGGACCTCCAGCTGTCGGGGCACACCCACGGCGGCCAGCTGTGGCCCGGCAACTACCTGGCCGAGCTCGCCAACCCCACCGTCGCGGGTCTGGAGCGCTACGGCGACACCCAGCTGTACGTGTCCCGCGGGGCGGGTGCGTGGGGTCCGCCCGTACGGGTCGGCGCTCCCTCCGACATCACGGTGGTCGAACTCGCCTCATACCAGGCCTGACCAGGTCCGACCGGGCATCACGACCCTTCCCGTGGCCGATTTTCCATGATTGGGTGACCGATAGTCGGATACCTAGTTCGAATAGCGGGGTTCAGGGGATGCGGTCTGTCCGCTCGAAGATCATTGCGGCCGGTCTGGTCCTCGGCGTCGCCGGTGCCGGCGCCTGGCAGCTGCTGCCCGCCGGCGACGACGGGCGCGGCGCCATCCGCGTCGGCACCACCGACGTCGTCTCCGCGCTCGACCCCGCCGGGGCCTACGACGCCGGCTCCTGGGCTCTGTTCAGCAACGTCTACCAGTCGCTGCTGACCATCAAGTCCGGCTCCGACACCCCCGTCCCGGACGCCGCCTCCTCCTGCAAGTTCATCGGGCAGAAGCTGACCACGTACCAGTGCGAGCTGCGCCCCGACCTGACCTTCCCCGGCGGCCGCCCGGTGACGGCGGAGGACGTGAAGTTCTCCTTCGACCGCATCCGGCAGATCAACTCCGACCAGGGTCCCGCCCCGCTCTTCAAGACCCTGGAATCGGTCAAGGCCGACGGACGCACCGTCACCTTCAACCTCTCCGCGCGCGATGCGACCTTCCCCTTCAAGATCGCGACGGGCGCCGCCTCGATCGTCGACAAGGACAAGTACCCGGCCAAGGCGCTGCGTACGGAGGGCAAGGCCGACGGCACCGGCCCCTACCTGCTCGGCGCGTACAAGGCGGCCGGGTCCGCCGAACTGAAGCCCAACCCCGCCTACAAGGGGCAGGGCAAGCCGGCCCGGGCGCGGGTGACCGTCCGCTACTACAAGGACTCGGCGCAGCTGGACCGGGCCTGGCGCGACCACGAGCTGGAGGTGGCCCACCGCGACATGCCGCCGGCCGTCCTCGCCAACCTCAACCCGGGCCTGAAGGACGTCCGCTACCAGGCCTCCGGCGGCACGGAGACCCGTAGCGTCGTCTTCAACGTGCGCCCCGGCTCGGCGGTCGAGAAGGCCGCCGTGCGCCAGGCGATGGCCGCCGTGCTGGACCGCTCCAAGGTCGCCGGGGACATCTACAAGGGCACGGTCACCCCGCTGTACTCGCTGGTCCCGGCGGGCATCGCGGCGCACAGCACGCCCTTCTTCGACACCTATCCCGCGCCCAGCGGCGCCACCGCCCGCAAGCTGCTCAAGGACGCCGGAATCACCGCGCCCGTCACCTTCACGCTCGGCGTCAACGCGCGCGGCGTGAACCTGGCCGAGGCCGAGGAGCTCAAGCGCCAGCTGGAGTCGACCGGCCTGTTCCAGGTGAAGATCAAGGCGGTCGAGGCCTGGGAGGACTTCCAGAAGGCCTACGCGGCGGGCGAGTTCGACGCCTACACGATCGGCTGGATCGCCGACTTCCCGGACGCCGACAACTTCCTCGCGCCGCTGGTCGGGGCGGGCTCCAGCATGAACAACGGCTTCTCCGACAAGGCCGTCGACGAGCTGATCACCCGCACCCAGGCCTTCTCGGAGCGGGCCGAGGCCGCCGGCGACTTCCGCGAGCTCCAGCGCCTGGTCTCGCAGCAGGTCCCGATGCTGCCGATCTGGCAGAAGAAGGACTACGTGATGTCCCGCGACGCCGTCAGCGGCGCCCAGTACCTCTCCGACGGCACGGGCGTCTGGCGCCTGTGGGAGCTCAACTGGCTGTAGGAGCCGCCGCGGTGTCCCCGTGGGCGAGCAGGAGGGTGTGCAGGGCCCCGGCGAGCTGCGCCGAGGCCGCGGCGTCCAGCGGGGCCAGCAGCTCCGCGTAGTGCCGCAGGTGTTCCTCCATCACGCCGTCGCTCACCTCAAGGCCCCGTTCGGTCAGCCGGATCCGTACCGAGCGGCGGTCGGCCCCGTCGCGCACCCGCTCGACCAGGCCCTTGGCCTCCAGCCGGTCGATCCGGTTGGTGATGGCGCCCGAGGTCACCATGGCCGCCGGGATCAGGGCGCCCGCGGTCAGCGCGTACGGGGGGCCTGAGCGGCGCAGGCTGGCGAGCACGTCGAACTCGCCCACCTCCAGGCCGTGTCCGGCCATGAAGGCCTTCAGCTGCTTGTCGATGATGCGGGTCATCCGCTGGATGCGCGCGAGCACCCCGACGGGCCAGAGCGCTTCCGCGAGGTCGGGGCGTTCCGTTTCCCACTGGCCGATGAACGTGGCCACCGTGTCCTTCTCCATGCCTCCAGATTACCTCAACGTTAAGAGACTTGACGTTGAGGCAACCCGTCTGTTTTTATCTCAACGTTGAGATTGTCAATGTTGAGGCACAGGGGGAGTGGACATCCATGACGGTCACCACGGTCACCACGGGCACCACCGGCGCGAAGACCCCCGGCGGGGGAGCGGCGCCCGACGGCCCCGCCGCCCCGCCCGCCGCGGCGGCTCCCGTCCCCGTGCTCTGGCTGGCCCTGCTGGCCACCCCGCTCGCCGCCGGGGCCAACGCCCCGGTGCTGATCCTCCCCGGCATGGCCCGTTCCCTCGGCGTCAGCACCGACACGGCCACCTGGCTCCTGACCGCCTTCGGCTGGGCCACCGCCGTCGGCACCCCGCTGCTCGCCGGGCTGCTGCGCCGCCGGGGCCTGCCCGCCCTGCTCAAGGTGTCCACCCTGCTCGTCCTGGTCGGCACCCTGCTGCTGGCCGCCGCCCCCTGGCTGCCGCTCGCGATGGCCGGCCGCTGCGCCCAGGCCGCCGGGGGAGCCGGGCTGGTGGCCGCCGCGATCTCCCTGGCCGGCTCCGCCCGCCGGATGGGCGTCATCAGCGCGGGGTTCGGCATGCTCGGCGCCGCCGGACCGCTGCTCGGCCGGGCCCTCGCGGACGCCGTCTCCTGGCGGGCCGCCCTGGCCGTCTCGGCGCTCGCCCTGCTCGCCGTACCCGTGGTGGGCCGGCGCGCCGGGGCGCAGCTCCCGCCGTCGGCGGACCGCTTCGACGGCCGGGGCGCCGCCCTGCTGACCGCGTTCGCGACCGCCCTGGTCCTGCTGCCGGCCGCGCCGCTCGCCGCCCTCGCCGGGGCCCTGGTCGCCGTGGTTCCGCTCGCCCTGCACGTACGCCGCCGCCCCGACGGGTTCGTCCCCGCCGCGCTGCTGCGCCGGCCCGTCTTCGTCGTCTCGGCGCTGCTCGCGCTGACCCTCTCGGCGTCCTACTTCACCCTGCTCTTCTCGGTGCCCCGGCTGCTCGCCGACCGCGCCGGATGGGACACGGCCGCCGCGGGCACCGGCCAGCTGTGCGCGCTGCTCGCCGGGTCCGCGCTGAGCTGGCCGCTCGCCGCCGCCTCGGCCCGGATGGGGCGCACGGCCGTCCGTACGGTCCTCGTCTCGGTCGGCGCACTGGCCGCCCTCACCGGGATCTTCGCCACCTCGGGTCCGCTGCTGCTGGCGGCCACCGCCGCAGGGGTGTTCACCGCGAGCTCCGCCAACGCCGTCCTGTCCACCCACGCGGTGGGCGCGGCCGGGGAGGCGGCCCACCGCCCGGCCGCCATCGGGCTGTTCACCCTCTGCTACCAGCTGGGGGGCGCCTTCGGCCCCGCCGTCGCCGCCCTGCTGGTCCTGGGCGGGCGGTGAGCCCTCAGCCCTCCCCGGGGTGCGGGTCCGAGGCCCGGCGGCCGCGCGCGACGGCCGTCTGGGCCATGCCCGGCAGGAAGTCGGCGAACAGTTCGTGCACCTCCCGCACCAGCGGGCGCAGCACCCGGAAGCGGGCCAGGACGATGCCGCGCGTCGTCAGCTGGGCCCCGCGCTCCGCCAGCCGCCGGGTCTTGTCGCTGCCGGGGGAGCGGTCGAACACCCAGTAGAGGACCAGGCCCATCTGGGAGAGCCACATCAGCTCCGGCAGGACGTCGGCCAGTTCGGCCGGCACCTTGGTCTTCGCCCCCGCCAGCACCTCGCGGTGGATGTCGATGGCGGCCTTGCGCGCCGGTTCCGATTCCGGTGAGAAGGGGCTGAGCGGGCTCTCCGGGTCCGCCGCGTTCTTGAAGAACTGCGAGGCGAACTCGTGGTACGGAGCCGCGATGTCGAGCCAGGAGGTCAGGACGCCCGCGAGCCGCTTCTGGAGGTCGGGCTCGTGGTCCAGGATCGGCCGGACCGCCGCCTGGTGCGCGGCGCCGATCCGGTCGTAGAACCCCTGGACCAGGTGTTCCTTCGACTCGAAGTAGTAGTACGCGTTGCCGACCGAGACCCCCGCCTCCTTGGCGATGCCCCGCATGGTCGTCTTGTCGAACCCGCGCTCCTGGAAGAGCCGGAGAGCGGTTTCGAGGATGAGCGTGCGGGTCTGCTCGCTCTTGGGCGCCTTCTGATCTGTCACGGTGTCCGACCCTATCGGGGAGCGGCGCACTGCTCGGCACAGGCCGGTGCTCCGGGCTCCGCTTCGCCGCCGGCGCGCACCGCGTGCCGGACGGCGGCGGCCGTGTGCATGGCCGCCCGGGCGAAGGGCCGGCCCGCCGGGGTGGCCAGCCAGTTGGCCTTGGGCCGGTGTTCGGTCAGCGCCCACAGGCACACGATGAAGGCGTCCGTCCCGGTCCACACCTGGCCCGCGTCGCCGATCACGGTGATCTCGCGGAGGGTGGCGGCGTGGTCGAGGCGCGGGTAGCGGTTGCGGGCCTGGTGCGAACCGGCCGCCACCAGCCGCAGCGGCACCAGCGGGCGCTGGCCGAGCAGCCAGTGCCGGATGTGCACGCACACCGGGCAGTCGGCGTCGTAGAGGACGGTCAGGTGCCGGATGGGCCGCGCCGCCGGGGCCACGGTCAGGCCCCGGCCGGTGCGGTCCACGCGTTCGGGGCGACCGGCGGGGTCTGCTGGCGCTCCATGATCCCGCGGCGGCGCATCCGGTTGAGCACCCAGACGTTGCCGAGGTGCAGGAACCCGAGGACGAGCAGGACGACGCCGAGCTTGACCGACAGCGCCTCGAAGAGGCCGCGCGCTTCGAGGATGGTCTCGCCCGAGCGCAGGTAGAGGGTCACGAAGCCGATGTTCACGAGGTAGAAGCCGACCACCAGGAGGTGGTTGACGGCGTCGGCGAGCTTCTCGTTGCCCTGGAGCACGTCGCCGATGAAGACGCGCCCGTTGCGGCTGAGCGTGCGGGCCACCCAGATGGTGAGTCCGATGCTGATGACCAGGTAGATGACGTACGCGAGCACGGTGAGGTTCATTGCCCTCAGCCCCCTTGAACGTGTTCAACTGCTGACGTCGACGACTCTAGCCCTCTTTTTGAACAGGTTCAAGCAATGGTCCCCACTTCCCCCTGACGGCACGACGAAGCCCCTCCGCCGGGACGTGGTCCTGGGGGAGGGGCTTCGGGGTGAGCCGTCGGGAAGGTCAGAAGCGGCGCGTGATCAGGGCGCGCTTGACTTCCTGGATGGCCTTCGTGACCTCGATGCCGCGCGGGCAGGCATCGGTGCAGTTGAAGGTCGTGCGGCAGCGCCACACGCCGTCCTTGTCGTTCAGGATCTCCAGGCGCTGCTCGCCCGCCTCGTCACGCGAGTCGAAGATGAAGCGGTGCGCGTTGACGATCGCCGCCGGGCCGAAGTACTGGCCGTCGTTCCAGAACACCGGGCACGAGGACGTGCACGCGGCGCACAGGATGCACTTGGTGGTGTCGTCGAAGCGCTCGCGGTCCTCGGCGGACTGCAGGCGCTCGCGCGTCGGCTCGTTGCCCTTGGTGACCAGGAACGGCATGACGTCCCGGTACGCCTGGAAGAAGGGCTCCATGTCGACCACGAGGTCCTTCATCACCGTGAGGCCCTTGATGGCCTCGACGGTGATCGGCTTCTCCGGGTTGATGTCCTTGATCAGCGTCTTGCAGGCGAGCCTGTTCTTGCCGTTGATCCGCATCGCGTCGGAGCCGCAGATGCCGTGCGCGCACGAGCGGCGGAACGTCAGCGTGCCGTCGAGGTCCCACTTGATCTTGTGGAGACCGTCGAGCACGCGCTCCTTCGGGTCGATCTCGATCTGGAAGTCCTGCCACTGAGACTCTTCGGAGATCTCGGGGTTGAAGCGGCGGATCCGGAAGGTGACCGTGATGAACGGCGAAGCGGCGGCCGCCGCCTCCATCTCGTCCGTCTTGGAGAGGGTCGGGGTGGCCATCAGTACTTACGCTCCATCGGCTGGTAGCGGGTGACGACGACGGGCTTGTAGTCCAGGCGGACGGAGTCCTTGCCGTCGGCGCCGACCTCGCGGTACGCCATGGTGTGGCGCATGAAGTTGACGTCGTCGCGGTTCGGGTAGTCCTCGCGGTAGTGACCGCCGCGGGACTCCTTGCGCGCCAGCGCGGACACGGCCATGACCTCGGCCAGGTCGAGCAGGTTGCCCAGCTCGATGGCCTCCAGCAGGTCCGTGTTGAAGCGCTTGCCCTTGTCCTGGACGGACACGTTCTTGTAGCGCTCGCGCAGCTCCGCGATCTTCTCGACCGCGGTCTTGATGGTCTGCTCCGTGCGGAACACCATCACGCACGCGTCCATCGTCTCCTGGAGCTCCAGACGCAGGTCGGCGACCCGCTCGTGGCCCGTGGAGTTGCGCAGGTGCTCGACGAGGTCGACGACCTGGCGCGCCGGGTCCTCGGGCAGCTCGACGTAGTCGTTGGCGTGCGCGTACGCGGCCGCCGCGATGCCCGAACGCTTGCCGAAGACGTTGATGTCCAGCAGCGAGTTGGTGCCCAGGCGGTTGGCGCCGTGCACCGACACGCACGCGACCTCGCCGGCCGCGTACAGGCCCGGGACGACGGTGGTGTTGTCCGCCAGGACCTCACCCTCGACGTTCGTCGGGATGCCGCCCATGGCGTAGTGCGCGGTGGGCTGGATCGGGATCGGGTCCGTGTACGGCTCGATGCCCAGGTAGGTGCGCGCGAACTCCGTGATGTCCGGGAGCTTGGCGTCGAGCTGCTCCGGCGGGAGGTGCGTCAGGTCCAGGTACACGTGGTCGCCGGCCGGACCGCAGCCGCGGCCCTCGCGGATCTCCGTGTAGATGGAGCGCGAGACGACGTCACGGGACGCGAGGTCCTTCATGACCGGCGCGTACTTCTCCATGAAGCGCTCGCCGTCCTTGTTGCGGAGGATGCCGCCCTCACCACGGGCGCCCTCCGTCAGCAGGATGCCCATGCGCCAGATGCCCGTCGGGTGGAACTGGAAGAACTCCATGTCCTCCAGCGGCAGACCGCGGCGGTAGCAGGCCGCCTGGCCGTCACCCGTCAGGGTGTGCGCGTTGGAGGTCACCTTGAAGAACTTGCCCGTACCGCCGGAGGCGTAGATGACGGACTTCGCCTGGAAGATGTGGATCTCACCGGTGGCGAGCTCGTACGCGACCACACCGGCGGACTTCTGCACGCCGTCGACCTCGACCAGCAGCTGGTCCAGGACGTAGAACTCGTTGAAGAACTCCACGCCCTCCTTGACGCAGTTCTGGTACAGCGTCTGGAGGATCATGTGGCCGGTGCGGTCCGCGGCGTAGCAGGACCGGCGGACCGGCGCCTCGCCGTGGTTGCGGGAGTGGCCGCCGAAGCGGCGCTGGTCGATGGTGCCGTTCGGGGTGCGGTTGAACGGCAGGCCCATCTTCTCGAGGTCGAGGACCGCGTCGATGGCCTCCTTCGCCAGGATCTCGGCGGCGTCCTGGTCGACCAGGTAGTCACCGCCCTTGACCGTGTCGAAGGTGTGCCACTCCCAGTTGTCGTCCTCGACGTTGGCCAGCGCGGCGGCCATGCCGCCCTGCGCGGCGCCCGTGTGGGAGCGGGTCGGGTACAGCTTCGTCAGCACGGCGGTGCGGCTGCGCTTCGTCGCCTCGATGGCGGCGCGCATGCCGGCGCCACCGGCGCCGACGATGACGGTGTCGTACTTGTGGATCTTCATGAGTCGATTCGCCTCAGCCCGTGCCTAGCGGATGTTCGGGTCGAAGGTGAAGATCACCAGCGTGCCCAGAAGGATGGTGAACACCGTGGCGGTGTAGAGCAGGCCCTTCAGCCACAGCCGCGTGTTGGCGCGCTCCGCGTAGTCGTTGATGACGGTACGCAGGCCGTTGGCGCCGTGCAGCATCGCCAGCCACAGCATCAGCAGGTCCCAGACCTGCCAGAACGGGGACGCCCAGCGGCCGGCCACGAAGGCGAAGCCGACCTTGGAGACGCCGCCGTCCAGCACCAGCTGGATCAGCAGGTGGCCGATGACCAGGACGACCAGGACGACGCCCGAGAGGCGCATGAAGAGCCACGCGGCCATCTCGAAGTTGCCGCGGGTCGAGCGCGGGGTCTTGCCGGTGCGCTTGCGCGGGGCCTCGATGTACGGCGCCGGGTTGTCGACGTCGTAGAGCGAGACCCCCTCGACGTCACCGATCGCCCGGGCGGAAGAAGTGTCAGAAGACATGCGTGTCACTTCCCGAACAGAACGCGGTAGGCGTGCCCGAGGACGGGGTAGAGGGCCCCGATCATCAGGATGATCCAGACGACGACGACGGACCAGAGCATCTGCTTCTGGTAGCGCGGGCCCTTGGCCCAGAAGTCCACTGCGATGACGCGCAGACCGTTGAGCGCGTGGAACAGGATGGCGGCGACGAGGCCGTACTCCAGCAGCGCGACGATCGGCGTCTTGTAGGTAGCCACGACATCGTCGTACGCCTCGGGTGAGACGCGGACGAGTGCGGTGTCGAGGACGTGTACGAACAGGAAGAAGAAGATGAGGACGCCGGTGACTCGATGAGCCACCCAGGACCACATTCCTTCCCGGCCGCGGTACAACGTTCCAGCCGGCACGGAAAACCCTCCGGAAGCGGGGCGGGGGCCAGCCGGCTTCTTTGTCGGTCGGGCCCGGCCGGGTACGGTCCTCCGGCCCCGGACATCGTAGCGACGCTTTGTCGGTTCCCTCGCGCCGGGTCCATCGGTGTGATCAAACAGGCACGGACGGACTATCCCACAGGGGCGAATAGCCCGAAATCGGCCTCAGACAGCCCATCGTCGGGGTCGGACTGGTGCAGACCGGCCAGCCGGTCGAGCAAATGAGCCAGCCGGGAGCGGGCGACCAGGCGCAGCTCGTCCGCCGCGATCGAGCGCTCCTCGTCCACCTCGTGAGCCAGCCTGCGGCGGATCGCGGCCAGCAGCTGGTCCACCCGCTCCTCCGGCGGATGCCCGTCCAGGCAGATCACGAAGGCGTGCCCGAAGGTGCGCTCGTACTGCGCCCGGGCCGCGTCGAGGGCGAGCAGCGCGGCGTACGGCGCTCCGTGGCCCAGCTCCGCCGAGAACTCCCGGGCGAGCGCCTCCGTCAGGTCGCCCTGGGACATGTCGTACGCGGCCTCGTCGGCCGCCGCCAGCAGGGACGCGGTGTCCGGGTAGGGGCGGTGCGCGGCCACCCGGTGCGCCCACCGCGCACTGCCGCAGCAGTGCGCGAGGGCCGTCCGGGCGGTGTCGGGGGGCAGGGAGTTCAGGCGCGCCAGCCCGGGGTCGGGGGCGGAGGCCGGGCCGCGGACCTGTGCCGGAAGGTGGCTGGACAGCGGAGTTCTCCTCGGGGCGTGGCGCGGGGTGTACGGCCACGCTAGCGAGCGCGGAGCGGCGAAGGCCCGCTCACGAGGGGATTTCACCCGGAAGTGAGCCGAAAGGATGACCCGGACAGGGGTGGGCCGGCCGGACCGGGGCAAAGGCGTGAGCCGGGGAGAGCCGGGGAGAGCCGGGAAGAGGGGAGGGCGGCCGAAGCCGCCACCCCCCACAGGAGAGGCCCCGGCCGCCATCCGTCACGGACTCGTGCGACAAGCCCGTACCCCTGTCAGCGCCCGGAGTGCGTTTTGTGTCACACCTCGCTCCGCACAGGCTTGGTTGCTGGTTGTACAACTCGTGGACGAGAGGCGCGCGAAAGCCGTAACGTGCGGATTTGCGCCACACGTACAGGACGTCGAACGGGTTGGGGACTTTGCTGGGGGACGACGCGGAGCTGACCGCCGCGGTGCTCGCGGCACAGGACGGCGACGAAAGCGCGTTCCGGACTGTGTACCGCGCGGTGCACCCGCGCCTGCTCGGATACGTACGTACGCTCGTCGGCGACGGCGACGCGGAAGACGTGACCTCCGAGGCATGGCTGCAGATCGCCCGCGACCTCGACTCCTTCACCGGCGACGCCGACCGCTTCCGCGGCTGGGCCGCCCGCATCGCCCGCAACCGGGCCCTCGACCACATCCGCATGCGCGGCCGCCGTCCCGCCATCGGCGGCGACGAGAGCGAGCTGACCGGACGGGCCGCCGACTGCGACACGGCGGGCGAGGCCATGGAGGCCCTGTCCACCGGGCGCACCATGGCGCTGATCGCCCAGCTCCCCCAGGACCAGGCCGAGGCCGTCGTGCTGCGCGTGGTCGTCGGGCTGGACGCCAAGAGCGCGGCCGAGACCCTCGGCAAGCGGCCGGGCGCCGTGCGCACCGCCGCGCACCGGGGCCTGAAGAAGCTCGCGGAACTGCTCACCGCCGAGTCCGGGCCCGCGGGTCCGGCCGGCCCGGCCGAACTCCGGCCCGATCGTGGCTCGGGGCCGCTGCGTCCGGTCGGCCATAATGCCGTTGACCAGGCGCGGGAGCGCGACCTCGATGCCGTGCCCGCGCAGCGCACGCGGACCGGGGGCCTGGTGGAACCGACCGGTGTGACGCATTCACGTTGGCGGACGCAGAAGGACATGTGATGGCCGACGAGCACAACGCGTGGCTGGACAGGGCCGCGGCGGAGGAGTTGCTGCGTGCGGGCACCGGGCCCGTCGCCCCCGGCGCCGACCCCCGGGCCCGGGCCGAGGCCGCCCGGCTCCGCGCCGCCCTCGGCTCCCTGACCCCGCCGAGCTCCGGCGCCGGCGAACTGCCCGGCGAGGCCGCCGCCCTCGCGGCGTTCCGCGCGGCCCGGGCGCGGCGCGCGACCGCGCCCGGAGCGGTCCGTGCCGCGGCCCCCGGTACGGGTGCCGCTCGTGCGGGCGGCGCCGGTGAGCCGCTGGTCGACCTGGCCCCGATACCCCCCGTACGGATCCCCGCGCAGCGGCGCGGATCGACGGCCGCGCGCTTCGGGCTGGTGGCCGCGCTGGCCGGGGTCGCCGTCGGCGGGATCGCGGCGGCGGCCGGCGGCGGGCTGCTGGACCGCGTCACGCACCACACCGCGGGCCCCGCCCCGGCCGTGTCGGTCAGTGCCGACCCGGACCCGGAGCCCGCCGCGGACACGGCCGGCCCCACCCTCGTCCCGCAGCTGCGGCCGACCCCGGAGCGGGGCGGCGAGAGCCCGCTGCCGCCCGGCCCCGGTGTGTCGCGGCCGCCCGGCACGGACACCCGTACGCTCCCCGACGCGCCCGCGGCCGGACTGGCCCAGCCGTCCGGCGCCCCCACCGCGGGCATGGGCTTCGGCGCGGGCACCGACGGCAGCCGCGACAAGCTCACCGACAAGCTGAACGGCGGCGCCGCCGCGGGCGGCCGGGACCACGACAAGGGCAGCGGCCAGGGCAAGGCCGCCGACCTGTGCGAGGCCTACCGCTCGGGCCGGATGAACGACGACCGCCGCGAGCGCCTCTCCAAGCTGGCCGGGGCCCCCGCGAAGATCGCGCGGTTCTGCGAGGCCCTGCTGGACGGGGCTCGTGACGGCCTGCCGCAGAGCGGCACCGTCGACCCCGGCAACGCCATCCTCAAGGTGCCGAGCGCCAAGCCGGGCGGCGCGCTGGGCTTCAGTTCGCGCTGACGCAGCCGCTTCATCTGGCTGAAAATCGCCGCACGGGCAACGGGTCGGCAGTAGGGGCCCCACGTGCGGAAACGCTCGTCCGGTGGGTCGCCGAAACGTTCGTGGAAACGCTCTTGCTCTGGCTGGCGCACGGCGCAGTAACACTTTCGGGATGCCCGGCGCAGTACATATTGAGCCGACTGGTCATCGGCCGCGCACGAGCCGGGGTTCCCCCCGTACCCCTGGGCTCTGCGCAACCGGCGCGGGCGGGGCACGTTCCCCCGGCCCTGCCCGCGCCCTCAACTTCGACCGTCGCGGCCACCGGTCTCACCAGTAGACGACGACCTTGTCGCCCACCTTGACCTGGTCGAACAGCGCCGACAGCTTGGCCTTGTCCCGGACGTTCACGCAGCCGTGCGAGGCGCCGGCGTAACCGCGGGCCGCGAAGTCCGCCGAGTAGTGCACGGCCTGGCCCTCGCTGAAGAACATCGAGTACGGCATCGCCGTGTGGTAGATCGTCGACGTCCAGTCCTTGGCCTTCCAGCCCACCTCGAAGAGGCCCTCGCGGGTCGGCGTGTTCTCCGAGCCGAAGCGCACGTCCATCGTGGAGACGACCTTGCCGTCGATCATCCAGGCGAGGGTGCGGCTCTCCTTGCTGATGCACATCACCCGGCCCTGCATGCAGCGCGGGTCCGGGGCGTCGACCTCGTTGGTCGTCGGCGGACGCAGTTCCTCGTCCGTCGGCTTCTTGCTGAGGGACTGCACCTTCTGCCAGGTGGCCCCGTCGACCGCGCCGGTCGCGCCGAGCCCGTGCCGGGACTGGAAGGTCTTGACCGCGGTGGTCGTCTTCGAGCCGTAGAACCCGGTGGGCGCCGTGGACAGCAGCTTCAGCTGCCGCAGCCGGGCCTGGAGCTCACGGATCTGCTCGCTCTCGTCGCCGTTCGCCATGATCGGCTTCACGCCGGGGGCCTGCGGGGCCGAGCCCGGCGCGGACGCCGACTGCGAGGCACCGGGCGTGGGGGAGGCGGCGGGCGAGGACTCGCCCGGCTTCGCGTCACCCTGTGCCGAGGGGGAGCCCGCCGGTGACTTCCCCGCCACCGGCGCGGACGGCGCGGCCGGCCCGGCGTCGCCCTTCTGCGGGCCGCACGCCGTCGCGGCCAGCGCGACGGCCGCGGCGAGGCCGAGCGTACGGATCATGACTCTCTTGTGGTGCTGCATGGCGGTCCCCCGTTTTCATGGTCGTGTACCTAGGTGATGCGCCGCGGGCGTGGAAAGTTGCGGACGGTGGCCCGCTGTTGCGTCTTTGTGACCAGCTGTCGTCAGGGGCACGGTTGTACCAGCCCGCGGGCGGCCGCCCGCACGGGTACGGGGGGTTTCGCGTCATGGTCCGGCGCCCGCCGCGCGCCCGGCGGTCCAGCCCGTGAAACCCACTGGCGGGACAGGTGCGTCCGCATGGGACACTCCTGCTCATGCTGGGTGTGACAGATCTTCCGACCTATCTCGCGGCCGTCGCGCTGATCGTGCTGCTGCCCGGGCCGAACTCCCTCTACGTGCTCTCCGTCGCCTCCCGCCGCGGAGTGCAGGAGGGCTACAAGGCGGCCTGCGGGGTGTTCGCCGGGGACACCGTGCTGATGGTGCTGACCGCCGTCGGCACGGGCGCCCTCCTCCAGGCGAGCCCGCTGCTGTTCACGGTGGTCAAGGTGCTCGGCGCCGGGTACCTGGGATGGCTGGCGGTGGGCATGCTGCGCGGCGCCCTGGCCATGTGGCGGGCCCGCAGCTCGCCCGACGGGCCGGCGGCGCCGGCCGGGGAGGAGCCGGCCGGTCCGGCCGAGCGGCCGTTCCGGCGGGCGCTGGTGGTGAGCCTGCTCAACCCGAAGGCGATCCTCTTCCTGCTGTCCTTCTTCGTGCAGTTCGTGGACCCGCAGTACCGCTACCCGGCGCTGTCGTTCCTGCTGCTGGGGAGCGTCTCCCAGCTGTTCAGCTTCCTGTACCTGTCCACCCTGATCTTCACCGGCACCCGGCTGTCGGCCGCCTTCCGCCGCCGCAAGCGGCTCGCGGCCGGGGCCACCTCGGCGGCGGGCGTGATCTTCCTGGGCTTCGCGGCCAAGCTCGCCGCCGGCTGATCCGGCGCGGCGGCCGGTCAGCCCACTCGGCCCAGCCGTCGGCGCAGCCGGTGCACGGCCCGGCGCACCGCCGGGCTGCGGGGCAGGAAGGAAAGCTGCGCGGGGATCCCGCCCGGCAGGCCCAGCACGGTGAGCCGGCGGCGCTTGAAGTAGCGCCGGGTCCGGTCGTCCAGGTGCCCGGCCAGGTACGCCTCGGCCGCCCCGCGCCGGTCCGCGAGGATCCGCGGCTGCATGGTGAAGCCCACGGCCGCGACCAGCCCCGCGAGGTCGGCGGGAGCGCCGGAGCCGGGGCCGGAGCCGGAGCCGCCGGAGCCGCCGGAGCCGGGACCGTCCGGCGGCGCGAGCTCCGGGACCAGGGCGTCCACCAGCGTCAGCGGGATCCGGTTGCTGTTCTGGTACGGGGCCAGGCGGGCCAGCAGCGGCCCGGTCCCGGTGCGCGCGACCGGGATCCCGTACAGGGCCCGGGCGGTCAGCAGCCCGGTCGAGAAGCAGCCCGCGACCAGCGCCGGGCGCAGCCGCTCGTACAGGGTCTCGGCGAGCACCGGCGCGTCCAGCACCGTCAGCCGCGCCCCGAGCCGGGCGGCCTCCGCCTCGGCTCCGCGGGAGTACGCGGCCGGGGCGGAGGGGTGCGGTTTGAAGACCAGCTCCCGGTGGCCTCGCGCGACGGCCCCGCGCACCATCGCGACGTGCAGCTCCTCCTCCTGCGCCGGGGTCATCAGTTCCAGCGCCGAGAGGTACTGCCCGAGCAGCAGGGCCGGGGCCTCGGGGGGCTCCGGGGGCGTGTAGCCGCCGTCGTCGGGCAGGGCGGCCAGCTCGGCCAGCACCTTCAGGAAGGCCGGGGCCGGGACCGATTCGGCCGGCACCCCGAACTCCGTCAGGAGCAGGGGTTCCAGACCCGGTACGAGGTCCAGGTGCAGGACCCGGCGGACCCGTGCGCCGATCTGCGGGTCGAGGCGGAAGCGGGTGGGGCCGTACGACATGAGCCCGTCGGCGTAGACGTCGATCGCGGCGCCCGGGAACAGCTGGCACAGGCTCTGCGCGGGCGGCACCTGGAGCGACTCCACCACCAGCTCGACCCGGTCCTCGCCCAGCCCCCACAGGGTGCGCAACTGGCGCTCCCAGAGCGGGACGTCGTCGGGGCGGGGGGCCCAGGTGCTGGGGTGCTGCGGGGCGAGGACCGCGTTCCAGTCGAGGACCTCGTCGAAGCGGGTGCGCAGCGCGGCGAAGCCGGGCATGGCCTCGATGCCGGGGGTGACCTCGGGGGCGGGGGAGTGGTTGCTGGTCAGCAGGATCCGGCGGCCGGCCGCGGGGAGGGCGCCCGCGTCGAGGGCGGCGGCGAGGGTGGCCGTCCCGTAGAGGGTGGAGGCGAGGAAGAGCTGGGTGACGCGGCCCCCGTTCACGCGGCGGCCCCGGCGTCCGCTCCCGTGCCCGCCGCGGCCCCCGCTCCCGCGCCCGCGCCCGCCCCCGCCGGGCCGCGGCGGCGCAGCAGCCTGCGCAGGAGCGCGGAACGGTCGGCGTCCATCGAGGCCAGCGCCCCGTCCAGCAGCGGCCGGGGCATGCGCCCGAGGGCTTCCGTACTCATCAGACGGAGTTTTTTCGCCACGGCCGGTTCGAACCTTCCGATGGAGCCGATATGGTGCGCGATAATTGCGCAATATGTTCGGACGGCCTTGGGGAGCAGGAGTTCGGATTCAAGATCGGTGGCGGTGTCCGACAGGACTTGATCGAATGCTCGAATGAAATCGAGCTGACGCTCGTCCCCGATCTGGGTGAGTGAGGTGGAAATGCCCCGCCGGTAGAAGATTCCGGCCTCCCCGATCGCCGCGAAGGACTCCGCCTCCCGGTGCAGCCGCCAGATCCACGGCCGGTCCTCCGCCGTGCGCAGCCCGTCCGTGAAGTGCAGCAGCCCGCGGTCCAGCAGCCGCCGGTGGTACATCCCGGCCCAGGCGTACGGGTAGTCCACCGCGGTGGCCCGCGAGGCCGGCAGGATCCCGGCGCGGGGATCGCCCACCACTCCCTGCGGCCCGTACGGCACCCGCTGCACGCTCCGCGTCCGGCCCGTCACCTGCACATGGTCGGTACGGACGAAATCGCAGCTCAGGGCCTCGATGGCGGCCAGCGTCCGGGCCAGGTGGCCGGGCGCGAGCCAGTCGTCGCCGTCCAGGAAGGCGATGTACTCGCCGCGCGCCGCGTCCAGTCCGGTGTTGCGGGCCGTCGCCAGGCCGCCGTTGCGGTCCCGTCTGAGGTGCACCGCCCCGGGCAGGCCGCCCGCCGCCGCGCGTTCCAGCAGCCCGGGCGTCCCGTCCGTGGAGCGGTCGTCGACGAGCAGGAACTCGAAATCGGCACGCGCGTTGAGTGCGAGCCCCTTCAGGACGTCCGGCGCGTATGTCTGCACGTTGTAGAACGGCACGACAACAGAGAGCTTGAGCACCTGCGAGACATTAGGACGCGGCCCGGCATTCACCATGGCCCGGATGCGGATTCCATGTGAACGACGCGGGGCGGGCGCGTTAACCCGGGCGCTTTCGCATTTCGTCGACGGGTTGTTAACCCGCCGTTGTGCGCTCGTTGGGCCGATCACCGGAAATGCGGAATAGCTTCTGCCGGGTGCCAGTGCCACTCAGCAGCAGCCGGGCCGATCTTCGTATCGCCGTACTCGCCGATTCCGACACACGCTGGAAATGGGGCGCCCTCACCGCCCGCCGCCTCGCCCCCGACGCCCCCGCGCCCACCGGGTTCGTCCTGCGCGGCCGGGCCACCCCGACCGCGCGCCAGCTCGGCGAGGCGGGCGTGGCGGACGGCGCCGGACCGGCGGAGGTGACCTGCGCCGAGTTCCTCGCCGAACTCGGCCGCCGCCGCTACGACGTCGTCGTCCTCGCCCTCGTCGGAGGCGCCGTCCAGGCCGTCCTGCACGGCGCGCGCGCCCTGTGGCCGCAGCCGTCGGCGCGCCCCCTCCTCGTCACCGGCTACGTCGGCGTCGTCTACGAGAAGCTCGCCGACGGGCTCCTGCTGCGGCACGGCGCCGACCTGGTCCTCGCCAACTCCCGCCACGACGCCGCCCGCTTCCGCGCCGTCTACACGGGCGCGGGCGCCGACCCGGACGCCGTCGTCGAGACGGCGCTGCCCTTCCTGGACGGCGCCCCCCACGAAAGCGCCGGGGGCCGCACCCACCGGGTCGTCTTCGCGGTGCAGCCCTCCGTCCCCGAGGGCCGTACCGACCGCGCCTACCTCCTGGAACGGGCCGCCCGGCACGCCCGCCTGCACCCGGACCGCGAGGTGCTCGTCAAACTCCGCAGCCGGCCCGGCGAGCACACCACGCACCTGGAGGAACACCCCTACCAGCGCCTCGCGGAGCGGCTGCCCGGCGGGCTCCCGCCCAACTGCCGCCTGGTGTACGGGAACATGGGCGAGGTACTGGACGGCACCGACCTGCTGGTCACCGTCTCCTCCACCGCGGCCCTGGAATCCCTGCACCGGGGCATCCCGACCGCCGTCCTGACCGACCTCGGCATCCGCGAGGCCCTCGGCAACCACCACTTCCTCGGCTCCGGCTGCCTGACCTCCTGGGACCGGCTCGACGGGGGACTGCTGCCCGCCGGCGACCCCGACTGGCTCGCCGCCCAGGGGGTCGCCCCCGGCGCGGCCGACCCCTACGCCGCCGCCCGGGACCGGATCGCGCGGCTGCTCGGGCCGGGCCCGCTGGCGCCCGTGGCCCCGTACTACACGCTCGCCACCGCCCCCGGCTACCTCCCCGGGATCCTGGCCCGCCACCACCTCGCCCCCGACGGGACCCCGCTGCCCGGGGCCGCCGCCCGCGCGGCGGGGGAGTCCGGGGCGCGCCGCTGGCTCCGCTCCCACCTGCGCGAAGCCGCCCGGGGCGCCTACCGGCACGGGGTCCAGCGGGTGGCCCCGGTGATCCGAAGGCTGGGCGAGCTGTGAGGGTCCTCGCGGTGATCCCGGCCCGCGGCGGCTCCAAGGGCGTGCCCGGCAAGAACACGGAGCCCGTCGGCGGGATCCCGCTCGTGGCCCGCGCGGTGCGGGCCTGCCGGTCCGCGCCCACCGTCACCGACGTGGTGGTCTCCACCGACTCGCCCGCGGTCGCGGCGGCCGCCCGGGCCGCCGGGGCCGATGTGATCACCCGGCCCGCGGCCCTGTCCGGGGACACCGCGAGCAGCGAGGCCGCCCTGCTGCACGCCCTGGACTCCTTCGAGGAACTGCACTCCCTCACCGTGGACGTGCTCCTCCTGGTCCAGTGCACCAGCCCCTTCCTGACCTCCTCGGACGTGGAGTCGGTGGCCGCCGCCGTGGCCTCGGGCGCCGCGGACTCGGCCCTGACCGCGGCCCCCTTCCACGGCTTCCTCTGGCGGCCCGGGCCCGACGGCCACGGCGCCGGGGTCAACCACGAGGCGGCGTACCGGCCCCGGCGCCAGGACCGGCCCGCCGAACTCCTGGAGACCGGCGCGGCGTACGCCATGGACGCGGCCGGGTTCCGGGCCGCCCGGCACCGCTTCTTCGGCCGCACCCTGCCCGTACCGGCCGACCCGGCGCGGGTCCTGGAGATCGACGACCCCCACGACCTGGCCCGCGCCCGCCTGCTGGCCCCCCTCTTCGACACGCCGGGCCGCCCCGCGCGCCCCGCACCCGCCCCCACCGAACGAAGGACACCCCCTGCCATGACCGACGCCACCGCCAACTCCCGCCTGCGCAGCTTCGGTCCGCGGACCGCCGGCCCCGGCCGGCCGGTCTACGTCGTCGGCGAGATCGGCATCAACCACAACGGCGACCTCGGCACGGCGTTCGCGCTCATCGACGCCGCCGCCGAAGCGGGCTGCGACGCCGTCAAGTTCCAAAAGCGCACCCCCGAGATCTGCACCCCGCGCGACCAGTGGGACATCGAACGCGACACCCCCTGGGGCCGGATGACCTACATCGACTACCGCCACCGCGTCGAGTTCGGCGAGGCCGAGTACCGGGCCATCGACGAGCACTGCGCCCGCCGCGGCATCGCCTGGTTCGCCTCCCCCTGGGACACCGAGGCCGTCGCCTTCCTGGAGAAGTTCGACGTCCCCGCCCACAAGGTGGCCTCCGCCTCCCTGACCGACGACGAGCTGCTGCGCGCCGTACGCGCCACCGGGCGCACCGTCGTCCTGTCCACCGGCATGTCCACCCCGAAGCAGATCCGGCACGCGGTCGAGGTGCTCGGCAGCGACGGCATCCTGCTCTGCCACGCCACGTCGACGTACCCGGCCAAGGCCGAGGAGCTGAACCTGCGCGTCATCCAAACGCTCCAGGAGGAGTACCCGAACGTCCCCGTGGGCTACTCCGGCCACGAGACGGGCCTGCAGACCACCCTGGCCGCGGTCGCCCTCGGCGCCACCTTCGTCGAGCGGCACATCACCCTCGACCGGGCCATGTGGGGCTCCGACCAGGCCGCCTCCGTCGAACCCGGCGGCCTCGCCCGCCTCGTCCGCGACATCCGCACCATCGAGACCGCCCTCGGCGACGGCGTCAAGCGCGTCTACGCCTCCGAGCTCGGCCCCATGAAGAAGCTCCGCCGCGTCCAGGGCCAGGACGGCCAGGTCCCGGCCGCGCGCTGATCCGGCCCCACCCCTCCTCCTCCCAGAGCGGAGACCCGTGGTGAACTCCCCCGCCCCCACCCTGGCCCTGGTCGAGAGCCCGGTCCAGCTGCTCAACGTCCTCGAATGGGCGCACGCCCAGACCCCGCGCCGGCCCGCGGCGGACGCCCGGACCGAGGGCCGCCCCCACCGGCACGGCCCCCTGCTGTCCGGCGTCCCGAGCCAGCCCGGCCCCCCGGCCGGCCGCCGCCCGCAGGACGGCCCGCCCGCTGCCGGGAGCCACGGCCCGCACATCGTCGTCCTGCCGCCCACCGACCCCATGTCCCGGGGCCAGCTGCGCCGCGTCGCCGCGCTCGCCCGTGACGAGGGTCACACCGTGCACTGGCAGGAGGCCCGCGGCGGCTCCGGCAGCCCGCTGGGGACCCTGGCCGCGCTCGCCGCCGCCGTGCGCCGGGCCGAGCGCATCGTCGTCGGCGACCCCTTCTCCCGCCTCGTACAGCTGCTGCTGGTCCCCGCCCGGGCCGCCGAACTGGTCGTCGTGGACGACGGCACCGCCACCATGGAGTTCGTCGCGCAGCTCGGGCGCGGGGAGCGGCTGCGCCGCTGGCACAGAACCGGCGGCGGGGCCCTGTCCCGGGCGCGCGAGCTCGCGTACGCCCCGGTGTCGGGGACGGCCCGGCGGCGGCTGACGCCCCGCGGCGGGCGCGCCATGGAGGTCTTCACCTCGATGCCGGTCACGCCGCTGCCGGGGATGGAGCTGCGCGTCAACGACTTCGCCTGGACCCGCTCCCGCTTCGGCCCGCCCCGGCTGACCAGGGGCACCGACCTGGTCGGGACCTCCCTGGTGGAGACCGGCGTGGTGGATCCGGCCCGCTATCTGGACGCGGTCCGCGCCCTGACCCTGGAACACGGGGTGACCCGCTACTTCGCGCACCGTCGCGAATCCCCGGAGAAGCTGCGCGCGCTGAGCGAGGCGACCGGGCTGGAAATCGTCCGTCCCGACCTGCCGCTGGAGCTGATCGCCCGCCGCGGACCGGTGGGCCGGACGATCGTCAGCTTCCCCTCCACCGTCGTCCACACGCTGCCCTACGCGCTCACCGGCACCGGCGTGACGGTGGCGGTGTGCGACATCGACCCGGCCTGGCTCACGGCCGCCGCCTCGCCCCGGGCCCGCGGATTCCTCGCGGGCGTCACCGACACGGCCCGTGATGTGCGCAGACTGCCCGCTCAGGCGGCTCCGGCGGCCGGATGAGCGCGCGAGTTTACCCCCGGCCGCTTGCGGTCATGCGTCCAGAGGCCGGGTTTCTTTCCCCTAACGGCATGAACTTTTGGTGATCTCCGGCCAGTTGAGCCATCCGTGGGCCTACCCTTCAACGGGTGAACCAGTTGATGTCCCGCGAGTCCCAGACCGCCCTGCCCGGCAAGCCCGACCGGCCCGAGCTGCCCGGCAAGCTTCCGGACCACCTGCGTGCCGAACTGATCGCCTTCCGGCGGGATCTGCACATGCATCCCGAGCTAGGACACCAGGAGTTCCGCACGACGGCGGCGATCAAGGCCCGGCTGGAAAAAGCCGGCCTGCGCCCCCGCGTGCTGACGTCCGGCACGGGGCTGATCTGTGACGTCGGCACCTGGGACGGCGAACGGCCGATGCTGGCCCTGCGCGCGGACATCGACGCCCTGCCGATCCCGGACGCCAAGACGCACGTCGCCTACCGCTCGACCGTCCCGGACCGCGCCCACGCCTGCGGCCACGACGTGCACACGGCCGTCGTGCTGGGGGCGGGCCTGGTGCTCGCCGGCCTCGACCGCCAGGGGCTGCTGCCCCACCCGGTGCGGCTGCTGTTCCAGCCGGCCGAGGAAGTGCTGCCGGGCGGCGCGAGCGACGCCATCGAATCCGGGGTGCTCGACGGAGTGGGCCGGATCATCGCGGTGCACTGCGACCCCCGCGTGGACGCGGGCCGGATCGGCCTGCGGCCGGGTGCGATCACCTCTGCCTGCGACCGCCTGGAGGTCAGCCTCTCCGGCTCCGGCGGCCACACCGCGCGGCCCCACCTGACCACCGACCTGGTGACGGCCGCCGCCCGCGTCGCCGTCGACGTCCCGGCCCTGCTGACCCGGCGGATGGACGCCCGCTCGGGCATGTCCGTCACCTGGGGCCGGATCGAGGCCGGGCACGCCTGCAACGTCATCCCGATGCACGCGGAGCTGTCCGGAACCGTGCGCTGCCTCGACCTGAACGCCTGGTACGAGGCCCCCGACATGATCCACGCGGCGATCGACGAGGTCGCCACCATGCACGGGGCGAAGTTCGAGATCAACCACGTGCGCGGGGTCCCGCCGGTGGTCAACGACCCGGTGGTCACCGAACTGCTCCGGGAGGCGATGGCCGCCCGGCGCGGTGCGGCCTCGGTCGAGGACACCGAGCAGAGCCTGGGCGGCGAGGACTTCTCCTGGTACCTGGAGCACGTCCCCGGCGCCATGGCCCGCCTCGGCGTCCGCAGGCCCGGCGACACCGCCAAGCGCGACCTGCACCGGGGCGACTTCGACGTGGACGAGAGCGCGATCGGCTTCGGCGTGGAGTTCTTCACCGCCGCGGCCCTGCTCGACGTCCGCCGCGGAGAGACCGCCGGGTAGGCCGCGAGCGGCAAAGCGGGAGCAAAGTCCGTACACCTGCCGCCGGTCCGCTGGTGGAGCTGTCCAGCCCTTGGTACACAAGGGCTGGACGACCAAGCAGTTACCGATCGGTCACTGTCCGGTTCGCGACGATCCGATAACGACTCATGAACGGGCCTTTAACTGACATCTACGCGCGTTACGATCGCCGCGAAACCAGCGCCGGTCGTGGCGCTTCGGTCAGGTTTTGAAGGAGCCTCCCCTTGCGCCGGATCACCAGGATCGCCACCGTGGGCATCGCGTCCGCGGCGCTGGCCCTCTCGGCCACCGCCTGTGGCGGTAAGAAGTCCTCGGACGCCCCGTCCTCCGACGGCAGCGCCAAGGCCGCCGCCAGCGCCGCCATCGCGTACGACATCGGTGGCCGCGGCGACCAGTCGTTCAACGACGCCGCCTTCGCCGGTCTCGAGAAGGCCAAGAAGGACCTGAAGGTCGGCGGCAAGGAAGCCGAGCCCACCGACGGCGAGGGCGAGGCCGACAAGGTCCAGCGCCTCACCGAGCTGGCCCGCTCCGGCAACAACCCGGTCATCGGCGTCGGCTTCTCCTACGCCCCGGCCATCAAGAAGGTCGCGGCGAAGTACCCGAACACCACGTTCGGCATCATCGACGACACCTCGGTGACCGGCCCGAACATCGCCAACCTGGTCTTCAACGAGGAGCAGGGCTCCTACCTGGCCGGCGTCGCCGCCGCCAAGGCCTCGAAGTCCGGCACGGTCGGCTTCATCGGCGGTGTCGAGGTCCCGCTGATCAAGAAGTTCGAGGCGGGCTTCGCCCAGGGCGTCAAGGACACCAACCCGAACGCCAAGGTGCTCTCCAAGTACCTCTCGCAGCCGCCGAACTTCGAGGGCTTCTCCAAGCCCGACCTCGGCAAGGCCGCCGCGCAGGGCCAGCTCGACGCGGGCGCCGACGTGATCTACGCGGCCGCCGGTCTGGCCGGTTCCGGTGCCATCGAGGCCGCCTCCGCCAAGGGCGCGTGGGCCATCGGTGTCGACTCCGACCAGTACAACCAGGCCGGTCTGTCGAAGTACAAGGAGCACATCCTGACCTCGGTCACCAAGGACGTCTCCGACTCCGTCTTCAACCTGATCAAGTCGGTCAAGGACGGCAAGCCCGAGACCGGTGAGATCCGCTACGGCCTAGACAAGGACGGCGTCGGCCTGGCCGACTCCAACCCGAAGTTCAAGGAGATGACGGACGTCATCGCCGCGGTGGACAAGGCCAAGGCCGACATCATCGCGAAGAAGATCACCGTCAAGACCACGCCGTAAGGCCCCGTCTGACGAACCCTCGTGGTCCGCGGGGTCCGGAAGCGGTCTCTACCGCTTCCGGGCCCCGCGCCGCGTCCGTTCGCCGGTCTCCTCCAGTCCGTGTTCACTTGTGGCCAGTTGGCCGCAAGTTTTCACTTTCGACAGTGCTACGCGCGTAGAGGCATCGTGGACGCGATACCTTCTCTCCCCCGCCCTGTCCCCCCTGCCAACTTGGCTTTCCAGCTCCTTCCGCGCCAAGGAGAGTGCGTCATCAACGCGTCCAGCCCCCCTCTCGCCGTCGAACTGCACGGCATCACCAAGCGCTTCCCCGGCGTCGTCGCCAACAAGGACATCGCGATCAGCGTCCGCAAGGGCACGGTCCACGCCTTGATCGGCGAGAACGGTGCCGGCAAGTCGACCCTGATGAAGATCCTCTACGGCATGCAGAAGCCGGACGAGGGCACCATCGCGATCGACGGCGAGCAGGTCTCCTTCAGCAGCCCCGGCGATGCCATCGCCCGCGGCATCGGCATGGTGCACCAGCACTTCATGCTGGCCGACAACCTCACCGTCCTGGAGAACGTCGTTCTCGGCGGCGAGAAGCTCTACGGCATCGGCGCCAGGGCCCGCAAGAAGATCAAGGAGATCTCGGACGCGTACGGTCTCGGCGTCCGTCCCGACGCCCTGGTCGAAGACCTCGGTGTCGCCGACCGCCAACGCGTGGAGATCCTGAAGGTCCTCTACCGCGGCGCGCAGATCCTCATCCTCGACGAGCCGACCGCCGTGCTCGTGCCGCAGGAGGTGGACGCCCTCTTCGACAACCTGCGCGAGCTCAAGGCCGAGGGCCTGACCGTCATCTTCATCTCGCACAAGCTGGGCGAGGTGCTGAAGGTCGCCGACGACATCACCGTCATCCGGCGCGGCACCACCGTCGGCACCGCCGACCCGCGCAACACCACGCCCAAGCAGCTCGCCGAGCTGATGGTCGGCGCGGAACTGCCGTCCCCGGAGACCCGCGAGTCGACGGTGACCGACGTACCGATGCTGGAGGTGCGGGGCCTGACCCTGGCCGCCGCCGGCGCCGTCGTCGCCGAGCCGGAGACCCTGGTCGCCGCCGACCCGGCCGACTCCGCCGTGCGCGAGCACGTCGCGGTCGGCCGCCTGCTCCTCGACGACGTCACCTTCACGATCCACAAGGGCGAGGTCCTCGGGATCGCGGGCGTCGAGGGCAACGGCCAGACCGAGTTGATCGAGGCCCTCATGGGCATGGCCGCCGCCGACTCGGGCGTCATCGCCCTGGACGGCAAGGACATCACCGACGCCC
The DNA here is from genome assembly GCF_043199995.1 of Streptomyces sp. NPDC048507. Classification (NCBI taxonomy): domain Bacteria; kingdom Bacillati; phylum Actinomycetota; class Actinomycetes; order Kitasatosporales; family Streptomycetaceae; genus Streptomyces; species Streptomyces sp. NPDC048507. The sequence goes on along the minus strand of NZ_JBICWZ010000003.1, from coordinate 607,066 downwards.
CCGTGCGCGCCCGTCGCGTGGGCGGCATCGGCTACATCCCCGAGGACCGGCACCGTCACGGCCTGCTGCTGGAATCCCCCCTGTGGGAGAACCGCATCCTCGGGCACGTCACCGAGGCCCCCAACTCCAAGCGCGGCGTCCTCGACCTGAAGGCCGCCCGCAAGGACACCGAGCGGATCGTGCGCGAGTACGACGTGCGCACGCCCGGCATCGACGTCACCGCGGCCTCGCTCTCCGGCGGCAACCAGCAGAAGCTGATCGTCGGCCGCGAGATGAGCCACAACCCCAAGTTCCTGATCGCCGCCCACCCCACCCGCGGTGTGGACGTCGGCGCGCAGGCGCAGATCTGGGACGCCATCCGCGAGGCCCGCCGCGAGGGCCTGGCCGTGCTGCTGATCTCCGCCGACCTGGACGAGCTCATCGGCCTGTCCGACACCCTGCGCGTGATCTACCGCGGCCGCCTGGTCGCGGACGCCGACCCGGCGACCGTCACCCCCGAGGAACTCGGCACCGCCATGACGGGCGCCGCCTCCGGGCACCTGGAAGCAACCGACAACCACTCCGCCGCCGGTACCGGCCAGGCCGCTACCGACTCCCCGGAGGACGAGGCCCGATGAAGAAACTCGACAAGGACCGGCTGCTCCTCGCCATCGCCGGGCCCCTGCTCGCACTGGTCACCGCCTTCCTGCTGACCATGATCGTGCTGGCCGCGACGGGCATCGACCCGATCGACCCGCTGCGCCTCATGGTCGAGAACGCCGGCTACGAGGACGTCCAGGTCCTCATCCTGAACCAGGCCGGCACGTACTACCTGGCAGCCCTGGCGGTCGCCGTCGGCTTCCGCATGAACCTCTTCAACATCGGCGTCGACGGCCAGTACCGCCTCGCCGCGATGATCTCCGCGGTCGTCGGCACGGCGGTCACGCTGCCCGGCCCGCTGCACATCCTGCTGATCGTCCTGGTCGCCATGCTGACCGGTGCCTTCTGGGCCGGCATCGCGGGCGTGCTGAAGGCCCGCCGGGGCGTCAGCGAGGTCGTTTCCACGATCATGCTGAACGCCATCGCGACCAGCCTGATCGCCTGGCTGATCCTGCCGAAGAACCTCGGCATCCAGCCCGAGGGCTCCAACGACCTGACGACCGGCGACATCGCCCAGTCCGGCTGGTTCCCGGCGCTGACCATCGGCGACGGCCTGGAGATCTACGGCTTCACCTTCGTGGCCTTCGCCCTCGGCGTCGTCTACTGGTTCGTCCTCAACCGCACCCGCTTCGGCTTCGACCTGCGCGCCACCGGCGCCAGCGAGTCCGCAGCCCAGGCCTCCGGTGTCGACGCCAAGAAGATGATCATCACCTCGATGCTGATCTCCGGCGCCGTCGCGGGCCTGTCCGGCATGCCGCAGCTGCTGGGCGAGACGCACACGTACAACCTGTCCTTCCCGGTGGGCGTCGGCTTCACCGGCATCACCATCGCGCTGCTCGGCCGCAACAGCCCGGTCGGCATCCTCTTCGCCGCCTTCCTGATGGCCTTCATCGACAAGGCCTCGGCCTCGCTCGACACGGCCGGGTACGCGAAGGAGATCGGCACGATCATGAAGGGCCTGATCGTGATCGCGGTGGTCGTCTCCTACGAGCTCGTCCGCCGCTACGGCATCCGCCGACAGCAGCAGAAGGTCGGCGAGGAACTGGCCGCAGGCCACGCCATCAAGACCGAGAAGGAGGTCGCGGCGTGAGCACCAGCACCGTTCCCGCGAAGAACGCCGCTCCGCAGAAGCCGGCCGGCCGCAAGAAGCTCACCCTCCCGGTGATCATGCTGATCATCGCGGGCGGCCTCGCGCTCGTCTCGCTGGTCCGCGTGATCAGCGGCGCCGATGACCTGACCTCCGTCGGCCAGGTCTCCGGGGCGCTCTCCCTCGCCGTGCCGATCGGCCTCGCCGGCCTCGGCGGCCTGTGGGCCGAGCGCGCGGGCGTCGTCAACATCGGCCTCGAGGGCATGATGATCCTCGGCACCTGGTTCGGTGCCTGGGCCGGCTACCAGTGGGGCCCCTGGACCGGCGTGCTCGTCGGCATCGCCGGCGGCGCCCTCGGCGGCCTGCTGCACGCGATCATCACGGTCACCTTCAACGTCAACCACATCGTCTCCGGTGTGGCCATCAACATCCTGGCGCTGGGCTTCACCCAGTACCTGTCGAACTTCACCTTCGCGGACGCCCCCGGCGGCTCCTCCAAGCAGTCGCCGCGCGTCGAGGAGATCTACAAGATCACCGTGCCGGGGCTGTCCGACTGGATGACCACCCTCCAGGGCAAGCACTGGTTCTTCATCTCGGACCTGGCCGGCGTCGTCGGCGGCCTGGTCACCGGGCTGTCCCTGCTGACGGTCGTCGCGCTGCTGCTCATCCCCGGCACCTGGTGGGTGCTGTGGCGCACCACCTTCGGCCTGCGCCTGCGCTCCTGCGGTGAGAACCCGACCGCGGCGGAGTCCCTGGGCGTCAACGTCTACAAGTACAAGTACATCGCCGTGATCGTCTCCGGCGCCCTCGCGGGCCTCGGCGGCGTGTTCCTCTCCGAGGTCGCCAGCCCGATCTACCAGGAGGGCCAGACCGGCGGCCGCGGTTACATCGGTCTCGCCGCGATGATCTTCGGCAACTGGATGCCCGGCGGCATGGCGCTGGGCGCGGGCCTCTTCGGCTTCGTCGACAGCCTCAAGCTGCGCGGCTCCGAGAACGTCCACGCCCTGCTGCTGCTCATGGCGATCCTGCTGGCGCTCGTCGCCGCCTGGCAGCTGTACAAGAAGAAGTACCTCCCCGGCGTGATCTCCGCGCTCTGCGCCATCGGCCTGCTGGTCTGGTACCTGGTCACCGACTCGGTGCCGAGCCAGTTCGTCGACGCCGCCCCGTACCTGACCACGCTGCTCGTGCTCGCCCTGTCGGCGCAGCGCCTGCGCATGCCCAAGGCGGACGGGCTGCCGTACCGCAAGGGCCAGGGCAAGTGACCGCGGACCGCGCGGTGGACTGGGACGTCCTGCGGACGGCCGCCCGGGAGGCGATGACCCGGGCGTACGCCCCGTACTCGGGCTTCCCGGTCGGGGTGGCCGCCCTGGCCGACGACGGCCGGGTCGTGACGGGGTGCAACGTGGAGAACGCCAGCTACGGACTCGCGCTGTGCGCCGAGTGCGGACTGGTCTCCTCCCTCCAGGCCACCGGCGGCGGCCGTCTCACCCACTTCACGTGCGTGGACGGCAAGGGCGAGGTCCTCGTCCCCTGCGGGCGCTGCCGCCAGCTGCTCTACGAGTTCGGCGGCCCGGACCTGCTGGTGGAGACCCCGGACGGGATCCTCCCGCTGAGCGCCATGCTGCCCCAGGCCTTCGGGCCCGACCACCTGAGATAGCCGTGTCGACGGCCCTTCGCCCCGCCGGGCGGAGGGCCGTCCCGCTTCCCTCCCCCCGAACTCCCTCCCCTCATCTCTATGCGCGTAGAAGGAAGTCACCTCATGGACGTCATCTCCGTCATCCGGACCAAGCGGGACCGCGGCGAGCTCAGCCCCGAGCAGATCGACTGGGTCATCGACGCCTACACCCGCGGGGTCGTCGCCGACGAGCAGATGTCGGCGCTGGCCATGGCCATCCTGCTCAACGGCATGAACCGGGCCGAGATCGCCCGCTGGACCGCCGCGATGATCGCCTCCGGCGAGCGGATGAACTTCGACTCCCTGTCCCGCCCGACCGCCGACAAGCACTCCACCGGCGGCGTCGGCGACAAGATCACCCTCCCGCTGGCTCCGCTCGTCGCCGCCTGCGGCGCGGCCGTGCCGCAGCTCTCCGGCCGCGGCCTCGGCCACACCGGCGGCACCCTGGACAAGCTGGAGTCCATCCCCGGCTGGCGCGCGCTGCTCTCCAACGAGGAGATGCTCAGCGTCCTCGACGGCACCGGCGCCGTCATCTGTGCGGCGGGCGACGGCCTGGCCCCCGCCGACAAGAAGCTGTACGCCCTGCGCGACGTCACCGGCACCGTCGAGGCCATCCCGCTGATCGCCTCCTCGATCATGTCGAAGAAGATCGCCGAGGGCACGGGCTCGCTCGTCCTGGACGTCAAGGTCGGCTCCGGCGCCTTCATGAAGAACATCGAGGACGCCCGCGAGCTCGCTTCCACGATGGTGGCCCTCGGCACGGACAGCGGCGTCAAGACGATCGCCCTGCTCACGGACATGTCCACCCCGCTCGGCCTCACCGCCGGCAACGCCCTGGAGATCCGCGAGTCCGTCGAGGTGCTGGCCGGCGGCGGCCCCTCCGACGTGGTCGAGCTGACCCTGGCCCTGGCCCGCGAGATGCTGGACGCGGCCGGCATCAAGGACGCCGACCCGGCCAAGGCCCTCGCCGACGGCTCCGCCATGGACGTGTGGCGCCGGATGATCTCCGCCCAGGGCGGCGACCCGGACGCGGCCCTGCCCGTCGCGCGCGAGCAGCACGTCGTCACCGCCCCCGAGTCCGGCGTGCTGACCCGCCTGGACGCGTACGGCGTGGGCGTGGGCGCCTGGCGCCTGGGCGCCGGCCGCGCCCGCAAGGAGGACCCGGTGCAGGCCGGCGCGGGCATCGAGCTGCACGCCAAGCCGGGCGACACCGTGGTGGCCGGCCAGCCGCTGATGACCCTGCACACGGACACCCCGGAGAAGTTCGAGTACGCCCTCGCCTCGCTGGACGGCGTCTTCGACATCGCCCCGGCGGGCACGGCGTTCTCCGCCACCCCGATCGTCCTGGACCGCATCGCCTGACCGGCGGGCACCCCGACGCGACGGGACCGGCGGACCCCCGCCGGTCCCGTCGCGCGTAACGGGCCCGTACCCGGCGCACAGCCGCGCCGATGAGTTCCGGGCGCCCGGGGAGTCACCCCCTCGTGAAGATCACCCGGCTCGCCCTGCCCGGCCCGGCCCCCACGCCCGGGGACGCGGCCCGGCTGTGCGCGCGACTGGCCCTGCTCTACGAGGAGGGGGCCACCGCGGTGGTCTGCGACGCCACGGCCGTCACCGCGCCGGGCCTGGGCGCCGTGGAGGTCCTGGCCCGGCTCCGGCTGGCCGCCCGGGGCCGGGGCGCCTTCACCGTGACGGGGGCCGGGCCCGCGCTACGCGCCCTGCTGGACCTCGTAGGACTCGTCGAGCTCCTCGGGCAGCCCGAACAGCGGGAACCACCGGTCGGTGTCGAGGAAGGCGTTGAGCCCGGTGATCCGCCCGCCTGAGATCTCCAGCACCTGGAGCGCCCACGGGGTCCAGCCCGGCCGTCCGTCCTCGCGCGGCCGGTACTGCGCGAAGGCCGGCAGACCGTTCGCCGTGGTCGGCAGCAGCCGGGAGCCCTTGCAGCCGATGCCCTGCGCGAGGTGCCAGGCGGCGATGTCCGCGCGGCCCCGCAGCCACAGGTCGAACGGCGGCATCGACAGCACCGCGTCCTCGTGCAGCAGGGCGGTGAGCCGGGTGATGTCGTAGGCCTCGAAAGCGGACAGGTACCGCTCCAGCAGTTCCGCCTGCCCGGCGTCGAGCGGATCCGCCGCGTCGCTCTCGCGCAGCCCCGAACCGGCCAGGGTCGCCCGCGCCCGCTGGAGCGCGCTGTTGACCGAGGCCACCGTGGTCTCCAGCAGCCCCGCCACCTCGTCGGCCTTCCAGGCCAGCACCTCCCGCAGGATCAGCACCGCCCGCTGCTTGGGCGGCAGGTGCTGGAGCGCCGCCACGAAGGCCAGCCGGACGGACTCCTTGGCCAGGGCCGCCTCCGCCGGGTCGGCGGTCTGCGGCAGCACCCGCCCGTCCGGCACCGGCTCCAGCCAGGTCACCTCGGGCCGCTCGTTCAGCACGGCCGAGGACTGGTGCTGCGGGGCGCTCAGGTCCATCGGACGGGCCCGCTTGTTCCCCGCGTTCAGCAGGTCGAGGCAGACGTTGGTGGCGATCCGGTACAGCCAGGAGCGCAGCGAGGAGCGCCCCTCGAACTTCGCGTGGGCCCGCCAGGCGCGGACGTACGTGTCCTGCACCGCGTCCTCGGCGTCGAAGGCCGAGCCGAGCATCCGGTAGCAGTAGCCGGTCAGCTCCACGCGGTAGCGCTCCATCGCGGAGTCCAGCTCCGGTGAGGTCGTCGCCAGATCGCTCATGTCGTGCCCCCAGGTAGGTCCGTCTCCTTCGGAAACTACCCGAGGGGTACGACAACGGCAGCCGCAGGCGCGGGGACCGTCAGGTTCCGGGCTTGCGCCCGTACACGAACACGTCCTCGCCGTTGCCCAGCAGGCCCCAGTAGGCCTTCGCGTCGGCCGGCGTCATGTTCACGCAGCCGCCCGAACCCGGCGGGTTCCACATGCTCTTGGTGACCGAGTGGAAGGCTATGCCGCCGTCGAAGAACTGCGCGTACGGCATCGCGACGTCGTAGATCGTCGACCAGTGGTCGATGCTGCGGTAGTAGATCTTCTTCGCGCCGGTCCGCGTCGGCGTCTCGGCCTTGCCGGTGCGCACCGGAACCGGTCCGTACTTCAGGACCGCGCCGTCCTGGATCCAGCTGAGCTGCCGGGTCAGGTCGACGCAGGCGATCCGCCCCAGGTTGGTGGGACAGGCGCCGCTCGCGTTCGGGTTCTTGCCCGCCGCCCGCTGCGCGAGCATCGTGCTCATGGTCTGCCAGGTCAGCGGACCGGCGTACCCCGCGGTGGGCGTGATGCCGTGGGTGGCCTGGAAGGCCTGGATGGCGCCGCAGTCGGCGGCCGACTGCACCCCGTCCACGGGCCGCCCCAGGAACTGCTCGACCTGGCGCTGGTACGGCCCCGTCGTCACGTTGCAGGCGGCGGTGCCCGCGGCCTGCGCCGCTCCGCCCCCGGTGACCAGCGTCGCCGCGGCCAGCGCCACCGCCCCGCCGGTCACCGCCGCAGCACGCCGCAGCGCGCGCACGCGTATCCCCGCCATCCGGTCCTCCCCTGACCCGCCCCGGCGTCCCGGGGCCCGGTGCCCCGCGGACGCGGCGGGCCGCTCCGCGAGCGTAGGGTCTGCGGCCGCATCCGTCAGGGGGTCCCGCAGGAAGAGGGGCGGCGGTCCGGCCGCGCCCGGGGCGGCCGGCCGGATCAGCGGGCGGCCGCGGCCCGGTGCGGGAGCCGGCTCGCGCGTTCCACCCGGGCCGCGTGGGACCCGTAGAGGGTGATCGAGGCGACGCCCACCACCGCCAGCAGCGCGATGCCGACCGTGGCCGCCCACCCCGCGGCGTGGTACGCCAGCGCGCCCAGGGTGCCGCCCGCGCTGGAGCCGAGGTAGTACGCGGACTGGTAGAGCGCGGAGGCCTGCGCCCGGCCCGACTTCGCCGTCCGGCTCACCGCCGCCGACGCCACCGCGTGCCCCGCGAAGAAGCCCGCCGTGATCAGCACCAGCCCCGCGAGGATCGCCGCCAGGGAGTCCGCCAGCGACAGCAGCAGGCCCAGCGCCGTCGTGGTCACCGCCAGGTACAGCGCCCCGCGCCGGCCCGTACGGGCCACCAGCCGGCCGGCGGCGGCCGAGGAGACCGTACCCACCAGGTAGACCAGGAAGACCGACCCGATCACGCCCTGCCCCAGCGAGAAGGGTTCGTCGATCAGCCGGTAGCCGATGACCGTGTACACGGCCCCGAAGACGGTCATGAACAGTGCGCCGATCCCGTACAGCCGCAGCAGCAGCGGATCGCGCAGGTGCCCGGCGACCGTACGTCCCACCGCGCGCGGGTTCAGCGACGCCGGACGGAAGAACCGCGCCCGGGGCAGCAGCACCAGGAAGGCCACCGCACAGGCCAGGGCCATCAGCCCGACCGTGAGCAGCCCGGCCCGCCAGCCCCACAGCTGCGCCGCCCAGCCGGTCACGATGCGGCCGCTCATGCCGCCGATGGAATTGCCCGCCACGAACAGACCGATCGCCCCGACCAGGGCCCTGGGCTTGACCTCCTCCGCCAGGTACGCCATCGCGGAGGCGGGGATGCCGGCGATCGCCGCGCCCTGCACCGCGCGCAGCACCACCAGCCACTCCAGGCTCGGCGCGAACGGCACGAGCAGGCCGACGCCGACGGCGGTCACCATCGACCAGGTCATCATCCGGGTCCGGCCGAACCGCTCGGACAGGGCGCTCAGCGGCAGGACGAACAGGGCGAGCGCGCCGGTGGCCGCGGACACCGTCCAGCTGGCCTGACCGGCCGTCACGCCGAAACCGGCGGAGACCGCGGGCAGCAGGGCCTGGGTGGAGTAGAGGAGCGCGAAGGTCGCCAGTCCGGCGGCGAAGAGCGCGAGGCTCATCCGGCGGTAGCCGGGGCGGCCGGGGGAGTGGGCTTCGGGCCCGGGGGACGACGGGGTGGAGGCACCCGGGATGACGGGTGCCCCGGTATGAGCGGGAGGCATACGTCGAAGGTAGGTCCCTGTTTTTCATGCGTCCAATGCACGAATTCGCCATAATCGATCCACTCACGCATCAGCACAGCTCAGGGGCGTACATGTCAACGAACCGTTACGAAGAAGACATGGCCGTGACACGCCTGCTGGCCCCGCGCCTCGCCTACTTCGCCGCCGTCGCCCGGCACGAGCACGTCACCCGCGCCGCCCACGAACTGGGCGTGCCGCAGTCCACGCTGTCCCGGGCGATGGTCCGCCTCGAACAGGACCTGGGCGTCACGCTGTTCGCCCGCAAGGGCCGCACCGTCTCCCTCACCACGGCCGGCCGCACCTTCCTGGCCTCCGCCGGACCCGCGCTGGACGGCATCGCCCGCGCGGCCGAATCCGTCCAGCAGGACGCCGACCCCTCCTTCGGCAAGGTCGCCTTCGGCTTCCTGCACACCCTGGGGCCCGAGACCGTCCCCGGGCTGATCCGCGCCTTCCGGGCCGACCATCCGCGCGTCCGGTTCTCCCTCGTCCAGAACTACGGCGAGGCCATGCTGGAGAAGCTCCGGGCCGGCGAGCTCGACCTGTGCCTGACCTCTCCGCTGCCCGACGCCCCCGGCCTGGTCACCCGCCGCCTCGACGAGCAGCGGCTGCGCCTGGTCGTCCCCGACGACCACCGCCTCGCCGTGCGCAAGCGGATCCGGCTCGCCGAGGCCGCCGAGGAAACCTTCGTCACCCTGGAGGCGGGGTACGGCCTGCGGCGCATCACCGACGACCTGTGCGCCGAGGCCGGGTTCACGCCGAAGGTCGCCTTCGAGGGCGAGGAGGCCGAGACCCTGCGCGGCCTGGTCGCGGCGGGCCTGGGAGTGGCCCTCCTGCCGCCGCCCGCCGTGCCACGGCCGGGGGTGGTGGAGCTGACGGTCACCGCCCCGCGCGCGGTCCGCCAGATCGGCGTGGCCTGGCTCGACGGGCACCCCGACACCCCGCCGGTGGCCGAGTTCAAGCGCTTCCTGCTGTCCCGCAGGGGCCGCCTGATCCCCGACCTGGAGACGCCGGCGGAGCCGGCCTAGGCCGGTCCGGGCCGTCTAGGCCTCCAGCCGGGACTCCGGCGCGAGCGCGGCGGAGGCGGCGGTGCCCGTGGTGGTTGTGGTCGTGCCGGCGGTGGCGGTGGCGAGCAGGTATCCCGCCTGGAAGCGGGACTTGGCGCCGACCGCCCGCATGACCTCCGCGATGTGCCGCTGGCAGGTCCGCTCGGACATCCCCAGCCGCCGCGCGATCACCTTGTCCTCCAGCCCCTCCGACAGCAGCCGCACGATCGTCTGCCGCAGCTCGTCCGAGATCGACCGGGCCGCCTCCGGACTCACCGTCGTCGGGAACGGCTGCGCCCCCAGCCACGACCGCTCGAACGCCGCCGTCATGAAGTGCACGACGCTCGGCTCCCGCACCACCAGCGCCGCACCCGTCCGGTCCGGCACCGCCATCAGCCCCGTCCGCTGGTCGAAGATCAGCATCCGCATCAGCCCGTCGCCCAGGGTCCGCACCTGCGCCCCGAGCGCCGTCACCCGCTCGACGTACGCCGCCGTGGGCCGCGAGTAGCGCGCCGTGTGCTGGTAGATCGTCCGCATCCGGACCCCGCGCGCCAGCAGCGACTCGTCCCGCCCGACCGCCTCCTCCAGCGTCTCCTGCGGCCGCCCGCCGCCCGGCTGCGAGGTCAGCAGCTCCCGCTCGCACCCCGCCACCAGCTCCGCGATCAGCCCGCGCACCGCCCCCAGGTCCGTGACCAGCTCCAGCCGCCCGGACCCGCTCGGGTCCCGGTGCGCCGTCCCCGCCTCGTACGCGGGCACCAGCGCCTCCAGCCGCCCGCGCAGCCGGTCCATCTCGTCGTGGGTCTCCCGTACGAGCAGCGCGAGCGGGGCCAGTGCCCGGGCCGCCGCCGCGCGGGGCGCCACCGCGCTCCAGCGTTCCGGGCCGGGTCCGGGGGCCCGCTGGAGCAGGTGGGCGGCGGCCAGCTCGGTGACGGCGGCGGCCGCGCGGGCGCCGAGCGCCGCGGTGGCCTCGGCCGCGGCGAAGGCCTGCCGCTCCACCGCGTACGCGTACAGACGCCGCGCGGCGGGACTCAGGTCACCGTCGTGCGTGCGCTCGCCCTCGACTCCCTCGGCTGGCATATGCCTATTCGTCCCTGTGCGTGCCCATTCGTAAACCCCTCGTGTTCCCGCAAGGCGGCAAGTCGACGCCCGAACGGCGGCTTCCGGCATATGCCGAACCGGCAGAGTGGGCGCACGGCGTGACGGGGGGAGCGCGGGGATGCCGATCGGGACCACGACCAGCCCACGGCAGCGCCCCGTGGCCTTCCTGCTCGGCCCGGGCCCCGCCGAGGTCGCCGCCGCCCGCCGTGCGGGTGCGCGCGCCGTGGTGGTCGCGCCGGGTCCATCGGTGCCATCCGACCGTGAGGGGGCGGTGCGGCGGGTACGGACGGACTGGCGCGACCACCGCAGCCTGGTCGGGGCCCTCGGCGGCCTGGCGGAGGTCCGCCAGGGCCGGGCCCGCGTCTTCGGCTTCGGGCCCGGCGCGGACCTCGCGGCCGCCCGCGCCAACGAGGCCCTGGGCCTGCCCGGCACCCCGGCCGCCGCCGTGGCCGCCCTCATGGACCGAGCCGCGCTGCGGGCCCGCTCCAACACCCTGCACGCCGCCCGGCCGGTCTCCTTCGTCCGCTGCGGCCGGGCCGCCCTGATCCCCTTCCTCGCGGCCCTCATCGGCTACCCCTGCGTCGTCCGGCCCCGGGCGGGCTCCGGCGGCGAGGGGGTGCGACTGCTCCGGGACGCGGCCGGGGCGGAGGCCGCCGTCCACGACTACCCCGAGGTCACGGACCTGCTGGTGGAGGAGTACCTGGAGGGCCCCGCCCTCACGGTCACCGCCCTCTCCCGCCAGGGCCACCACCGCGTCCTCGGCTGGACCCGCCACCACCCCGCCCCGCCCCAGGCCCCGGCCCGGGCCCCCGGAACCGGCCCGGCCCCGGCGGCCGGGGTGCGCGTCGGGGCCGGGGCCGCGGCCGCAGCCGGGTTCCGGACCGGCCCCGCCGCGGCGGGGCGTCCGCGTTCCGGGCCGGGGGCGGCGCGCCGGCGGGGCCCCGGGCACCAGGTGCCCGTCGCCCTCGACGCCGGGACCGCCGAGGCCGTACGGGCCCTCGTACGGGGAGTGCTCGACCTGGCCGGGCACCGCGACGGCCCCTCGCACGCCGAGGTCGCCCTCACCCCCCACGGCCCCCGCCTGGTCGAGGCGTACGCCCGGCCCGGAGCCGAGGAGTGCACCGAACTGCTGCGCCTGGCCCACGGCACCGACGTGCTCGGTACGGCCGTCGCCGCCGGCCTCGGACTGCCCGAGCCGGTCCGCAGGCCGCCCGTCGCCGCCCACGCGGCCCTGCGCTACGTCGACTTCCCGCCCGGCTGCCGCCTCGACGGCCTCGCCGGCGCCCTCGCCGCCGCCCGCGCCGTGCCCGGCGTGGTCCGCGCGCGGCTGACCGTCCCCGCGGACGCCACCGTCCACCACGCCCCCTGCGGGTCCCTGCACCACGCGTACGTCCTGGCCACCGGCCCGACCCGGCACGCCCTCGCCCGCAGCCTGGACCGCGCGACCGCGCTGCTGTGCGTTCCCGCCCCGGATCCGCCCTCCCACACACCGAATCCACGCGGGATTCACATCCCCCGGCCACGCTCGGGGCATGGCGATGACCAGACGTGATCTGCTGGCGAGCGGTGCCGCCGCCGCGACGGCCCCGCACCTGCCCGCCGGCCCGCCCCCCGAGACCCCCGCCCCCCGGACCACGACCCTGCGCGGCACCCTCCCGCCCGGCGCGCCGGACTACGTCGAGGTACCGCTGGACGTCCCCCCGGGCGTCAGCGAGTTACGCGTCTCCTACACGTACGACAAGCCCCCCGTACCGCCCGGCACCCCCGGCAACGCCCTCGACATCGGCATCTTCGACCCGCACGGCACCGCCCTCGGCGGCCGCGGCTTTCGCGGCTGGTCCGGCGGCGCCCGCGCCGAGTTCTTCCTGCGCACCGACGGGGCCACCCCCGGCTACCTCCCCGGCCCGCTCACCCCGGGCCGCTGGCACCTGCTGCTCGGCCCCTACGCCGTGGCCCCGCAGGGCCTCGCCTACGAGATCACCGCCGCCTTCTCCTTCGGCCCGCCCGCACCCGAGGCCCCCCGCACCTACCCGCCCCAGCGGGCCCGCGGCCGCGGCCGCGCCTGGTACCGGGGCGACTGCCACGTCCATTCCGTGCACTCCGACGGCCGCCGCACCCCGGCCGAGATAGCCGTCCTCGCCCGCGCCGCCGGCCTGGACTTCATCAACTCCTCCGAGCACAACACCCACTCCGCGCACACCGCATGGGCCGGCGTCGTCCCCCCGGAGCTCCTCGTCCTGACCGGCGAGGAGATCACCACCCGCACCGGCCACGTCCTCGCCGTCGGCACCGACCCCGGCACGTTCGTCGACTGGCGCTACCGCGCCCGCGACGACCGCTTCGGCCGCTTCGCCCGCGCCGTCCGCAGCGCCGGCGGCCTGGTCGTCCCCGCCCATCCGCACGCCACCTGCGTCGGCTGCGCCTGGAAGTTCGGCTTCGGCGAGGCCGACGCGGTGGAGGTCTGGAACGGACCCTGGACCCCGGACGACGACGTCGCGCTGGCCTCCTGGGACGCCACCCTGCGCGGCGCCCGGGGCGAGCGCCGGATCCCGGCCGTGGCGGGCAGCGACTACCACCGCGACCCCGACCGGATCGGCTCCCCGCAGACGGTGGTCCTGGCCGACGACCTGACCCGCGGCGCGGTCCTGGCGGGCCTGCGCGCCGGCCGGTGCTACGCGGCCGAGTCCGACCGCGTCACCGTCGCCTTCGACGCGGTGACCTCGCGCGGCGCCCGCGCGGGCATCGGCGAACGCCTGCGCGCCGAAGCCCCCGACGCGGACGTGCTGGTGCGCCTGTCGGCGACGGGACCCGGCGTCGAGGGCTGTGAACTGCGCCTGGTGACCGACCAGGGAGTCGTCCTCAGCGTCCCGGCCGCCGCCGCGGGCGCCCCCGCCCCGCTGGAGTGGCACACCACCCCCGCGCGCTCCGCCTACGTCCGCGCCGAGGTCCGCCACCCGCCGGCGGCCCCGCCGCTACCCGGTGCCCCGGCGGCCCTGACCAACCCGGTCTTCCTCGAAGCCCCCTGACCGGCCCGGCCCGGCCCGGCGGGGGCGAGGGCCTCACCCCCGCAGGGACCGGCCGAACCCCGAGGCCAGCGGCATCCGCAGCCCCAGCGGCGGCGGCGCCGCCAGCGCGTCCGTCACGGGCCGCGAGTACCGGCCGGAGACCATCGCGCCGAGGACGAAGTCCACCGCGAGCGCGACGACTTCCGCCTGGTGCTCGCGCAGTCCGTGACCGTCGGAGTGCACCTCGAACCGGCAGGTGGAACGGTTCGCCTTCTTGGCCCGCGCCGCCAGCAGGAAGGACGCCTCCGGGTCACTGCGCGCGTCGTTGGTGCCGTGCACGATCAGCACCTGCCGCCCGGCGAGCTGTTTCACCGGTTCAGGGGAGGCGTCGTGCCCGGCGTCCGTTAAACAAGGCGCCATCGCCAGCACGGAGTTGACGGCTCCGTGGCCCGCCGCCCGCAGCGCCGCCCCGCCGCCCGCGCCGTGCCCGGCCAGGCACACCGGCACGTCGCCGTAGAGCCGCACCGCCTCGTCCGCCGCCCACCGCGCGGCCTCCTCCCGGGGGCCCGCCCCGTAGCCGACGGCGTGCACCACCAGCCCGTCCTCCCGGCCCGCCCGGGCCAGCGCCCGCGCGAGCGGACGCACCGGACCGGGGGAGAATCTGGACGCTCCGGGAAGCAGGAGGACCACGCCACTGACCGTCGAGACCGAGCCGTTCGCGCCGGCCGCCCGCCCAAGGCGGGCCCCGCGCGCCGGCGGCGCATGCTGTGCCATGGCGGAACAGTCTCAGACCGACAGGTGTACGCCACCCGTCCGTACGGTCTCTGTTACATATCGACCCCGGCCGCCGACCGGCGCTCTACGCGCGTAGGAGCTAGAGTGCCCAGATGACGAGCGAGACCCCCAACCTGCCCACTCCGGATCAGATCCGCCGCTCCCCGAAGGTGCTCCTGCACGACCACCTCGACGGTGGTCTGCGCCCCGGGACCATCATCGAGCTGGCCCGCGAGGCCGGCTACGAGAGCCTTCCCGAGACCGATGCCGACAAGCTGGGCATCTGGTTCCGCGAAGCCGCCGACTCCGGCTCCCTCCCGCGCTACCTGGAGACGTTCGCGCACACCTGCGCGGTCATGCAGACGAAGGCGGCCCTCTTCCGGGTCGCCGCCGAGTGCGCCGAGGACCTGGCCGAGGACGGCGTCGTGTACGCCGAGATCCGCTACGCCCCCGAGCAGCACCTGGAAGCCGGCCTGACCCTCGAAGAGGTCGTCGAGGCGGTGAACGACGGCTTCCGCGAGGGCGAGCGCCGCGCCAAGGCCAATGGCCACCGCATCCGCGTCGGCGCGCTGCTGACCGCGATGCGCCACGCGGCCCGCGCGCTGGAGATCGCCGAGCTGGCCAACCGCTACCGCGACAACGGCGTGGTCGGCTTCGACATCGCGGGCGCCGAGGCCGGGTTCCCCCCCACCCGCCACCTCGACGCCTTCGAGTACCTCAAGCGCGAGAACAACCACTTCACCATCCACGCGGGCGAGGCCTTCGGCCTGCCGTCGATCTGGCAGGCCCTGCAGTGGTGCGGCGCCGACCGGCTCGGCCACGGCGTGAAGATCATCGATGACATCGAGGTCGCCGCCGACGGTTCGGTGAAGCTGGGCCGCCTGGCCTCGTACGTCCGGGACAAGCGCATCCCGCTGGAGATGTGCCCGACCTCGAACCTGCAGACCGCCGCGGCCGCCTCGTACGCCGAGCACCCCATCGGCCTGCTGCGCAAGCTGCACTTCCGCCTGACGGTCAACACCGACAACCGGCTGATGAGCGGCACCAGCATGAGCCGCGAGTTCGAGCACCTGGTCGACACCTTCGGCTACTCGCTCGACGACATGCAGTGGTTCACCGTCAATGCGATGAAGTCCGCGTTCATTCCTTTCGATGAACGACTGGCGATGATCAATGAAGTGATCAAGCCCGGTTATGCGGAGCTGAAGTCGGAATGGCTGTTCCAGCAGACCGCTTCGACCAGCGGTTCTGTCTCCGTCTGAGGCACGGAACAGCGCACGGAAAGCGCCCGGGTGCATCGGCTCCCGGGCGCTTTCTCCTATTGAAGGATGTTTGCGGGCCGGTGTTTGAAGTGGCTAGGTTGCGGAGCCGCCCAATTCCCCTTCGCAAGGACAATCCTTCATGAAGCTGTCAGCTGCCAAGTCCCTCGGTCTCGCCGTCGTCGGAGCCGCCCTCGCCGCGGGCGCGGCCGGTACCGCTTCCGCCGCCGGTCTCCCGGCCGCCAACCTGACGGACGCCCTCGGCTCCGTCACCGGGGCCACCAGCTCGCTCACGAACCAGACCGAGCAGGGCCACGACGGCCAGCAGTCCTCCGACCCCACCGCCCCGGTCACCAGCCTGCTCGGCGGCCTGGCCCCCGCCACCGGCGCGCTGAACGGCCTCGGCGGCTGACGCACGCCCCGCGGATTCGTACGTCCGCACGCGTGGCGCACGCCCCTTCGAGCGGTGTGCGCCGCGTCGCGCGGTGTGCCACGATCACCACCAACTGCCCGCCGACGCACTGGGTATGAGGTTCGGTCATGCGCATCAAGGCACGGTTCACGGTCCCCGCGACGACGCTCGCGCTGCTTCCCGCCCTGCTCCTCGGAGCGGTCGGATGCAGCAGCTCGACGAGCGGTTCCGGGGGTGCGCCGGCGGCCGGGAAGTCCCCGGACCCCAAGGGGTCCGCCGCCGCCCCCGCCCCGGGCGCCCCGGGCAGTCCGGCCGTCTCCGCCGCGCCCAGGGCCAAGGACGCCACCCTGGAGGCGGCCGCCCTCGCGCCGGGCGAACTGCCCGGCTACCAGGTCTCCGCGCAGGGCAAGAACCCGAACGCGCCCGACGGCCAGCCGCAGGCGGACAAGAAGGCCTGCCAGCCGCTCGCCGACATCATGGGCGACAAGCCCGACCCGGCCGCGGTGGAGACCGTCAACCGGGGCATCGGCTCGCAGAAGCAGATCGGCCTCGCCGTCTCCGCCTCCGTCAGCTCCTACTCCGAAGGCGACGCCAAGCGGGTCCTGTCCCGGCTGCGCGACGCGGTCGCCGCCTGCGGCGCCGGGTTCACCGCCACCGTCGAGAAGCAGACCGGCAGCTACCGGGACGTGAAGGCGGTCCCGTACAAGACCGGGGGCGACGAGAGCGTCAGCTGGACCACGACCGCCGCCGCCGCGGGCGTTTCGGCGCAGGTCCACCTGGTCGTCGTCCGCGAGGGGGACCGGGTGGTGCGGCTGATGGCCCTCAACGTGGCGGCCGCCGACAAGAAGGCGCTGGTCCCCCAGGAGGTCGCGGACAAGCAGCTGGAGAAGGTCAAGAGCGCGGGCTGAGCGCCGCTCGCGGCCCGCTCGCACCGGGCCGCGACGGTGTCACCAGGCGGTCTGCGCCGAGCCGGCCGCGGCCTTCTCGTTGGGCAGCAGCAGCCACAGCGCCAGGTAGACGAGGAACTGCGGACCGGGCAGCAGGCACGAGAGCACGAAGATGACGCGCATCGTCCTCGCCTTGATTCCGAACCGCCGCGCGAGCCCGGCGCAGACGCCGCCGATCATCCGTCCGTCGCGGGGTCGGGTCAGCGCGCTCATGGTGTTCTCCTTCGTAGGTGTTCGCGCGTTCCCGGATGTCTTCCGCGAGGGCGTTCCGCGAATGCGTTCCGCGCGATGCCTCAATATTCGCGCGGCACCGCCGAAAGGACCTCGGTCCAGGGGCCGAGGCCGACCCTGGTAATTCTCGGGGTGGACCCCTGAGGCTCCCGCGAGCGCCGCACCCGGGCGCGCAGGGCCGGCAGGACGGCGAGGTGGACGAGGACCACCCCGAGCGTGTTCAGCAGCAGCGAGTCCACGTCCACGACCTGGCCCGGCACCGCCGTCTGCAGCATTTCGATGCTCAGGGAGATCAGCACGGCGGCGGCCGCCGTCCGGGCCAGCGAGACCCAGGCGGCCAGCGGCGTCAGCACCAGCCGGCCCCCGGCCAGCGGCAGCAGCGCCCCCAGCGGGGCGAGCAGCGCCAGCCCGTCGCCGATCCGGTGGGCGGCCTCCAGCGGCCCGTACGAGAGGTCCGCGCGGATCCCCTCCAGCAGGTCCAGGTTCGCGGCCGCCGCCCAGGGGACGTCCAGCGGGCGCAGGGTGAGCCAGCCGACGAGGACCAGATGAGCGGCCAGCAGGGCCCCGCTCAGGAGGCGGAGCCGGAGCGGGAGCTGTGTGGCGGTGGCGGCGCTGCCGCTGCCCTCATGACGGTGCACACCTGCGAGGACGCGCCCCCCGGCGGCGCCGGTTCCGCTCAGCCCGTCCGAGTGACCCACGTCGCTGATCGCCGGCCGCGGGTCAGCCCGTGGCGAGCAGGACGACCAGGGCAGCCGCGCCCAGGACGGCGGGCACGATGATCTCGTACGCCCACTTCACGGTGACGGAGCCCTGGGCGCCGGGCCGGGCGGCCCCGCGCTCGGCGAGCTCGCGCAGCTCGTCCACGGCCCGGTCGGCGGCGGCCCGCTGCGGCCCGTCGGCGTCCGCGGGACCGGCCTCCGCGCCCAGCCCCTTCCCGCTCAGCGCGTCCCGCCGGCTGAGCCTGCGGCCCGCCTTCTTCCGGTCGCGCAGCGACACCGGCACCGACCAGAGCTGGTACGTGGACCCCTCGGCCAGCACCTCCGCCGAGTACCCGGCGCGCACCACGTCCACCGCGGCCCAGGGCAGCGTGATCACCCGGAACGGATTGCGCACCCGCATCCGGTCGTCGTTGGCGAAGACGGCCGGCCGCAGCGTGAAGGCGACGGTCAGCGGCACCGCGAACAGCGCGACGGCCAGCCCGGCCCAGCGCGCCGTGCCCCCGCCGCGGACGACGGCGTCCCCGCACAGCCAGCCGATCAGGGCGAGCAGCAGTACCCCCGTGACGACGGCCATGGGGGAGCGGTAGACGCGGTCGGCGTAGACCGGCTCGTGGGGGGAGGGCGTAGTCATGCCGCCGATTGTGCCGTACGCCGCCCGGACCCTCCCGGCCGCGGCCCCGCGGGCGCACCGATGGCGGAGGTCACGCTCTTATGTGCGCGAGGGGGGGTGACAGGTCGCTACGCGCGTAGATATGCTCAGGTGGTGACCATGCCCACCACCCTCACCGCATTCGCTGACGTGACGACGTCCGACAGCGCGCTGCGCCGCTTCCTGCACGGGCTGCCCGGCGTAGACGCAGTCGGCCTGGAGGCCCGCGCGGCCTCCCTCGGCACCCGCTCGATCAAGACGACGGCCAAGGCGTTCGCCATCGACCTGGCCATCTCGATGATCGACCTGACGACGCTCGAGGGTGCGGACACCCCGGGCAAGGTCCGGGCGCTCTCCGCCAAGGCCGTCCACCCCGACCCCACCGACCGCGGCACCCCCATGACCGCCGCCGTGTGCGTGTACCCCGACATGGTGGCCACCGCCAAGGCCGCGCTGAACGGAGCCGACGTCAAGGTCGCCTCCGTCGCCACCGCCTTCCCGGCCGGCCGTGCCGCCCTGCCCGTCAAGCTCGCCGACACGGCGGACGCCGTCGCCGCCGGCGCCGACGAGATCGACATGGTCATCGACCGTGGCGCCTTCCTCGCCGGCCGCTACCTGGAGACGTACGAGCTGATCAAGGCCGTCAAGGAGGCCTGCGTCCGCCCCGACGGCAGCGCCGCCCGCCTCAAGGTCATCTTCGAGACCGGCGAACTGTCGACCTACGACAACATCCGCCGCGCCTCCTGGATCGGCATGATCGCGGGCGCCGACTTCATCAAGACGTCCACCGGCAAGGTCGGCGTCAACGCCACCCCGGCGAACACGCTACTGATGCTCGAAGCCGTCCGCGACTTCAAGGAGCAGACCGGCATCCAGATCGGCGTCAAGCCGGCCGGCGGCATCCGCACGACCAAGGACGCGCTGAAGTTCCTCGTCCTGGTCAACGAAACCGCGGGCGCGGACTGGCTGACCAACCACTGGTTCCGGTTCGGCGCCTCCAGCCTGCTCAACGACCTGCTGATGCAGCGCCAGAAGCTGAGCACCGGGCGTTACTCCGGTCCCGACTACGTGACGGTGGACTGAGACCATCATGGACAACAAGACTTCCCTCTTCGCGTACGCACCGGCCCCCGAGTCGCGGTCCGTCGTCGACATCGCCCCCTCCTACGGGCTCTTCATCGACGGCGAGTTCACCGACGCCGCCGACGGCAAGGTCTTCAAGACGGTCTCCCCCTCCTCCGAGGAGGTCCTCGCCGAGGTCGCCCAGGCCGGCGCCGCCGACGTGGACCGCGCCGTCAAGGCCGCCCGCAAGGCCTTCGCGACCTGGTCCGCGCTGCCCGGCTCCGAGCGCGCCAAGTACCTCTTCCGCATCGCCCGGATCATCCAGGAGCGCAGCCGCGAGCTGGCCGTCCTGGAGACCCTGGACAACGGCAAGCCGATCAAGGAGACCCGCGACGCGGACCTCCCGCTCGTCGCCGCGCACTTCTTCTACTACGCGGGCTGGGCCGACAAGCTCGACCACGCGGGCTACGGCGCCAACCCCCGCCCGCTCGGCGTGGCCGGCCAGGTCATCCCGTGGAACTTCCCGCTCCTGATGCTCGCGTGGAAGATCGCCCCGGCCCTCGCCACCGGCAACACCGTCGTCCTCAAGCCCGCCGAGACCACGCCCCTGTCGGCGCTGTTCTTCGCGGACATCTGCCGCCAGGCCGGTCTGCCCAAGGGCGTCGTCAACATCCTCACCGGCTACGGGGACGCGGGCGCGGCCCTCGTCGAGCACCCGGACGTCAACAAGGTCGCCTTCACCGGCTCGACGGCCGTGGGCAAGAAGATCGCCCGCCACGTCGCCGGCACCGACAAGAAGGTCACCCTGGAGCTGGGCGGCAAGGGCGCCAACATCGTCTTCGACGACGCCCCGATCGACCAGGCCGTCGAGGGCATCGTCAACGGCATCTTCTTCAACCAGGGCCAGGTCTGCTGCGCGGGCTCGCGCCTGCTGGTCCAGGAGTCGGTCCACGACGAGGTGCTGGACTCCCTCAAGCGCCGCCTGTCCACCCTGCGCCTGGGCGACCCGCTCGACAAGAACACCGACATCGGTGCGATCAACTCCGCCGAGCAGCTGGCCCGGATCACCGCGCTCGCCGAGACCGGCGAGGCGGAGGGCGCCGAGCGCTGGTCCCCGGCGTGCGAGCTGCCGTCCTCCGGCTACTGGTTCGCCCCGACGCTCTTCACGAACGTCACCCAGGCGCACACCGTCGCCCGCGACGAGATCTTCGGCCCGGTGCTGTCCGTGCTGACGTTCCGTACGCCCGACGAGGCCGTGGCCAAGGCGAACAACAGCCAGTACGGCCTGTCCGCCGGCATCTGGACGGAGAAGGGCAGCCGCATCCTGGCGGTGGCCGACAAGCTCCGCGCGGGCGTCGTCTGGGCCAACACGTTCAACAAGTTCGACCCGACCTCGCCCTTCGGCGGCTACAAGGAGTCGGGCTTCGGCCGCGAGGGCGGCCGCCACGGCCTGGAGGGCTACCTCGATGTCTGAGTCTTCTGCGACGCGTCTGAGCGTCTTCAAGACCTACAAGCTGTACGTCGGGGGCAAGTTCCCCCGCTCCGAGAGCGGCCGGGTGTACGAGGTGAGCGACTCCAAGGGCAAGTGGCTGGCCAACGCCCCGCTGTCCTCCCGCAAGGACGGCCGTGACGCGGTCGTCGCCGCCCGCAAGGCCTTCGGCGGCTGGTCCGGCGCGACCGCCTACAACCGCGGTCAGATCCTCTACCGCGTCGCCGAGATGCTGGAGGGCCGCCGCGAGCAGTTCGTCCGCGAGGTCGGCGAGGCCGAGGGCCTGTCCAAGTCCAAGGCCGGGGCCGTCGTCGACGCCGCCATCGACCGCTGGGTCTGGTACGCGGGCTGGACCGACAAGATCGCCCAGCTCGTGGGCGGGGCCAACCCCGTCGCGGGCCCGTTCTTCAACCTCTCCACCCCGGAGCCCACCGGCGTCGTCACCGTCGTCGCCCCCCAGGACTCGTCCTTCCTGGGCCTGGTCTCCGTGATCGCCCCGGTCATCGCGACGGGCAACACCGCCGTCGTGATCGCCTCGGAGAAGTCCCCGCTGCCCGCCCTCTCCCTGGGCGAAGTGCTGGCCACCTCCGACCTGCCGGGCGGCGTCGTCAACATCCTGTCCGGCAAGGCCGCCGAGATCGGCCCGCACCTGGCGTCCCACCAGGACGTCAACGCGATCGACCTGGCCGGCGCGGACGCCCCCCTGGCCAAGGAGCTGGAGATCGCCGCGGCCGACAACCTCAAGCGCGTCCTGCGTCCACAGCCTGTGGACGACTGGAGCGCCGACCCGGGCACGCACCGCATGACGGCGTTCCTGGAGACCAAGACGGTCTGGCACCCGACGGGTTCGCTCGGCGCGGGCGGCTCCTCCTACTAGGAGCCCACGAGACCGGCCCCGGCAGCGTCCCCCGCGCTGTCGGGGCCTTCCCGTACCCGCTCCCCGCCTACTTCGGCAGTACGGGCCCCAGCAGCGAGGAAACGGCCGCGCCCGGCAGCTCGCCCACCGAAGACCCCCTGGTCAGGCTCCCGGTCACCATGCCCGTACCGACGGACGGGAAGTCCGCGACCTTGGTCGCCACCCCGTTGTCGAGCGGATCCACGCCCGTGTTCGCCAGCGGGTTCACCTTCAGGTTCGCGATCGGATCCGCCACCCCCGACAGCGCCGCCGGGATGTCGAGCTCACCGGCCTGCGCCCCGCCGGCCGCCATGGCCAGGGCCGCACCGGCCATCGAAAGGGTCAGGCCCGCGGTGCGGAGCCGCTGCGCCGAGGAGTGGGGGGCTGCGTGACGTGCCATGGGTTCCCGCCTGTGGTCGTAGTCGCGTGCGCACACAGGGTAGTCGAGAGGCCTTCCCCGATTCCAACCGGCGAACCGCGACCGCCCGCCGGACCGGTGTGAGGGTTGTCGCAGGCGCCGTCGGCGGTATGTCGATACCGCCGGTCATGCGCCACACTGGTGACCCGTGAGCTGTTCATCTCCCCTTCCCACGCGCGTCGTCCTGCTGACCGGTCCCTCGGGATCCGGAAAGTCCCGGCTCGCGGCCCGCTCGGGCCTGCCCGTGCTGCGCCTGGACGACTTCTACAAGGAGGGGACGGACCCGACCCTCCCCCTGGTCGAGTCAAGCTCCGACATCGACTGGGACTCCCCGCAGTCCTGGGACGCGGACACCGCCGTCGCCGCCATCGCCGAACTCTGCGCGACCGGCCGGACCGAGGTCCCCGAGTACTCGCTGGCCACCTCCTCGCGGACCGGCACCGAAGCCCTGGACATCGGGCGGACCCCGCTGTTCATAGCCGAGGGGATCTTCGCCGCCGACATCGTCGCGCGCTGCCAGGAACGCGGCCTCCTCGCCGACGCGATCTGCCTGCGCGGCCGCCCCTCGACCACCTTCCGCCGCCGCTTCGTCCGCGACCTGCGTGAGGGCCGCAAGTCCGTCGCGTTCCTGCTGCGCAGGGGCTGGCGCCTGATGCGGGCCGAGCGGGGCATCGTCGCCCGCCACACCGCCCTCGGCGCCCACGCCTGCGGCCGCGACGAGGCCCTGGGCCGGCTGGCCGCCGCCGCGGCGGGCCGCCACCGCGCCGCCCGCACCCCGGCCTGAGCGCACCGGCCCCGCACGCGCGCCCCGGAACGCCGAAAAGGCGGGACCACGCGGACCCCCGTCCGCCTGATCCCGCCTTTCCCCCGTCGGCCGCCGTCCCACCCCCGCAGGACGGACCCCCCGGCCCGTGGTCTTGTTGGCCGCCTTACGCGACGAGCTCCCCGAAGGACTCCGCCTCGTCCCGCCCGAAGCTCAGCACCTCGTCCTCGCGCAGCCGGCGCAGCGAGCGCCAGATGCTCGACTTCACGGTGCCGACGCTGATGCCCAGGATCTCCGCGATCTCCGGGTCCGTACGGCCCTCGTAGTAGCGCAGCACCAGCATCGTGCGCTGCGGCTCCGGGATCCGGGACAGCGCCTGCCACAGCACCGCGCGCAGCTCCGTACCGCGCATCGAGTCCGTGTCCGAGGCCGTCTCCGGCAGCTCCTCGGTCGGGTACTCGTTCAGCTTCCGCCGGCGCCACGCGCTGATGTGCAGATTGGTCATCGTGCGCCGCAGGTAGCCCCCGACCGCGGCCTTGTCGCTGATCCGGTCCCAGGCGCGGTACGTGGAGAACAGCGCGCTCTGGAGCAGGTCCTCCGCCTCGTGACGGTCACCGGTGAGGTGGAAGGCCGTCGCGAACAGCGCGGCCCGCCGCTCCTGGACGTACGCCGTGAACTCCGCCTCCGAGCCGGAAGACGGGGTCCGCGCCGCGGGAACCGCCTGGTACTGGTTCGCGTCAATGGCTGTGACGTGTGCCGGCCGCGGACGGGCGACCGTCACGTTACGGACACCCGCCCGACGGTTCACATCGTGCAGCCGCGTGACAACCGCGCTGGTCGTGGTGCTGTGCAGCGTGTTCATCTCGCGCCCCCCGTCGTGGAGTCTGCTTCGGTCCGTGCTTGATGACAGAAGCCTGCCCCCCCGACATAACCGGGCTGTCCTGCGACTGTCACAGGCCTGTCACAGCCGTCCGCGAGCGGATCCGCGGGGCGTGACGGTCGAAGTCCCGACGGCCGATGGGACAGAATGAGCCCGTGCCTTTCCTGTTGCTGATCGAGGACGACGACGCCATCCGCACGGCCCTCGAACTTTCCCTGTCACGCCAGGGCCACCGTGTGGCCACCGCGGCGACGGGCGAGGACGGCCTGAAACTGCTGCGCGAGCAGCGGCCGGACCTGATCGTGCTGGACGTGATGCTGCCCGGGATCGACGGCTTCGAGGTGTGCCGGCGCATCCGGCGCACCGACCAGCTGCCGATCATCCTGCTCACTGCCCGCAGCGACGACATCGATGTCGTCGTGGGCCTGGAGTCGGGAGCCGACGACTACGTCGTCAAACCCGTCCAGGGCCGGGTGCTCGACGCCCGGATCCGGGCCGTGCTGCGCCGCGGCGAGCGCGAGGCGAGCGACTCCGCCGTGTTCGGGTCCCTCGTCATCGACCGCGCCGCGATGACGGTCACGAAGAACGGCGAAGACCTCCAGCTCACCCCCACCGAACTGCGGCTGCTGCTCGAACTCAGCCGCCGCCCCGGTCAGGCCCTGTCCCGCCAGCAGTTGCTGCGCCTGGTCTGGGAGCACGACTACCTGGGTGACTCGCGCCTCGTCGACGCCTGTGTGCAGCGGCTGCGCGCGAAGGTCGAGGAGGTCCCGTCCTCCCCGACGCTGATCCGTACCGTGCGCGGCGTCGGCTACCGGCTGGACTCCCCGCAGTGATCAGAGCCCTGTTCGCGGGCCGGCGCTGGACCAGCCTGCGGCTGCGGCTGCTGGTGGTGTTCGCGCTGGTCGCGCTGACCGCCGCGGTCTCCGCGTCCGGGATCGCGTACTGGCTCAACCGCGAAGCGGTCCTCACCCGTACCCAGGACGCCGCCCTCGGGGACTTCCGCCAGGAGATGCAGAACAGGGCCGCGGCCCTGCCCGCCGACCCGACGGCCGAGGAGATGCAGCGCACCGCCGAACTGATGGCGGGCAGCAGCCCGGGGTACAGCGTGCTCCTGGTCCACGAACGCAAGGACGGCCGCAAGGTGTTCGGCGCGGCGGGGGCGGACTCCTTCGGGCTGGACGACGTACCGTCCTCGCTCCAGCACGCGGTCAACGACCGGCAGAAGACGACGGTCGCCAACGACGCCGAGTACCACATGTACTGGCAGCGCACGAAGCCGAACGGCAATCCGTACCTGGTCGGGGGGACCCGGATCGTCGGCGGCGGGCCGACCGGCTACATGTACAAGTCGCTCGCCACCGAACGGGCCGACCTCAACGCCCTGGGCTGGTCACTGACCATCGCGACGGGCCTCGCGCTGCTCGGCTCGGCGCTGCTCGCGCAGGCGGCGGCGCGGACCGTGCTCAAGCCCGTGCAGCGCCTCGGGGACGCGGCGCGCCGGCTCGGCGAGGGGGAGCTGGACCACCGGCTGGAGGTGTCGGGCACCGACGAACTCGCGGACCTGGCGCACACCTTCAACATGACGGCGGAGGCGCTGGAGAAGAAGGTCGCCGACATGAGCGCGCGCGAGGAGGCGAGCCGGCGGTTCGTGGCGGACATGTCGCACGAACTGCGCACGCCGCTGACGGCGTTGACGGCGGTGGCCGAGGTGCTGGAGGAGGAGGTCGACGACCTCGATCCGATGATCGCACCGGCGGTCGGGCTGGTCGTCAGCGAGACGCGCCGGCTCAACGACCTCGTGGAGAACCTGATGGAGGTCACCCGCTTCGACGCGGGGACGGCGCGCCTGGTGCTGGACGACGTGAACGTCGCCGACCAGGTCACGGCGTGCATCGACGCCCGGGCCTGGCTCGACGCGGTCGAACTCGACGCCGGGCGCGGGATCGTGGCCCGGCTCGACCCGCGGCGCCTCGACGTGATCCTGGCCAACCTGATCGGCAACGCCCTCAAGCACGGCGGTTCCCCGGTGCGGGTGTCGGTGGCCGTGGAGGGGGACCGGCTGGTGATCGCGGTCAGGGACAACGGGCCGGGCATCCCCGAGGAGGTGCTGCCGCACGTCTTCGACCGCTTCTACAAGGCGAGCGCGTCCCGGCCGAAGTCGGACGGCAGCGGGCTGGGGCTGTCGATCGCGATGGAGAACGCGCACATCCACGGCGGTGACATCACGGCCGAGAACGGGGCGTCCGGCGGAGCCGTGTTCACCCTGCGGCTGCCGATGGACGTGGGGAAGGTGATCGCCGGTGACGCGGATGCGTAGGGCGCTGGTGGGTCTGGGCGCGGTGGCGGGGCTGCTGGTGCTCGCCGGGTGCGGGATCCGGGCGACGACCGTCCCCGTGGACGTGGGCGCGGCGCCCTCCCGGGTCTCCTGCGACACCCCGGCGCGGCCGGCCGGGGAGAGCGGCGTACAGGGCTTCCGGGCCACCCTTGAACTGGTGTGCGGATCACAGCTGGTCGGTGTGGACCGGGTCGTGCCGGTGCCCGAGAAGCGGGTCGTACGCGATCCCGTGGTGCTGGTGGCGCAGGCCCTGCTGGAGGCGCTGGAGAAGGCCCCCTCGGGGGAGGAGCGCGACGCGGGCTTCACGACCGGGGTCCCGGACGGACTGACGGCCGGTCCGGCCCGCCCGGGCGACCCGACGGGCACGGTACGGCTCAGCCGCAAGCCGGAGGACCTGCCGCCGGTGGCGCTGGCGCAGGTGGTGTGCACCCTGTCGGCGAGCGACGCCGTGTCGGCCGGGTCGGGACCGGTGGTGCTCGGCGGACCGGACGCGGACCCGCCGCGGGCGTGGGAGTGCACGGACGCGGTCCGCTCCCGCCCGGAGTCGGTCCCCACCCTGGGCGAACTGGTCCGCCCGGGCACATCGCCGTCGGCGGGGTCGGGGAGCTGAGCGGCGGCAAGGCCGCCCGGGGGCGGGGGAGGGCGGGGTCCAGCGGGGCGGCATCAGGGAGGGTTTGGTGGTCTCCCGTCAGTCTCATCGTCCTTCCGCGTCGGGCCGGCCCGTCAAGGGCGCTCCTTCGTCGCGTCGCTTCGCGATGGCCTTCGGCCACCCTTGACCGACCGTCCCGCCACGGAAAAACGAAGACTGCCGGGAAACCCCCAAAAGAACGTTCACGGGGCAGTGGACCTGTCCTGTCCCCATCAGCGATGCGCAACCCCGCCCGCTAGCCGTCTGGGTGGACCCGACATCCACCCCTGACCATCGAATCCCGGGCCAGGGGCAGCCAGACCACCCCAAACAGCGACCAGAACAGCCTCCCGGTACCTCAGGCGCGTCAGATCGCTACGCGCTTCGCCCGGCTTGGCGTCTGCGGTCCGTCCGTGGCCGGACATAAGCCGCCCAGGGCGGCGAAATGGTCCTCCTGGACGGGCGACTGACCCCCGGCAGACGGCAATCGGCCCCAGACCGCAGGAAAAGACACCTGCGTCGCTTTCTCACTCCACCAAGCATTCCACCAAGCCGCAGACGCGTGACCACGCAGGCAACTGATGGCCGTGGGCGGCTTATGTACGGCCACAGACGGGCCGCAGACGCCAAGCCGGGAAGGATTGCTGGCGATCTGACGCGCGGGGGCTTCTGCCGTGCCCGCAGGCTCGTCGTGTCGCTGTTTCGGGTGGTCTGGCCACCCCCGGGCGGGGATTGCCACGTCCAGGGCCCGGATGCCCGGTTGGGCCGGGCGGGGAGGGGTCGAGGGTCCCTGATGGGGACAGGACAGGTCCTCTGCCCCGTGAACGTTCTTTTGGGGGTTTCCCGGCAGTCTTCGTTTTTCCGTGGCGGGACGGTCGGTCAAGGGTGGCCGAAGGCCATCGCGAAGCGACGCGACGAAGGAGCGCCCTTGAGGGACCGGCCCGACGCGGAAGGACGATGAGACTGACGGGAGACCACCAAACCCTCCCTGATCCGGACCGGCCGAGACTCCTCTCCCCGCCCCCGGGCGGCGTTGCCGCCCCGGCCGGGGGGCTCCGCCCCGTACCGGCACGTACCACCCCGATTCGGCCGCCGCGCGGAACGGGCGTGCGGACCGGGGCTGGATTCGCGTACGGTTGACGGTCGCCCATGCACGTCAGAAGGGGGCCTTGGTGGCCGCGCAGAATGCCGCTGTCGACAGCACGGCGGATTCCGTCCGCGATCGCGAGATCGCGGCCGAGCAGACGCACCTCGATCAGGTGTACCGACGCCTAGAGGAGAAGATCCACGAGGCCGAGTTCCTGATGAACGACGCCGCCAAGCGGGGGCAGGTCGGCACGCCCGGCGCACTCGCCGAGCGCGACGCCCAGGTGTTCCGCGCCGGGATCCACCTCAACCGGCTGAACAACGAGTTCGAGGACTTCCTCTTCGGACGCATCGACCTCGTCCTCGGCAAGGACGGTGAGCGCGGCCCCGACGGCGCGTACACCTCCGTCGAGCCCGCCGACGACGCGATCCGCGCCGACCTCACCGCCGACATCGCCGAAACCCTGCACATCGGGCGCATCGGCGTACTCGACACCGACTACGCGCCGCTCGTCATCGACTGGCGCGCCCCGGCGGCGGCGCCGTTCTACCGCTCCACCCCCAAGGACCCCGGCCGCGTCGTGCGCCGCCGGGTGATCCGCTCCAAGGGCCGCAAGGTGCTCGGCGTCGAGGACGACCTGATGCGCCCCGAGCTGACCGCCTCCCTCGACGGCCGGGAGCTGCCCGTCATCGGCGACGGCGCCCTGATGGCCGCCCTGGGGCGGGCCCGTACGCACTCGATGCGGGACATCGTCTCCTCCATCCAGGCCGAGCAGGACCTGGTCATCCGGGCTCCCGCCGCCTCCGTCGCCGAGGTCGCGGGCGGCCCCGGCACCGGGAAGACGGCCGTCGCCCTGCACCGGGCCGCGTACCTGCTTTACCAGGACCGGCGGCGCTACTCCGGCGGCATCCTGATCGTCTCCCCGACGCCGCTGCTCGTCGCGTACACCGAAGGCGTGCTCCCCTCCCTCGGCGAGGAGGGCCAGGTCGCCATCCGGGCGCTCGGCTCGCTCGTCGACGGCGCCGAGGCGACCACGTACGACGACCCGGCCGTGGCCCGGATCAAGGGCTCCTCCCGGATGCTCAAGGTGCTCCGCAAGGCCGTCCGGGGCGCGCTGGAGCTCGGCGCGGCCCCCGAGCGGCTGCGCGTGGTGGCCTTCGGGCGGCGCCAGGAGCTGGAGGCCTCCGACCTGGACCGGATCCGGCAGACGGTGCTCAGCGGGACCGCGCCGGTCAACCTGCTGCGTCCGCGCGCCCGCAAGCTGCTCCTGGACGCCCTCTACGCGAAGTCCGGCGGCGCCGGCCGGCACAGCGACCCGGAGCTGGCGGCCGAGCTGCGGTCCGCCTTCGACGAGGACATCTCCACCGAGGACGACTTCATCTCCTTCCTGAACGCCTGGTGGCCGGAGCTGACCCCGCGGGGGGTGCTGGCCGCCATGGCGGACGAGCGGCGCCTGGGCCGCTGGTCGCGCCGGGACCTGAGTTCCCGCGAGACCCGCCAGCTGGCCCGTTCCCTGCGCCGGGTCGGCCCGGACGGCAAGGGCCCCCTGTCGGTGCACGACGTGGCCCTGCTCGACGAGCTCCACCAGCTGCTCGGCGCGCCCGCGCGGCCCAAGCGCAAGCGGGAGATGGATCCGCTGGACCAGCTCAGCGGGCTGGAGGAGCTGATGCCGACCCGGGAGGAGACCCAGTGGGAGCGGGCCGAGCGGCTCGCGGCCGAGCGCACCGAGTACGCCCACGTGATCGTGGACGAGGCGCAGGACCTGACGCCGATGCAGTGGCGGATGGTGGGCCGGCGCGGCCGTTCGGGGACGTGGACGGTGGTGGGCGACCCGGCGCAGTCCTCCTGGACCGATCCCGAGGAGGCGGCGGCCGCCCGTGACGAGGCGCTGGGGCGCCGGCCGCGCAGGCGGTTCACGCTGACCGTGAACTACCGCAACCCGGCCGAGGTGGCCGAGGTGGCCTCCCGGGTGCTGAAGCTGGCGATGCCGGACATGGAGCCGCCGACCGCGGTGCGCTCCACGGGCCTGGAGCCGCGCTTCACGGCCGCCGCGGAGGATCTGGCGACCACGGTCCGGGAGGAGACTCGGCGGCTGCTGGAGCAGGTGGACGGCACCGTGGGCGTGGTCGTGGCGATGGACCGTCGGGCGGAGGCCGCGGCCTGGCTGGCGGACCTGGGCGAGCGGGCGGTGGCGCTGGGCAGTCTGGAGGCCAAGGGGCTGGAGTACGACGCCACGGTGGTCGTCTCCCCGGCGGAGATCGCCGAGGAGTCCCCGGCGGGCCTGCGCGTCCTGTACGTGGCCCTGACGCGCGCCACGCAGCAGCTGACGGTGGTCTCGGCGGCGGCCGACCGGCCCGGCGCGGACGGGGTGCCCGAGCTGCTGCGGCGGTGACGGACGGGCCCCGCCGGAGCCCCGTCCGGGCGTGCGCCGGTGCCTGGGGGCCGGATGGCCCGCGGCCAGGCGCGTGAGCCGGGGAACGGACTCGCGGGAGGGGGGATCACATCCGGCGATCCTTTGTTAGCCTGGTTACGACACCGGCTCGATCCAAGCCCCCGGGCCCAACCTTCGTCGCCTAGAGCGACCACTTGCCGCGAGGCGAGCATGGCGGGTCGGTGTCGTCAGTCTTGGTGAGAAGAACAGGTCCGCGTCCCCCACCCGTGGGGGGCGCGGACCTGTTTTGTATTAACCCACGATTCCGCCGGCCCCCGGTATCTCGTATGGTGGAAGTGTTCTTCCGAAATTTGTAGCTGGTTACCTTGTACCGGCTGGTAGGTGGGACGATCGGACAACGGGTCCCGTCACATCAGTGGTGTGCGGGCCCTGTGTACAGCGAAATCAGGGACAGAAGAGGAACACGGCCATGGCAACGGCGCCCAGCGTCTCGTATTCGATGACGGTCCGTCTGGAAGTGCCCGCGAGCGGAACCGCGGTCTCCCAGCTCACCACCGCCGTGGAGTCTTCCGGGGGGTCGGTCACCGGCCTCGACGTGACCGCATCGGGCCACGAGAAGCTCCGTATCGACGTCACCATCGCCGCCACCTCCACCGCGCACGCCGACGAGATCGTCGAGAAGCTGCGCGGGATCGAAGGCGTCAGCCTCGGCAAGGTCTCCGACCGAACCTTCCTGATGCACCTCGGCGGCAAGATCGAGATGGCGTCCAAGCACCCCATCCGCAACCGTGACGACCTCTCGATGATCTACACCCCGGGCGTGGCCCGCGTGTGCATGGCCATCGCCGAGAACCCCGAGGACGCGCGGCGCCTGACCATCAAGCGCAACACCGTCGCAGTCGTGACGGACGGCTCCGCCGTGCTGGGCCTGGGCAACATCGGCCCGATGGCCGCCATGCCGGTCATGGAGGGCAAGGCGGCCCTCTTCAAGCGCTTCGCCGACATCGACGCCTGGCCGATCTGCCTGGACACCCAGGACCCCGACGAGATCGTGGCCGTCGTCAAGGCCATCGCCCCGGGCTTCGCCGGCATCAACCTGGAGGACATCTCCGCGCCGCGCTGCTTCGAGATCGAGGCCCGGCTGCGCGAGGCCCTCGACATCCCCGTCTTCCACGACGACCAGCACGGCACCGCCATCGTCGTCCTCGCCGCCCTGACCAACGCACTTCGCGTGGTGGGCAAGGCGGTTGGCGACGTCAAGGTGGTCATGTCGGGCGCCGGCGCGGCCGGTACCGCCATCCTGAAGCTGCTCCTCGCGGCGGGCGTCAAGAACGCGGTCAGCGCCGACATCCACGGCGTCGTGCACGCGGACCGCCCCGACCTCGTCGACGCGGCCCCCGACTCCCCGCTGCGCTGGATCGCCGACAACACCAACCCCGAGGGTTACACCGGCACCCTCAAGGAGGCCGTGGTCGGCGCCGACGTCTTCATCGGCGTCTCCGCCCCGAACGTGCTCTCCGGCGAGGACGTCGGCGCCATGGCGGAGGGCGCCATCGTGTTCGCGCTCGCGAACCCGGACCCCGAGGTGGACCCGGCCGTCGCCCGCCAGACCGCCGCCGTCGTGGCCACCGGCCGCTCGGACTTCCCGAACCAGATCAACAACGTGCTGGTCTTCCCGGGCGTCTTCCGCGGCCTCCTCGACGCCCAGTCGCGGACCGTGAACACCGACATGATGCTGGCCGCCGCGGCCGCCCTCGCCGACGTCGTCGGCGAGGACGAGCTGAACGCCAACTACATCATCCCGTCCGTCTTCAACGACAAGGTGGCCGGTGCGGTCGCCGGAGCCGTCCGCAAGGCCGCCACGGCCGTCTAGCCGACGCAGGGGCCCGGGCCGGCGGCCCGGGCCCGGTGCGGAGCCGGCGCCCTGACGGTCCGGCGGCCCGGCAGCGGCCCGCGGCCCGCCCGCGCCGCCCGCAACGCACTGTGACGGTCCCCACGGTCCCCGCGGTCCGATTCCGGCGCGTCGCGAGATGCGGGCCCGGCAGGGCGCCTCTAGGGTTGCGGGGATGCCCGCGTGGCCCGCGGTCCGCATCCACGGCGGTCCGCCGGGCCCACCCGGGCCCACGGACCCGTCGGAGCCTTTGGTGCGGACGGAGCGTCACCGCGGCGTGACTGTGGCGCTTTTCGTGTGACCCTGGCGGGTGCCGGATTGGCTTTCCCGCCGCTGGTGGGGGCAGGATGCGTAACCGGGCGAGAGGGTCTGACGTTCAGACCCGGGTCCGGGGACTGTCCGAGGACCCTGGCAGCATCGGCTTCGATCTCACGCCTCTAAGGCACGTTGAACACGGGAGTACAACATGAACCGCAGTGAGCTGGTGGCCGCTCTGTCCGAGCGCGCCGAGGTGACCCGCAAGGACGCCGACGCCGTTCTGGCCGCGCTCGCCGAGACCGTCGGCGAGATTGTCGCCAAGGGCGACGAGAAGGTCACCATCCCCGGCTTCCTGACCTTCGAGCGCACCCACCGTGCCGCTCGCACCGCGCGCAACCCGCAGACCGGCGACCCCATCCAGATCCCGGCCGGCTACAGCGTGAAGGTCTCCGCGGGCTCCAAGCTCAAGGAAGCCGCCAAGGGCAAGTAGCACCGCCCTTGTGCCGAGGGCCGCACCGGCCCTCGGGACGGCAGTGGTACGTAGCACTGAGCAACGCCGAAGGGCGGCCACCCCCCGCGGGGGGTGGCCGCCCTTCGGCCTGCCCGGCCCC
The DNA here is from genome assembly GCF_043199995.1 of Streptomyces sp. NPDC048507. NCBI lineage: Bacteria > Bacillati > Actinomycetota > Actinomycetes > Kitasatosporales > Streptomycetaceae > Streptomyces > Streptomyces sp. NPDC048507. Next base: position 573,837 of record NZ_JBICWZ010000003.1, on the reverse strand, counting down.
GTCCAGCCGGCCCTCAGGGGCCCGTACGGGGCCTTCCGGGGCCCGTCGGGGGCCCCGGAAGGTGATCGGGCGGGATCAGACGAGGTCGCCGTTCGGCAGCTCGACCTTGGCGCCCAGCTCGACGAGCTTCTCCATGAAGTTCTCGTAGCCGCGGTTGATGAGGTCGATGCCGTGCACGCGCGAGGTGCCCTCGGCGGCCAGCGCCGCGATGAGGTACGAGAACCCGCCGCGCAGGTCGGGGATGACGAGGTCGGCGCCCTGGAGCTTGGTCGGGCCGGAGACGACCGCCGAGTGCAGGAAGTTGCGCTGGCCGAACCGGCAGGCGCTGCCGCCCAGGCACTCGCGGTACAGCTGGATGTGAGCACCCATCTGGTTGAGCGCCGAGGTGAAGCCGAGGCGGGACTCGTAGACCGTCTCGTGGACGATCGACAGGCCCGAGGCCTGCGTCAGGGCGACGACCAGCGGCTGCTGCCAGTCCGTCTGGAAGCCCGGGTGGACGTCCGTTTCCAGCGCGATGGCCTTCAGCGGGCCGCCCGGGTGCCAGAAGCGGATGCCCTCGTCGTCGATCTCGAACGCACCGCCGACCCGGCGGAAGGTGTTCAGGAACGTCATCATCGAGCGCTGCTGCGCCCCGCGGACGTAGATGTTGCCGCCGGTCGCCAGGGCCGCGGAAGCCCACGAGGCGGCCTCCAGGCGGTCCGGGAGCGCCTTGTGGTTGTAGCCGCTCAGCCGGTCCACACCGGTGATGCGGATGGTGCGGTCGGTGTCGACGGAGATGATCGCGCCCATCTTCTGCAGGACGCAGATGAGGTCTTCGATCTCCGGCTCGACGGCCGCGTTGCTGAGTTCGGTCACGCCCTCGGCCAGGACGGCCGTCAGCAGCACCTGCTCGGTCGAGCCGACCGAGGGGTAGGGGAGGCGGATCTTGCAGCCGCGCAGGCGCTGCGGGGCCTCCAGGTACTGGCCGCCTTCGCGCTTCTCGATGGTCGCGCCGAACTGGCGGAGCACGTCGAAGTGGAAGTCGATCGGACGGCCGCCGATGTCGCAGCCGCCCAGGCCCGGGATGAAGGCGTGGCCGAGGCGGTGCAGCAGCGGGCCGCAGAAGAGGATCGGGATCCGGGAGGATCCCGCGTGCGCGTCGATGTCGGCGACGTTGGCGCTCTCGACGTAGGTCGGGTCGAGGATCAGCTCGCCCGGCTCCTCGCCGGGCCGCACGGTCACGCCGTGCAGCTGGAGCAGCCCGCGCACGACCCGCACGTCACGGATGTCGGGAACATTGCGCAGCCGGCTCGGCTCGCTGCCGAGCAGGGCGGCGACCATGGCCTTCGGCACGAGGTTCTTCGCGCCGCGGACACGGATCTCGCCCTCGAGCGGGGTTCCGCCGTGGACAAGCAGGACATCGTTGCCGGTCATGGATCTCGCGTTCCGGAGAGGATGGGCAGGGGGCCAGTGAAAAGGGTAAGGGTCACTACCCCCTTGTTTGTATGGCTGACGCGGCCGTAGGACTGTCATGAATTCGGTACAGCACCCTCAGTGTGCGGAAGGTGGCGGAGTGTCGCGTTCCGGCGGCCCGGGCGGCGCGCGCGGCGTTCTGCCGCCGTGCGCCCTGAGCTGCGCGTGATCGGATACGGCCGCCCGCTCCCCCTGAAGGGCGATTGTGCGGGATCATGTCCGCATGACCGAGGTGTCCTCCCTCACAGGGCGGCTGCTCGTGGCCACCCCCGCCCTCGCGGACCCGAATTTCGACCGCGCGGTCGTGCTGCTGCTCGACCACGACGAGCAGGGCTCCCTCGGCGTCGTCCTCAACCGGCCCACGCCGGTGGACGTCCGCGACATCCTGTTGCCGTGGGCGCCGTTGGCCGGTGACCCGGGGGTGGTCTTCCAGGGCGGTCCGGTCGCGCTGGACTCGGCGCTGGGCGTCGCCGTGATCCCGGGCGAGGAAGGACCGCTGGGCTGGCGCCGGGTGCACGGTGCGATCGGCCTCGTCGACCTGGAGGCCCCGCCGGAACTGCTCGCCGCCGCCCTGGGCGGCCTGCGCATCTTCGCCGGTTACTCCGGATGGGGGCCGGGCCAGCTGGAGACCGAGCTGCGCGACGGTGCCTGGTACGTCGTCGATTCCGAGCCCGGAGACGTCTCCTTCCCCGACCCCGAACGGCTGTGGCGGGCGGTGCTGCGGCGCCAGCGCAGCGAGCTGGCCATGGTCGCCACCTATCTGGACGACCCGTCGCTGAACTGACCCGCGCGGGGTTCAGTACCCTGGATTTCATGAGCACTCTTGAGCCCGAGCGCGGGACTGGTACGGGGACCCTCGTAGAGCCGACGCCGCAGGTGTCCCACGGCGACGGCGACCACGAGCGCTTCGCCCACTACGTCCAGAAGGACAAGATCATGGAGAGCGCGCTCGGGGGCACCCCCGTCGTCGCGCTCTGCGGCAAGGTCTGGGTACCGGGCCGCGACCCGAAGAAGTACCCGGTCTGCCCGATGTGCAAGGAGATCTACGAGTCCATGGGCGCCGGCGGCGACAAGGACAAGGACAAGGGCGGCAAGGACAAGTAGCGGCGGGACGCCCCCCGCTTCGACGGCGGAGGCCCTCGGTGCGCAGTGATGCGCGCCGGGGGCCTTTTGCACGTCCCGAAGGCCTTTTGCGCGTCCTGGGGGCGGGTTAGGGTCGGCGCCAAGAGCACTCTGTGAAACAGGCGTTGCGCAGGGTGCAACGGGCTTGTCGTTGCGAAGGGCTGACGCATGGACCTGGACCTGGACCTGATCCCCGCACCCCGGGTCGCCGTCGTGGACGGCGAGGGCCGCCGCCACCGCTTCGGCCCGGATCCCGCGCTGTCCGCCGGACCCGGCGCCGAGGGCGTCGCCCGGTGGGTGCGCCGGGAGATCGGGGCCGCCACCGGCTGGGCCCTGCTGCCGCCCGCGGCCCCCGGCGCGCGGGCCGACGTACGGCTGGCCGTGGACCCGGCACGGGCCGGCGGGCACGGGCCGGAGTCCTACCGGCTCACCGTCGGCGCCGACGGGGTGGAGCTCACCGGAGCCACCGCCGCCGGGCTCTTCCGGGGCGCACAGACGCTGCGCCAGCTGCTCGGCCCCGACGCCCACCGCAGGGCCCCGCTGCCCGGACGGCCCGCGCGGGAGATCCCGTACGCGACGATCGAGGACGGGCCCCGCTTCGCCTGGCGCGGGCTGATGCTGGACGTCGCCCGGCACTTCACCCCCAAGGACGGGGTGCTGCGCCACATCGACCTGCTGGCCGCGCACAAGCTGAACGTGCTGCACCTGCACCTGACGGACGACCAGGGCTGGCGCGTCGAGATCAAGCGCCACCCGAGGCTCACCGAGGTCGGCGCCTGGCGGGCGCGCAGCCGCTGGGGGCACCGGGCCTCGCCGCTGTGGAACGACACCCCGCACGGCGGCTTCTACACCCAGGACGACATCCGCGAGATCGTCGCGTACGCGGCCGAACGGCACGTGCGGATCGTCCCCGAGGTCGACATCCCCGGGCACTCGCAGGCCGCCATCGCCGCCTACCCCGAGCTCGGCAACCGCGACGTCGTCGACACGGCGGCGCTGGGCGTGTGGGACGACTGGGGGGTCAACGAGAACGTCCTGGCCCCCACCGAACACGTACTGCGCTTCTACGAGGACGTGTTCGAGGAGCTGCTGGAGCTGTTCCCGCCGGAGGTCTCGCCCTTCGTGCACGTGGGCGGCGACGAGTGCCCGAAGACGCAGTGGCGCGCCTCGGAGCTGGCCCAGGAGCGGATCCGCGAACTGGGCGTCGACGGGGAGGACGGCCTCCAGGCCTGGTTCATCCGCCACTTCGACCGCTGGCTCACCGCGCGCGGACGCCGGCTCATCGGCTGGGACGAGATCCTCCAGGGCGGGCTCGCGGAGGGCGCCGCCGTCTCCTCCTGGCGCGGGTACGCGGGCGGGATCGCGGCCGCCGAGGCCGGGCACGACGTGGTGATGTGCCCCGAGCAGCAGGTGTACCTGGACCACCGTCAGGCGCCCGGCCCGGACGAGCCGGTGCCCATCGGGTACGTGCGCACCCTGGAGGACGTCTACCGCTTCGAGCCGGTACCGCCGAAGCTCTCGCCCGAGGCCGCCGCGCACGTGCTGGGCGCGCAGGCCAACGTGTGGACCGAGGTGATGGAACACCAGGGCCGGGTCGACTACCAGGTGTTCCCGCGGCTGGCCGCCTTCGCCGAGGCGGTCTGGTCCCGGCTGCCCGAACCGGAATCCCGGGACTACGCCGGGTTCGAGACCCGCATGACGGCGCACTACGCGCGGCTCGACGCCCTCGGGGTCGAGTACCGGCCACCGGCGGGACCGTTGCCTTGGCAGCGCCGTCCGGGACTCCTCGGACGCCCGCTCGAAGGTGCGCCCCCGATCGTGTGACCCGGGTCCCCGGCCGCCGCCCCCGCGCCGTACGGCCGGAAGCGGAACTCTTCGGAAACCTTTGGAACTCTGCCTCGAATGAGGTGGATCCGGCGGAAAACGGGCTTTCCGGGGAGGCTCGCGGGCATCCGGGGACGGCGGGCCACCTCGCGCGTCGGAGGTGCGCGGGGTGCGCGTGGGGGGTGCGGGGGGTGCGGGGACGGCGTGCAGGCCGTCTCCGCACCGTGCGGCGGCCGCGCCGGGGCCCGTCCGGCACCCCGCCGGCCCGCGGAACGGGCGGCGCCGCCCGGCGGACCCTCGCGCGGGGCGGCCCCGAAGATGTGCCAGAGTTGCCACGTCCCGGCGGTGAGCACGTACCGTACGGCGGACAGGCGTGAGCGCCGGGACCGGGACATCGGGAAGGGGCAGCTGGGTTGACCACGCACGCACCGCACGCATCGCATTCGACTCAGGGGCCGCAGGCGGCCCGGGCGGCGCAGTCCGTGACGCTGCCGGCCTCGCTCGACGAGGCCGTGGCGGCACTCACCGCCATGCCCGCGGCCGTGCCCGTCGCGGGCGGCACCGACCTCATGGCCGCCGTCAACGCCGGGCTGCTGCGCCCGGCCGCGCTGGTCGGCCTCGGGCGCATCAACGAGATCCGCGGCTGGCAGTACCAGGACGGGCACGCGCTGCTCGGCGCCGGACTCACGCACGCCCGGATGGGACGGCCGGATTTCGCCGCTCTCATCCCGGCGCTCGCGGCCGCCGCCCGCGCCGCGGGCCCGCCGCAGATCCGCAACGCCGGCACCCTCGGCGGGAACATCGCGACGGCCGCGCCGACCGGTGACGCCCTGCCCGTGCTGGCGGCGCTCGAAGCGGTGCTGGTCATCGTCGGACCCGGCGGCTCGCAGCGCGAGATCCCGGTCTCCCACCTGCTGGCCGGCCGCGACATGCTGCGCCCGGGCGAACTGATCGGCTTCGTACGGGTTCCGCTGCTGCACGCGCCGCAGGTCTTCCTGAAGGCCACGGGGCGTACGGGCCCGGGGCGCGCGGTGGCGTCCGTGGGGCTCGTACTGGACCCCGCGCGCCGGGGCGTGCGGTGCGCGATCGGCGCGGTGGCCCCGATGCCGCTGCGGCCGCTGGAGGCCGAGCAGTGGGTGGCCTCGCTGATCGACTGGGACGGGGACCGCAGCCTGGCCCCCGAGGCGCTGGAGGCCTTCGGCGAGTACGTCGCGGCCGCCTGCGTGCCCGACCAGGGGGAACCGGTGTCCTCCGGAGTACTGCATCTGCGGCGGACGGTGGCCGTGCTGGCGCGCAGGGCCCTGGGGAGGGCGCTGACCTCATGAGTGAGAACGAGAACGTGAGCGGAACGACCGGGAATTCGGGCCACGCGGACGGCACCGGCGGGGCGGGTGGCGCGGGCAACGGCTGGGGCTGGGAGCCCGTGCCGCAGGGCGGCGAGTACGACAACGAGGCCACGGCCTTCGTGAAACTTCCGCAGGACATGCTGGACGCCCTCGACAACGGGGAGCCCCTCGCCGCCCCCGGACACGGGTACGTGCCGCCGCCGATGATCGTGCCGCTGGGCTCGGCCAGCGCCGACCCCGGTGCCACCGGGACCTGGACGATGCCGGTGCAGTGGCCCGAGCCGCAGGCCGCCCAGGCCCCCGCGCCGGCGCGCGGGCCGATCCCGGCCTCCATCCCGCTGCCGCCGTCGGTGGCGGCGGCCTTCGGGGAGCCCGAGCAGGCCGGTGGGGCAGGCGGGGTCGGGGACTACGGGTCCACGGCCGAGTGGCAGTTCCCCGAGGAGGTGCACCAGCAGCCCGGGGCGCACGGCCTGGGGACGGCGCACCTGCCCGAGGAGCACGCGGCCACGGGGCAGTGGACGCTGCCGGCCGGCGGCGAACCGCTGCCGGGTGCGGGGGAGTTCCCGGGTGCGGGTGAGTTCCGGGGTGATGGGTTCCCGGGCGGAGAGTTCCGGGGTGATGGCTTCCGGGACGGTGACCGTCCGGGTGGTGAGCTCCGGGACGGCGAGTTCCGGGACGGCGTGTTCCGGGACGGCGAGTTCCCGGGTGGTGGCTTTTCGGGTGGTGACGTCCGGGAGGGCCGGTTCCGGGCGGGTGAGGGGTTCCGGGGCGGCGAGGGCCTCGGGGACGACGGGTTCCGGAGCGACGTCTTCGGGGGCGGTGGCGGTGCTGACGCGGGCGGTTCCGCGGGCGCTCCGGGTGCCGGGGACTGGAGCCAGGCTCCGGCGACGCTGCCCGGCGGGGCCGCGGCTCCGTGGGCGCAGCCCGGGGCCGACGGACAGATGAGCTCGGGGGTGCTGCCGGGCGAGGGGCCCGGGGCCGGCGCCCTGGGACGCGGACCGCGGGTGTTGGGCGGCCCGGGGGTCGGGACCCCGCTGCCGGAGGGCTACCCGCAGCCCGGGCCGGAGCCGGAGGGCGTGCCGCACGCTGCCCCCGACATCGACGCCGCCCACGGCCCGGCGCAGGCGCCGGTGGAGGAGCAGCGGCCCCGCCCGGCGGACGCCGAAGCCGGGGCCGGTGCCGAAGCCGATGTCGTCCCGGGACCGGGCGCGTTGGCTCCGGCCGAGGGGCCGGAGCCCGAGCAGGGGCACGGCTTCGCGGCGGACGGGTCCGCCGGTGCCGCGGAGGAGGCGGATCCCGCCGCCGAAGCGGGGGCCGCGCCGGTGCCGGGCGAGGACACCTCCGACAGCGCTGTGACACCCCCGGACGAGGGGGGCGCCGAAGGTGTGCCGGTGCGGGAGGAGACGTACGGGGACGAGGGAATCCCCGCCGTCGCGCACCACGAGCACCCGTCGGCTTCGTACGTCCTGCGCGTCAACGGCGCCGACCGTCCCGTCACCGGGGCCTGGATCGGCGAATCCCTGCTGTACGTGCTGCGCGAGCGGCTCGGCCTGGCCGGCGCCAAGGACGGCTGCTCGCAGGGCGAGTGCGGCGCCTGCGCGGTGCAGGTCGACGGCCGGCTCGTCGCCTCCTGCCTGGTCCCGGCGGCCACGGCGGCCGGCAGCGAGGTGCGGACCGTGGAGGGCCTCGCGACCGACGGGGAACTGTCGGACGTCCAGCAGGCGTTGTGCAGGTCGGGCGGGGTGCAGTGCGGGTTCTGCGTGCCCGGCATGGCCATGACCATCCATGACCTGCTGGAGGGCAACCACGCCCCCAGCGACCTGGAGACCCGGCAGGCACTGTGCGGCAACCTCTGCCGCTGCTCCGGCTACAAGGGCGTGATCGAGGCGGTCCGCGAGGTCGTCGCGGAGCGCGAGGCGACCGCCTCCGGCGAGGCGGCCCCCGCCGCCAGCGGCCCCGGCGCTCCCGAACCGCGGATCCCGCACCAGGCGCCGCCCGGCGAGGGCGGCGTCCACGGCGGGTACGGCGCCCACGACGGGTACGGCTCCGACGGCCCCGATAGCACCTTCGGCGGCCAGGGCCTCCAGGGCCTCCAGGATCCGCAGACCGGCCACGACACGCTCGGCGGCCAGGGGCACGACGTGCTCCACGGCCAGCTCGGGCACGACGGGCGGCAGCTCGGGCACGACGGGCAGTTCGGGCACCACGGGAACGACGGGCAGCCCGGGCACGACGGGAACGACGGGCGCGACGGGCAGCCCGGGAACGACGGGAACGACGGACCCCACGGGATCCACCACAACGGAGGCATGGCGTGAGCGGGCACGACGCGGCGGCCACGGCGACCACGGCCGTCACCACGGTCGGCGGCGCGGCGGAAGGCGACGAGCCCCAGCCCCCGTCCGGCCTGCGCGGAATCGGCGTCTCCCTCCCCTCGGCGGACGTCCGCGCCAAGACCGAGGGCACCTTCCCCTACGCCGCCGACCTGTGGGCCGAGGGCCTGCTGTGGGCCGCCGTCCTGCGGTCCCCGCACGCGCACGCCCGCATCCTGTCCATCGACACCTCGGCCGCCGCCGAGATGCCCGGCGTGCGCGCCGTCATCACCCACACCGACGTCCCGGGCGCCACCACGCACGGCCGCCGCATCGCCGACCGGCCGGTCTTCGCGCACGACGTGGTCCGCCACCACGGCGAGCCCATCGCCGCCGTGGCCGCCGACCACCCCGACACGGCACGTCTCGCCGCGGCCGCCATCGCGGTCGAGTACGAACTGCTGGACGCCGTCACCGACCCCGAGCAGTCCTTCGGCGCCGTCCCCCTGCACCCGGACGGCAACCTGATCCGGCACATCCCGCTGCGCTACGGAGACCCCGAGGCGACGGGGGAGGTGGTGGTCGAGGGCCTCTACCGGATCGGCCGCCAGGACCCCGCCCCCATCGGCGCCGAGGCCGGGCTGGCCGTGCCGCGGCCCGACGGGGGCGTGGAGATCTACACCGCCTCCACCGACCCGCACACCGACCGCGACCTCGCCGCCGCCTGCTTCGGGCTCGACCCGGACCGCGTCCGCGTGGTCGTCACCGGCGTCCCCGGCGCCACCGCCGACCGCGAGGACCCCGCCTTCCAGCTCCCGCTCGGCCTGCTCGCGCTGCGCACCGGCTGCCCCGTGAAGCTGGCCGCCACCCGCGAGGAGTCCTTCCTCGGCCACGCCCACCGCCACCCGACGCTGCTGCGCTACCGCCACCACGCGGACGCCGAGGGCCGGCTGGTCAAGGTCGAGGCCCAGATCCTGATGGACGCGGGCGCCTACGCCGACTCCTCCGCCGAATCCCTCGCGGCGGCGGTGGCCTTCGCGTGCGGCCCGTACATCGTTCCGCACGCCTTCGTGGAGGGCTGGGCGGTCCGCACCAACAACCCGCCGTCGGGGCACGTGCGCGGCGAGGGCGCGATGCAGGTCTGCGCCGCGTACGAGGGCCAGATGGACAAGCTCGCGGCCGCGCTCGGCATCGACGGTGCGGAAGTGCGCATGCGCAACGTGCTGTCGACGGGCGACCTCCTGCCCACCGGGCAGACGGTGACCTGCCCGGCACCGGTCGCCGAACTGCTGCGCGCGGTAAGGGACTTCCCGCTCCCCTCGCTCCCGAAGGACACTCCGGAGGAGGAGTGGCTGCTGCCCGGCGGCCCCGAGGGCGCGGGCGAACCGGGCGCGGTGCGGCGCGGGGTCGGCTACGGCGTCGGCATGGTGCACATGCTCGGCGCGGAGGGCGCCGACGAGGTCTCCACCGCCACCGTGAAGGTGGTCGGCGGCACGGCCACCGTCATCTGCGCGGCCGTCGACACCGGGCAGGGCTTCGCCACCCTCGCCCGTCAGATCGTCCAGGAGGTCCTCGGCGTCGACGAGGTGGCGACGGCCCCCGTCGACACCGACCAGCCGCCGGCCGGCCCCTCGGCCCACGGCCGCCACACCTGGGTCTCGGGCGGCGCGGTGGAGCGGGCCGCGAAGATGGTCCGTACGCAGCTGCTCCAGCCGATGGCCCACAAGCTCGGCATGTCGACCGAGCTGCTGCAGATCGCGGACGGCCGGATCACGTCGTACGACGGCGCCTTCTCCACCACCGTCGCGGAGGCGATAGAGGGCAAGGAGCTCTGGGCGACGGCCCAGTGCCGGCCCCACCCGACGGAACCGCTGGACGCGGACGGCCAGGGCGACGCCTTCGTCGGCCTGGCGTTCTGCGCGATCCGCGCGGTGGTCGACGTGGACATCGAGCTCGGCTCGGTACGGGTGGTGGAGCTGGCGGTCGCCCAGGACGTCGGCCGGATCCTCAACCCCCGCCAGCTGGAGGCCCGTATCGAAGCGGGCGTCACCCAGGGCGTGGGCGCGGCCCTCACGGAGAACCTCCGCTCGGTCGCGGGCCTCGTACGCCACCCGGACCTGACGGGCTACGCCCTGCCGACGTCCCTCGACGCCCCGGCGGTGCGCATCGTCCGGCTGGTCGAGGAGCGGGACGTGGTGGCGCCGTTCGGCGCGAAGGCGGCGAGCGCGGTGCCGGTGGTGACCACCCCGGCGGCGGTCGCCTCGGCGGTCCGCGCGGCCACGGGACGCCCGGTGAACAGGATCCCGATCCGGCCATCGGCGGCGGTGGCGGCGCCCAACTCGTGACCCTGTGACCCGCATTGCACGTGCAACCCGAGCTTGGGCCTGTCGGCGCTCATCGATAGAGTGATCGCCGGCGCCCGGAACGTGCGGGTGCGAACGGGGGCGGGCGCTGTGCCCGCGGGGTGACGGGGATGCGGGGAGGCCATCGTGGCAGGGGAGAACGGTCCGGGGCTGTTCGGGGTGAACGTCGGCGCGAGCGTGGCGGATTCGCTCATGAGCCAGGCGAAGGCCCTCGAAGTCGAGTACGAGTCGATGACCGGCTACAAGAAGCTGGTCGACGACCTGCTGAAGAAGCTCGACGGCTCCGAGGCGGACGACAAGCGCCTCGCCCACGGCACCCTGCCGACGGGCACCCTCGGCACGGGCTTCCCCGAGGCGGACGACCTGTTCAAGGCGTACTCGACGGTCCACACGGAGCTGCAGAAGCTCTCCCAGGGCCTGGCCGGCCAGATCGAGGCGCTCGGCATCGCGATCCTGACGGGGGGCAAGGGCTACGTGGACGTGGACGAGGAGACGCAGGCCCGGATGCGCACGATCATCCGGCAGTCGAAGAAGGACTACGTCGCGGACCGCGACCCCCTGGAGCGCGAGCCGAAGCCCGCCACGCCGACGCCGACGGCGACACCGGCCCCCACTCCGAGCACGTCGAAGGGTTCCTTCTGATGGCGACGGACTTCGAGGGTTACACGCACGAGCAGCTGCTGGCGATGATCGCCTCGCTGGACGCGGAGACGGTGAAGGCGCGGGCGACGCAGCTGTCGAAGGCGGCGGAGGCGATCAAGCAGATCGGCGAAAGCCTGAAGAAGCACCAGGTCAAGGGCTGGGAGGGCGAGGCCGCGCAGGCGTTCCGCGACTGGGTCAGCCGCGCGGGGAGCGCGACGCTGCGGCTGGGGGAGTACAGCGCGGAGGGCAGCAAGTGGATGACGCACGCCGCCCAGACGATGATCGAGGTGAAGGCGAACACCCCGAAGTACGACGCCTCGGCCGCCGCCAACCTGGAAGCGGCCCACCGCTTCCACAACGACCCGGACGCCCAGCAGATGGGCCAGACGGCCCACTCCAAACTGACCGGCGACCACCACGAGGCAGTCCAGCAACTGACGAAGCTGGCCCAGTCCTACGAAGCCTCGACCACCCAACTAACCCGAGCCGAAATCCCCACCTTCCCCCCGCCACCAGCGGACTTTGATCCCGTGACCTACAACCGCCTTCAGTACGTTGACCGTGAAGGCGGCGCTGGCAGTGGGGCGAGCGGTGGTTCGTATGCACCGTCGGCGTCCTATGGCGGTGGTGGTGCTGCCTTTGGGGCTGAAGGCGCGTCAGGACAGCGCAGCGCAGCCGCAGGGACGCCATCGTCAGGTGGACCTGGACCCACACCCGTACTTCCGGACCGCGCGGTCGAGGTGGGACTTGACCATGTGGGGTCTTTCCCGCAGGCACCCCCATCGCCCGTGAGTACTCTGCCTGGCGGGGGACCGACGCTTCCCGGCGGTGCGCCGAGCTCCGTGCCACCGATGCCGCCGTTGTCGCTTCCCCCGACCCGCGGCCTGCCAAGCGCAGGGGGTGGTTCGCTGCCGGGTGGGAGGCCCCCAAGCGGGCTGAGCGGTAAGGCCGGTCTACCGCCTCGCGATGCCGGCATCGTGGGCGGGCGCCCCGTTTCGGCCGGCCCCTCTGGTGCGGGCCTTCCGCGCGGCACCGTCATCGGTGCAGAGGGGACGCAGCCTGTTGGTCGTGGGATGGGCGGACCGATGGGTGGTGGAGTGGGGGGTCCACAGGGACCCCGCGACGGTTCCCCGGCGGGCCGCCGACTTGCGACGCAGCCGGGTGGCGTTGTCGGTGGACGACAGGCGGGCGCGAGCGGCCAGCCGTTCACCCAAGGAGGCTCCGGTCTGGTGCGCAACGGTTCCGGCCCCGGCGCAGGTGGGCGCCCAATGGGCCATGGCGGTGCGGGCACGCCTACTTCGACTGGACGGCGCAAGAGTTCTGGGAGCGGCCGCCCTGACTACCTGGCAGAGGACGAAGAGACCTGGCAGGGCGACCGTCGCGTCGTTCCACCGGTGATCGACTGAAGGGAAAGGACGTTGGCCGTGATGAATCTGCGCAAAGCACTCTCGGTCCTGATGGGTCTCCTCCTGGCCGGAGTCGCTGCGACACCAGCACATGCGCAGACGATCCGAGAGAAACAGTGGCACCTCGATGCCATGAAGGCCGACGACATCTGGAAGACCAGCACGGGCAAGGGCGTGACTGTCGCGGTCATCGATACGGGTGTCGGCCGCGTCTCCGAGCTGGGGGGCCAGGTTCTCCCCGGGAAGAATTTCGCTACGTCGCAAGATGGAGACGAGCGAACTGACTACGACAACCACGGCACGTCAATGGCCGCGATCATCGCGGGAACCGGAAGGCACCCCAGTGGGGATGGGGCGATCGGATTGGCGCCGGGAAGCAAGATCCTTCCGATCCGGGTTCCGAATGAGAGTGACCCGGCACATCCTGGCTGGACTCAGGCGATCCGCTATGCGGCGGACACTGACGCAAAGATCATCAGCATCTCGCTCGGCACTGATCAGGATGATCCCGCGCGCGCCGATGCGGTGAGGTACGCCCTTTCCAGGGGGAAGCTGATCTTTGCTGCGGTAGGGAACGACGGAGACTCGCTCAACACCCTGAGGTATCCGGCCGCGACGCCGGGAGTGGTGGGTGTCGGTGCGATCGGCCCTGACGGAGGTGCCACCAAGGAGTCCCAGCACGGTCCCCAGGTCGACCTGTCGGCCCCGGGTGTTGATATCTACTCAGCCTGTGTGGGCAAGTCGGAGGTCTGTTCCAGCCACGGGACCAGTGACGCCACCGCCCTCGCGTCCGCATCCGCCGCCCTGCTCTGGTCCGCGCATCCCGACTGGACCAACAATCAGGTGCTCCGGGTTCTGCTGAACACCGCCGGCAAGCCCGTCGACGGGGTCCAGCGGAACGATTACGTCGGGTATGGGGTCGTGCGGCCGCGGGTGGCCGTGCCCACGCCGGGGGATCCGGGGCCGGCTGACGTGTACCCGCTGCCCGATCTGGCCGCCGCCGCAGGGAAAACGGCCGAAACTGGCGCCCCGAAGCCCGCACCGCAGGCTCCGTCAGCCGTTAAGAAGGGGGACGACGGCAGTAGCCTGCCCTGGATCGCGCTCGGGATCGGGGCCTGCGTCCTCATCGGGGGCGCCGTCGCCGCCGTTGCAGTCCGCCGACGCAACCGCTGAACCCCCGCCAGGAGGCCCTGATGTCGTTCGACGAAGAGTGGGCCGCCGCCCGCACCACGGCCGCCGCCAAGGTCTCCACGCGGCTCAACGGCGCCCCCGGCCCCGCCGGCGCCGGCGGGGACCTCGAACTCAACCAGGACCACATCGGCGCGGTCGGCACCGAGGCGCACAAGCTGCACTCCCGCCTCCAGACCGACGGCAAGCACGCCGCCACGGCCACCGCCGAAGCGGCCGGCGCGCTCGCCAAGGAGGGCTTCGCGAGCGGAGCCGCCCTCACGCAGCTGAACTCCCGCTGGGAGGGCCAGGTGAAGACCCTCGTGGCCGCCTGCGCGCAGATCTCCAACGGGCTGAACTACTCCCTCTCCTCGCACGCCAAGGAGGAGCAGCAGCTCTACGCCGAGTTCACGACCTCCAAGCTCGACGAGTACCTGAAGTAGGAAGCAGGAGGACGGGATCCCGTGCTGACGTACGAGAACGTGCTGAACGCCCCCCTCGACAAGCTCCAGACGGCTGCCACCGACTGGCAGACGATGGCCGCCAAGCTGGCGGAGCTCGCCGAGGCGGCCCGGGGCGGCATGAAGGCCAAGGCCGACAAGGCCGAGTGGAGCGGGGTCACCGCCGGCGTGGCCCGGCCCTTCGTGGCGAAGACGGCCAAGGAGTTCGAGGACGCCGCCAAGGAGGCCAAGGGCGTGCACGCGGTGCTCGCCGACGCCCACGCGACCTTCGCGGCCGCTCGGGAGCAACTCAGGAAACTGGCCGAGGACGCGCCCGCCGCGGGGTTTCGGATCGACGAGCACGGCGGGGTGCAGGTCGTCCCCCTCGCCAATGACACCGAGCGGTACGCCGCCCAGCACGACCCCGACTACCAGGCGTCCCTGCGCAAGAACCGGGACCTGTGGCAGGAGCGGGTCCACCGGGCCGTGGAGGACGCGCAGGACGCCGACGACTCACTGGTCCGCGTCCTGCGGGCCAACGTCGCCGACGACCACGACTTCGGCGGTCCGGCCTTCGAGACCCTGGACGCCGAGCAGGTCGCCCGCGCCGCGGACCTCATGAAGAAGGTGACCGGCGAGGGCGGTACGGCACGCAACGTCGAGGCCCTGCGCGAGCTGGAGGACCTCCTCGACGACAACCGGGACGATCCCGAGTTCGCGACGGGCTTCTTCCGGACCGTCGGGCCCGACGCCACGCTGGAGTCGTACTCGAGGATGTCGCTGGACGCCACGAGCCTGGGCCCGACCGGCCGCGACCGGCAGGTCATGGTGGCCGGCATCCAGAGCGACATGGGCGCGATGCTCGGTCTCGCGACGCACAAGGACGTCCCCCACCACCTCGATGCCGCGTGGACGACGGCGCTGATGAAGGCCGGCCGCAAGGAGATGGCCGTCGATGGCGGCCTGACGAAGGTCTACGGGTACCAGGCGCTCGGCGCGCTGATCCGCGAGGGGAAGTACGACACGGAGTTCCTGACATCGGTCGGGCGCGACATGGTCGCCGTGGACCGCAAGGACCCGAAGGCATGGGAGTACCACGTGCCGTTCGCCCAGGAGGCGACGCTCCACCACGGCGCGGGCGGTGACCGCGGTTTCTACCCGCTGACCGGGCTGATGACGGCCCTCGGCAACAACCCGGACGCGGCCACGGCCTTCTTCAACGAACCGGTCCGCGAGGACAGCAACCACGACGGCATCGTCACCACCGCGGACAAGCCCGTGAGCGGACAGCACGGCAAACCGCAGGGCATGGTCGACTACATGCTCGACAAGGATCCTTACGCGGATTCCTTCGACACGGCCAGGTACGGCGAAGGCCGTTCGGCGCAGAAGGCGGTCGGCGACGCCCTCATGGCGGCGGTCTCCCACCGCGGCCCCGGTGACGAGGACGCGCCGCCGGTGCCGCACTCCAAGGAGATGGCGGCCGTCATGGAACGGGTCGTCGAGAAGATCGGCGACAAGCCGGAGCTGGTGGCGGCGAAGCCGGGGGAGGACGCACCGCTGAAGGACCTGGCCGGTCACTTCGGGCAGATGGCGGCCGAGTACATGCCGGACATCCAGGCCTCGGCGGAGAACGGCAGCGGCCAGATCAGGGCCAATGGTGAGATGGCGGAGTTCGACAAGGCGACGATGGCGTCCTTCATCGGAGCGGTGGGACAGGACCCGGACGCGTACGGCGCGATGACGACGGCCCACCGGACGCTGACCACGGCGCTCGTCAACGATGTCTTCACGCACCGCAACGAGTACGACGACGTCGACGCGGCGATCAAGAGTGCGGTGCATCCGGGTGGGCAGATCGCCGGGATGCTTTCCCAGGCGCGGGCCGAGGGCGCCTTCGGAGAGACCGCCCACCAGCAGGAGGAGTACGTCAAGGGCGTCGAGGACAACGCCAAGTGGGTCAACCGCGGCATCACGGCGGCGGGTGGCAAGTACCTGGAGCTGCTGCCCCTCGCGGGAGACGGTCTGGAGTGGCTCCAGGAGGACATCACGGAAAGCGTGGTCAAGGGCGCGGAGGAAGACGCGGCGAAGAAGGCCGAAGAGAACAATCAGAAGACGGGAGCCGCGTTCGTGGCGGCGCAGACCGGGGCGTCGAGGTCGGCGGCGGACTCGGTCCGCATCGCTGCACAGGGTGCGGGTCTGTCCGAGCGCACCATCGGCTCGTACCAGGGCGTGGCGTCCACCGAGACGGCCAACGCCTACGCGGTCGGCCGTGACCTCGTTGCGACGATGAAAGGTGGCTCCTGATGTCCGGGCGCGTCCGGTGTCCCGTCGTCCTCATCACGGTCGCCGTTGCGGCGGCCCTGGTGGGCTGCGCCGGAGGGCGTCCGGCGGCGGCTCTCGAACCTCCGGCCACCACGTGCTTCGGGGCCTTCAGCCCTGCGGAGATCGCGCCGTTCATGGGAACGGGCAAGGATGTTCAGGTGCGCGGCCCCGCCGTCCTCCGCCTGAGCAGGCAGCGCGAGCGGGAGAACTGCACGATCGACGTCGATGGGAAGAACCGCTTCTTCGCACGCGCGTACCGTCAGCCGGTAGGCGGTGTGCACAGCTGGCCTTCCCTGCTCGCCGACAAGCACCCTGAGCCGCTGGCGGGCGCCGATGACGGCAAGCTCTGGGACGACGGTGCCGCCGTCGTCCTGAGCTGCGAGGGCCCTACGGATTCCTTCGTGCTGGAACTCTGGGTCGGCGGTGTGGTCGACGGCATCCAAAAGGAAGACCGCCGGCCCACACTCGCCGCTCTCATGAAGAGGTACGCGGAGTTCGCCAAGCAGCAGACCCGCTGTGGCGCTTAGCGGCGCGGAGCTCGTGGCGCGGCAAGTCGCCGCGGGGGCAGGAGCCGCCTCGGCGGGTGTGGTGGAAGCCGTGACCGGAATCGAACCGGCGTAACTCGCTTTGCAGGCGAGTCCCTCAACCACTCGGGCACACGGCTGGGTGGTGGTGCTGAGACGAACGTACGGGGGGTGCGGCGGGGGTGGAAGGGGGGTGGTGGGGCTGCAATGTGACTGCCATGTTGCGTTCACAGTCCTAGGTCCCGGGGACCAGGGGGAGTCCGACCAATTGACAGGGGCGTAACCGGCCCGTGCCGCTTACTCTGGGGCGATGAGCGCCCTTGAACCCCGGATATCCGTGCCCGCCGCCGCCCCGCCTCCGCCGGGCGGCGTTCTCGGGGCGGCGTACCGGGCGCTCAGCATCGGGATCATCTCCGTCGTGTTCCTGATCGCGTTCGAGGCCACCGCCGTCGGGACGGCCATGCCCGTCGCCGCGCGGGATCTGGACGGGGTCGGGCTGTACGCGTTCGCCTTCTCCGCGTACTTCACGACGAGCCTCTTCGGGATGGTGCTGTCCGGCCAGTGGGCCGACCGGCAGGGCCCGCTGCGTCCGCTGACCGTCGGCATCGGGGCCTTCGCCGCCGGGCTGGTGTGTTCCGGGACCGCCCAGGTCATGGGGGTGTTCGTGCTCGGCCGGGCCGTGCAGGGCTTCGGCGGCGGGCTGGTGATCGTCGCCCTGTACGTGGTGGTCAGCCGGGCGTACGAGGAGCGGCTGCGGCCCGCCATCATGGCCGCCTTCGCCGCGAGCTGGGTGGTGCCGTCGATCGTCGGGCCGCTCGCCGCCGGGTCGGTGACGGAGCACCTCGGCTGGCGCTGGGTGTTCCTCGGCATCCCCGCCCTGGTCGTAGTCCCGCTGGTGGTGGCGCTGCCCGCCATCCGGCGCACCGCCTCCGGGCCGGTGGACCCCGGGGCGCCCGCGGCGTTCGACCGGCGCCGGATCCGGTTCGCGTTCGGCATCTCGCTGGGCGCCGGGCTGCTCCAGTACGCCGCCCAGGACCTGCGGTGGCTGTCGCTGCTGCCGGGCGCCGCCGGGGTGGCCCTGCTGCTGCCGGCGGTGCGCGGGCTGATGCCGCGCGGGACGTACCTGGCCCGGCGCGGACTGCCGTCCGTGGTGCTGTTGCGCGGGGTCGCGGGGGGCGCCTTCATCGGGGCCGAGAGCTTCGTGCCGCTGATGCTGGTCACCCAGCGGGGTCTGAGCCCGACGCTGGCGGGCTTCTCGCTCGCGCTGGGCGGGCTCACCTGGGCGGTCGGCTCCTGGGTGCAGTCCAAGGGGCGGATGGCGCCCTACCGGGAGCGGCTCATGGTCATCGGCATGGTGATGGTGGCGCTCGCCATCGCCGCCGCCCCGGCGGTGCTCATCGAGTCGGTGCCCGTCTGGACGGTGGCGCTGGCCTGGGCGGTGGGCTGCCTCGGCATGGGGCTGGTGATCGGCCCGACCAGCGTGCTGCTGCTGGAGCTGTCGGCGCCCGAGGAGGCCGGGGCGAACTCCGCCTCCCTGCAGATCTCCGACGCCCTGGCGAACGTGGTGCTCCTCGCCGCCGTGGGGGCCGCCTTCGTCGCGCTCGGCGGCGGCGCGGTCGGTGCCGGGCACTCCCTCACCGAGGGCGCCGCCACCGCCTCGCACCCCGGGGCCTTCCTGGCGGTGTTCCTGCCGATGTCCGTCGTCGCGCTGGCGGGGGCGTGGGTCGCCACCCGGCTGGACCCGAAATCCTGAGGAGCGGCGGGGCGGGAGCGGTTAGGTTCGGCGGATGGACCAGCTGAACCGCCCCCTCACCGACGCCGAGCGCGCCGAGCTCCGCGACCTCGCCGACGCCACCGGCCGGCCCCTCGGGGAGCTCGCGCCGGACGCCGTACGGGAACTCCTGCGCGCGGAGCGCGAGCGCGTCGGGCGGGCCGCCGCGCGGCTCGCCCGGGCGCACGCCCCGCTGCTGGACAGGCTCGGCCGGTGAGCGCGCCCGGGGCCGCCCGGCCCGTGCGCCACCTCACCCTCGCCGAGGTCCTGGACCTGGCCCGGTACGCCTGCCTGGCCCGGCGGCAGCCCGTGGAGCTGCGCGCCCCCGGGCTGCTGGAGTCGGCCGTGCACCGGCCGCGGGCGCGCGGGGGCCCCTCCCGGCGGTAGCCGGGGGAGTTCGGGACGCCGGCGTACGAGGACCCGTACGAGCAGGCGGCCGTGCTGCTCCACGGCATCGCGGCCAATCACCCCCTGGTCGACGGGAACAAGCGCACGGCCTGGCTGGCCGCCGCCACCTTCCTCGCCGTGAACGGGGTGGACCTGGCGGCGGCGGACCAGGACACCGCGTACGCGCTGGTCATCGACGTCGCGGCCGGTCACGAGGCGGATCCCGCCGTGATCGCGGAGCGGCTGCGCGCGCTGGCGGCCGCGGTGTGACGCTCGCCGCACCCGCCGAGGTCACGGGCCTGTCCCTCCGGGAAGGGCGGGCCGGGGCCGGTAAGGTGGCCCGGTTGTCCTACGTACGACCGCGACCGTGACTGAGACGAACCGGAGACCGTGACTACTACCGCCTCCCACCACCTCTCACCCGCCTTCCCCGGCCGTGCGCCGTGGGGCACCGCGAGCAAGCTGCGTGCCTGGCAGGAGGGTGCCCTGACCCGGTACATCGAGACGCAGCCGCGGGACTTCCTCGCGGTGGCGACCCCCGGCGCGGGAAAGACCACCTTCGCGCTCACCCTCGCCTCCTGGCTGCTGCACCACCACGTGGTGCAGCAGGTGACGGTCGTCGCGCCGACCGAGCACCTGAAGAAGCAGTGGGCGGAGGCCGCCGCCCGGATAGGCATCCGGCTCGACCCCGAGTATTCGGCCGGGCCGCTGAGCAAGGACTACCACGGGGTAGCCGTCACGTACGCGGGCGTGGGCGTGCGCCCGATGCTCCACCGCAACCGCTGCGAGCAGCGCAAGACGCTGGTGATCCTCGACGAGATCCACCACGCGGGCGACTCGAAGTCCTGGGGCGAGGCCTGCCTGGAGGCCTTCGACCCCGCGACGCGCCGGCTGGCCCTGACCGGAACGCCCTTCCGGTCCGACACCAACCCGATCCCCTTCGTCACGTACGAGGAGGGCAACGACGGGATCCGCCGTTCCTCGGCGGACTACACGTACGGCTACGGCAACGCGCTGGGCGACGGGGTCGTGCGGCCGGTCATCTTCCTCTCCTACAGCGGCAACATGCGCTGGCGCACCAAGGCGGGCGACGAGATCGCGGCCCGCCTCGGCGAGCCGATGACCAAGGACGCCATCTCGCAGGCCTGGCGCACCGCGCTGGACCCGCGCGGCGACTGGATGCCGAACGTGCTGCGCGCCGCCGACCAGCGGCTCACCGAGGTCAGGAAGGGCATCCCGGACGCGGGCGGGCTCGTCATCGCCGCCGACCAGGACGCGGCGCGCGCGTACGCCAAGCTGATCCGCGAGATCACCGGGACCAAGGCCACCGTCGTGCTGTCGGACGACACGGGGGCCTCGAAGAACATCGACGCCTTCAGCGCGAACGACGACCGTTGGATGGTCGCCGTCCGCATGGTGTCCGAGGGCGTCGACGTGCCGCGCCTGGCGGTCGGCGTGTACGCGACGACGATCTCGACCCCGCTGTTCTTCGCGCAGGCGGTCGGCCGCTTCGTGCGATCGCGCAGGCGCGGCGAGACCGCGTCCGTGTTCCTTCCGACGATCCCCTACCTCCTCGGCTTCGCGAACGAGATGGAGGTCGAGCGCGACCACGTCCTCGACAAGCCGAAGAAGAAGGGCGAGGAGGATCCGTACGCCGAGTCCGAGAAGGAGATGGACGAGGCGAACCGGCAGGAGGACGAGGACACCGGCGAGGACGAGCAGATGTCCTTCGAGGCGCTGGAGTCCGACGCCGTCTTCGACCGGGTCCTCTACGACGGCGCCGAGTTCGGCATGCAGGCGCACCCGGGCAGCGAGGAGGAGCAGGACTACCTCGGCATCCCGGGGCTGCTGGAGCCGGACCAGGTGCAGATGCTGCTGCAGAAGCGGCAGTCGCGGCAGATCGCGCACAGCCGCCGCAAGCCGGACTCCGAGGCGGACCTGCTGGAGCTGCCCGCCGACCGGCGTCCGGTGGTTTCGCACAAGGAGCTGCTGGAGCTGCGCAAGTCGCTGAACACGATGGTCGGCGCGTACGTCCACCAGAGCGGCAAGCCGCACGGGGTGATCCACACCGAGCTGCGCCGGGTGTGCGGCGGGCCGCCGAGCGCGGAGGCGACGGCGGGGCAGCTGCGGGAGCGGATCAAGAAGGTGCAGGAGTGGGCCACGCGCATGCGGTAGGCATGCGGGGCCGGGACGGGAACGGGGCCCGTGCGCTGCTGCGCACGGGCCCCGTCCTCGTGTGGCCTGAGGCCGTCAGGCGCTGACGCGCCGGCGGCGGCCGTTGCCCGCGACCAGGGCGGCGCCCATGGCGAGGGCGACACCGCCGGCGCCGAGGGCCCAGCTGGTGGCCGCGTCGGTGCCGGTCTCGGCGAGCTCGCCACCGGCGTTGGTGGTGGTGCCGCCGGTGCCGGTGCCGGCGCCGTTGTTGTGGTCGACGATCGGCGTGGTGCTGGTGCCGCCGTTCGGCTTGGTGTCGTTGCCGCCACCGGTGTGACCGCCACCGGTGGAGCCGCCGCCGTTGGAGCCGGCCTTCGTCACCTGGGACTCGACGAAGTTGTCGGGCGAGTAGCTGTCGTCACCCTTGTTGTTGCTCCAGCCCGTGGGGGTGAGCGCGATGTCCGTCTCCGGGGCCTTCTTGTCGAACTTCAGCCGGAGCTTGATGTCGAACTTGTCGTCCTTGGCGATCGAGCCGTGGCCGAAGTTCAGGCTGTAGACGCCGTCGGAGCCCGTGGACTCGGCCGGGTACCAGTCCCAGTTGCCGTCCTCGTCGGGCAGGTACACCTCGAGGGAGATGTAGCCGTTGTCGAACTGGGTCGTGCGGGTCAGCAGGTCGATGCCGAGCTGGTAGTCCTCGTGGTCCTTGCCGCCGGTGTTGTCCACCTCGACGGTGAACTCCTGCCAGCCGCCGCCGGCCTTGAAGGAGGACGGCAGGTCCTTGATCGCGAGCTTCGGGCCGTCGGCGACCCACTTCGCGGCGTCCTGGGCCTCGGCCTCGCCCGCGGTCTTCGCGGCCGGGGTCTCGGCGCCGGCCTTGGCGGCCGGGGTCTCGGTGGCGGGCTTCGCGGCGTCCGCGGCGGGGGCCGGGGTCTCGGCCGGCTTCGCGGCGTCGGCGGCCGGCGCCGGGGTCTCCGCGGGCTTGGCGGCGTCCGCGGCGGGAGCCGGGGTCTCGGCCGGCTTCGCGGCGTCGGCGGCGGGGGCCGGGGTCTCGGCGGCGGCGTCGGCGGCCGGGGCCGCGTCGGGCGTCGAGATCGGTGCGTTCGGAGCCTCGTCCGCCATTGCGGGCGTCGCCATGAGGACCGTCGGGCCCACCACGGCGGCAGCGGCGACGATGGCCATGCGCTTCAGCTTCACTTGTACTTCTTTCCCCTACGTGGACGGGGCGCCGAACGCCCTGCCCACCCCCAAACATCTTTTTGAACACGATCAGAGTAAGGGGCCTGTAAAGCGGTTTTCGCCTGAGGAACATTACGAATTGGCACACCCGTGAGCAGAAAATGACGCAAACCGGCAGCAGGCGACCGGATTCTGGACGAGGCCTTCCGCTGAGCGGACCCGCTCGCTAATGTCCCCGCATCGAACGCCCCGTGGCAGCGCCGCCGCGGGAGCGCAGCCGGTGCCTTGGCCGCTACCGGCGGCCTCTCCGTGCGTCGCCGAGGGACCGGCAGCGCTCCACCCCGCGAGAGTCACCGCCGCCCACCGAAAGAGAGGGAGAGGCGTCGTGACCGCGGAGACCTCCCAGACTCTCGACCGAGGACTCAGAGTCCTCAAGCTGCTCGCCGACACCGACCACGGTCTGACTGTCACCGAGCTGTCCAACCGGCTCGGGGTGAACCGCACCGTCGTCTACCGACTGCTCGCGACCCTCGAACAGCACGCCCTGGTCCGCAGGGACCTCGGCGGCCGGGCCCGCGTCGGGCTCGGCGTGCTGCGGCTGGGACGCCAGGTCCACCCGCTGGTGCGGGAGGCGGCGCTGCCCGCGCTGCGCTCGCTCGCCGAGGACATAGGCGCGACCGCGCACCTGACCCTCGTCGACGGCACCGAGGCGCTCGCCGTCGCCGTCGTGGAGCCGACCTGGACCGACTACCACGTCGCCTACCGGGCCGGGTTCCGCCACCCGCTGGACCGGGGCGCGGCCGGGCGGGCCATCCTGGCCGCCCGTCAGGGCACGCTCATCGAGCCGGGCTACACCCTGACCCACGGAGAACTCGAAGCCGGCGCCAGCGGCGCGGCCGCCCCGCTGGTCGGTGTGACCGGGCTGGAGGGCAGCGTCGGCGTCGTGATGCTCGCCGAGGCCGTCCCCGAGCGGGTCGGCCCGCGCGTGGTCGACGCCGCCCGCGAGGTCGCCGACGCGCTGCGCTGAGCCGCTCGCGGGGTCGCCGAGACGCGCTGCGCCGGGCCGCCAGGCCGCGGGCCGGTCGGGGCCCCGGGCCCGGGCCCCGGTCCTGGCTCCGTGCCGGGCCGCAGGCGCACCGAAGGCGTACCCGAGGCGCAGCGGGCGCCGGGGCCGGTGTCCCGCCCGGCCGCCCTGTCCGCGCGCCCCGGGCACCGGCGCGGACGGTGCGGGCACGCGGCCCGATAGATTGGCCGGGTGCTCTCTCGCCTCACACGTCTGCCGCGTCCCGCCGCCCTGGCTGTCTGCGCACTGCCCGTGGCCGCGCTGTTCGCCGTGGCCGCCCTCGCGCCGCTGCCCTTCGTGATCGCCCAGCCGGGCCTCACGGCCGACGTGCTCGGCGCCCGTGACGGCAAGCAGGTCATCGTCGTGGCCGGCGCGCCCACCCGGGACACCAAGGGCCAGCTGCGGATGACCACCATCCAGGCCACCGGCCCCTCCTCCACGGTGACCCTGCCCGAGCTGCTCGGCGACTGGTTCGACACCAGCCGGGCGGTCATGCCGAAGGCGGCCGTCTATCCCTCGGGTGGAAGCGACAAGGAGATCGAGCAGCACAACCTGGAGGAGATGACACAGTCCCAGTCGTCCGCCGCCGAGGCCGCGCTCGGCTTCCTCCACAAGGACCCGGGGTCCGTCAAGGTCGAGCTGAACCTCGCCGACGTCGGCGGCCCCAGTGCCGGGCTGCTCTTCTCCCTCGGCATCGTCGACAAGCTCGACGGAGACGGCAGCGGCGGCGACCTCACGGGCGGGCGCACCATCGCCGGTACGGGAACCATCGCGGCCGACGGTACGGTCGGCGCCGTCGGCGGCGTGGGCCTCAAGACGCAGGCCGCCCGCCGCGACGGGGCGAGCGTGTTCCTCGTGCCGAAGGCGGAGTGCTCCGATGCCAAGGCCGAGCTGCCCGAGGGGCTGCGGCTGATCCCCGTCACCTCGCTGAGCGGGGCGGTGGACTCGCTGCGGGCGCTGAACCGGAACGAGTCGGTTCCGGGGTGTTGAGGGGCGGCGGGGGGCGGTCGAGGCCGCGCCAGGCGGGGAAGAGGAGCGGGGCCAGGGTGGCCAGGAGGTAGACGGCGCCGAAGCCGAGGAGGGCCGGCCGCACGCCGAGGGCGTCGACCAGCAGTCCGGCCGCGAGCCCACCGAGCGGCATGGTCAGTTCGCAGCCCGCCGTGGCCACGCCCGAGACCCGGCTGCGCAGTTCGTCCGGCACCAGCTCGTAGATCACGGTGCTCAGGACCGGATTCAGGACCCCGGCTCCCAGGCCCGAGAGGGCCATGACGACGGCGAGGGGGAGCGGGATGTCGGTGAAGGCGGCCGTCACGTACCGGGGCGCCCCGCACAGCAGGAAGGCCGCGGCGAACACCGCCCGGCGGGGGAGGCGTTCGCCCCACGCCCCGTAGAGCAGGGCGCCCAGCAGGGCGGCGCCGCCGAACAGGGAGATCAGCAGGCCGACGGAGGTGGCGCTGCCGAGGTCCTCGCGGCCGTGCACGGGCAGCAGGACGGCGCCCCAGCCCTGGTCGAGGCCGTTGGTCACCATCACCATCAGGGTGACCCCGGTCAGCAGCCGGGAGCGGATCAGGAAGGTCCAGCCCTCGGCGAGTTCGGTGCGGTAGGAGGCGAACGAGACCTTCTGCGCGGCCGGTTGGGGTTCGGCGGCCGGGACTCCGCGCAGGAAGGCGCCGACCAGCAGCGCGGAGGCGGTGAAGGAGGCCGCGTCCAGGAGCAGTACGGTCTCGGCCCCGACGAAGGCGATCAGCAGTCCGGCGGTGGCGGCGCCGATCATCCGGGCCCCGCGCGAGACGGCGTCGTAGAGGCTGGCCGCGCGGGGGAGGGTGGTGCCGGCGTGCTCGGCGAGGTGGGGGAGCAGGACGGAGCGCGAGGTCAGGCCCGGGGTGTGGACGAGGCCGCCGAGGGCCATGAGCGCGCACAGCATCCAGAACTGCAGCAGGCCCGCGTAGTGCAGCAGCGGGATCGCGCCGACCGCGAGGCCGCAGATGAGGTCGGAGGCGACGGAGACCCGGCGGCGGCCGATCCGGTCGATGACCGGGCCCCCGACGAGCGCGGCGACGATCACGGGCAGGGTGGCGCAGAAGGCGACGACGCCGGCCCGCCCGGCGCTGCCCGTGGTCTGGAGCACGAACCACGGGACGCCGATCAGGGTGAGTGAAGTACCGGCCGTGGAGACCATGTTGGCGGCCAGGACCGCCACGAAGGGGCGCCTGCTCATGCCGCGCGCTGCTGGACGCGGGTGTGCGGTCGGGCCTGGACGTGGGCCGGGTCCAGCAGGCGCACGCCGGCGCTGATCAGGGCTGCGCCGAGCCGGTTGCGCAGGGCGGGGACGGCCGGGACGGTGGGGGCGGCGGCCTCGTGGGCCCGGCGCCAGGAGGCGGCTTCGGCGGCGAGTTCGGCGGTACGGGCGGCGTGGATCAGGGTGTGCGGGTAGGCGTGCACGGCAGGACGGCTCCTTCGATGCGGGTACGGGTACGGGTACGGGTACGGGCGCGGCGGGGGTGAGGGCAGGGCGGCGCGCCCGGGCGGCCGGCGGGGCGGCGCGGGGGCGGCGCGCAGTGCCGCGCGGGCCGTGCGGGAAGCGGCGCGTGGGGCGGGGCGGCGACGGCGGGGCGACGTCGGTGCGTCGGCGGGCCGGGACTCGGGAGGCGGGCCCGGGAGGCGGGCCCGGGGGCGGTCAGGGCGTGCGGCGCGGGAAGGCGTGGGTGTGGACGCGGACCGTTTCGGATTCCGCGGACTCCGGCAGGTCGCGGTAGCTGTTGACCAGCTCGTGCATCTTGTGGACCAGTTCGTGGCTCTGCTCGGGCGTCAGCCGCAGCGTGAAGTCGCTGAGGTCGTGCGCCTGCCGCCACTCCTGCGGCCAGGTGCGCGCCTCGCCGAGCCAGGTGGTCAGCTCCTGCGTGTGGATCTTCAGGATCTCGCCGCGGAAGACGTCCGCCGCCTTCTTGGTCTCGGGGTCCTCGTCGCCCAGCAGGTCCTCGTCGAAGGCCGTGCCGTCGTGCGAGGCCTGCCACCAGCGCTCGCGCCCCTTGCCGTGCCCGGGCGCGTCCTCGACGAACCCGTGCGCGGCGAGCTGGCGCAGGTGGTAGCTGGTGGCGCCGCTGGACTCCCCGAGCTCCTCCGCCAGCCGGGAGGCGGTGGCGGGGCCGTTGCGCCGCAGGGAGGAGAGGAGCCGGATGCGCAGGGGGTGGGCGAGCCCGCGCAGGGAACGGGCATCGAGGGTCCGGACGTTGGGCTGGCCTTCAGCGGCGTTCTTCTCGGGCATGCCTCAACAGTAGAGTTGCAAAGAATTCTCTGCAAGAGTTTCTTTGCAACCAGTTCTTTGGAACCGGTTCGCCGAACCTCGGCCCGCCCGCTTCAGCGGTCCTCCGCGGCCTGCTCCACCAGCGGGATGATCCGCAGCGGGACCGGGTTCTCCATCACGATCGCCGTCGAGGCCCGCACGATCCCCTCGAAGCCGACGACGCGGTCGATCACCCTCTGGAGGTCCGCGTTCGAGCGCGCCACCAGCCGGCAGAGCATGTCCCCCTGCCCGGTGGTCGTGTGCAGCTCCAGCACCTCCGGTACGCCGTCCAGATGGGCCCGTACGTCCGCGCCCTGGCCCTGCTTGATCTCCAGCGTGGCGAAGGCCGTCACCGGATAGCCGAGGGCCGTCGGGTCGACCTGCGGGCCGAAGCCGCGGATGACCCCGTTCGACTGGAGCCGGTCCAGCCGGGCCTGGACCGTGCCGCGCGCGACCCCGAGCCGGCGCGAGGCCTCCAGGACCCCGATCCGGGGCTCGCGCGCGAGCAGCACGATGAGGCGGCCGTCGAGTTCGTCGATGCCCATGGAAACCCTCTCCCCGATCGCCGAATCGGCTGGTCATACTGCACAGATCTCGCAGTCATCCTGCGCCTGTACTGGTCATTCTGTACAGCAGAAATGGAAACTATTGCGCAGCTTGTGGATGGGCGGGACTCTGCGGTCATGACTGAGTCTCTGGCGAACCTCGAAACCGCCCCGCACACCGCGCGTGAGGCCGACCCGTTCCCGGTGAAGGGCATGGACGCGGTCGTCTTCGCCGTCGGCAACGCCAAGCAGGCCGCGCACTACTACTCCACCGCCTTCGGCATGAAGCTCGTCGCCTACTCCGGCCCGGAGAACGGCAGCCGCGAGACCGCCAGCTACGTCCTGACCAACGGTGCCGCGCGCTTCGTGCTGACCTCGGTCATCAAGGCGACGACGGACCACGGCCGCTTCCTCGCCGAGCACGTCGCCGACCACGGCGACGGCGTCGTCGACCTCGCCATCGAGGTCCCGGACGCGCGGGCCGCGTACGCGTACGCCGTCGAGCACGGCGCCCGCGGCCTGGACGAGCCGTACGAGGTCAAGGACGAGCACGGCACGGTCGTCCTCGCCGCCATCGCCACCTACGGCCAGACCCGCCACACGCTGGTCGAGCGCCGCGACTACACCGGCCCCTACCTGCCGGGCTTCGTCGCCGCCGCCCCGATCGTCGAGCCGCCGGCCAAGCGCACCTTCCAGGCGATCGACCACTGCGTCGGCAACGTCGAGCTCGGCCGCATGAACGAGTGGGTGGCGTTCTACAACAAGGTCATGGGCTTCACGAACATGAAGGAGTTCGTGGGCGACGACATCGCGACCGAGTACTCGGCGCTGATGTCCAAGGTGGTCGCGGACGGCACCCTCAAGGTGAAGTTCCCGATCAACGAGCCGGCCGTCGCGAAGAAGAAGTCGCAGATCGACGAGTACCTGGAGTTCTACGGCGGCGCGGGCGTCCAGCACATCGCGCTCGCCACCAACGACATCGTCGCCTCCGTGCGCGCGATGCGCGCCGCGGGCGTGCAGTTCCTCGACACCCCCGACTCGTACTACGACACGCTCGGCGAGTGGGCCGGCGAGACCCGGGTGCCCGTCGAGATCCTGCGCGAGCTGAAGATCCTCGTCGACCGCGACGAGGACGGCTACCTGCTCCAGATCTTCACCAAGCCGGTCCAGGACAAGCCGACCGTCTTCTTCGAGATGATCGAGCGCCACGGCTCCATGGGCTTCGGCAAGGGCAACTTCAAGGCCCTGTTCGAGGCCATCGAGCGCGAGCAGGAGAAGCGCGGCAACCTGTAGGACCCCCGCCGGTCCGCACGGCGCCCGCCGCGCGCCGCGACGCCCGCCTCCCCCGGACGCCGTCCGTCCGGGGGAGGCGGGCGTCCGCGCGCGGGCGCGGGCGCGGCGCGCCCGTCAGCGGGCCGGGGGCGACGGCTGCGGTTTCGCCGCCGGGGCCTTCGGCTTCGCCGGGGCGGGCTTCGGCGGATTGGGCTTCGGCAGCTCGGGCGCTACCCACGGGGTGCGCGGCTGCATGTTCTCCGGGCCGCCCTCCGAGGGCTGGCCGACCGAGGCCAGGGCCTCCTTCGCGAGCGGCCCCCGCAGCGGCGAGAACCCCGGGTTGGTCCGCATCGTCTCCTGGAGGTGGCGCCGCGCCGCGGCCTCGTCGCCCAGGCTCCGCTCGATCACGGCCCGGTGGTAGGCGAAGCTGGCGCTGCGCAGCCCCAGTTCGGTGGCCTTCTTCGCGTGCTCCAGGGCCGCCGTGTCCTCCCCGGTCCGGTGCAGGGCCCAGCCCAGGGCGTCGGCCACCTCCACGCTCTTGGTCCGCTCCCATTCCGCCGACAGGCGGCTCACGGCGGCCTGCGGATCGCCGTGGTCGGCCTCGAACAGGCCCAGCACCACCGCCTCGTTGACCCCGGCGGACGGGCCCCGTGCCGCCTGCGCCGCCAGCGAGCGGTACTGGACGCGGGCCTCCTCCGGCCGCCCCAGGGAGTCCAGCAGCTCGCCGAGCTCCAGCGCCAGGCGCGGCACCGGCGTGCGCCCGAGCGCCAGCCGGTAGTCCCGTACGGCCTCCCCGCCCCGCCCCAGCGCGGCCAGCGCCCGGGCCCGGCCGCCGAGCGCCTCCGGCTGCCCCGGGTCCGTGCGCAGCGCGGCCTCCTGCTGGCGCAGGGCCTCGGCGGCGTCGCCGCGTTCGAAGGCCAGCTCGCCGAGCCGGTGGAGCACGTACGCCTTCTCCGCCGGGGCCTTCGCGTCGCCCGCCGCGGCCTCCAGCGAGAGCACCGCGTCCTCGCGCCAGCCCCGGTCCCGGTAGACCTGCGCGGCCCTGAGGTGCGCGGGCAGTCCCTCGCGGAGCTCGGTGAGCCGCTCCAGCGCCTGCTGGGCGGCCTTGTAGGAGCCCAGGCCCGTGTACGCGTCCACGAGGACCGGGTACGCCGTCCAGCGCTTCGGCGCCTGGGCGCGCACCAGCTCGCCCCACTTCTTCGCCGTCCCGAAGTCCCGGCGGGCGTTCGCGAGGGCGCCCATGCCCGTCATCGCGTCGAAGTTGCCCTTCTCCGCCGGGCGGACCTCCAGGGACCGCTTCAGGGCCTTCTCCGCCTTCGGGAACCAGGCCGAATCGGCCGTCCGCCGGGCCTGTTCCAGGTACGCGGAGCCGAGCACCGCCCACGAAGCGTCGTCGTCGGCGTGCGCGGCGACCCACTTCTCCCGGTCCGCCACCAGTGCCTTCAGGTCCACCGCCGCCGCCGGGGCGCCCATGCCGACCGCCGCCGCGGCGCGTTCGCCCGGCCCCGGGGGACGCGCGTCGTCGCCCGTGCGGGCCGGGCGGATCAGCAGGGCCCCGGCGATCAGGACCACCGTCACCGCGGCCGCCACGACCGTCTTGCGGCCGGTGAAGGTCACGGGCGGCGCGGGCTGCCGCGATTGCTCGTCGAATCCGTCCATGCGCTCACTGTGCGTCAATATGAAGAGTTACCCGAGGTGTCCGAAGCCGGTCGCGGCCGTGTTCACACCGATGGCCCCGGCTGCCACGCTGACCCCATGGACGACGATCTTTCGGTACGGATTCCCGAGCCGGCCCCCGGCCCGCCGCCGGTGGCGCCCTCCGCGGAGCGGCTCTCCGGCGGCCTCTCCGAGGAGCATTCCGCGCGGCTCCTGGCGGCCCTGCGCGAGGGGCTCCCGCCCGAGGCCCTGCTGACCGACCCCCAGGTCACCGCCTCCTACGCCACCGACATGGCCAGCTTCTGCGCCGCCGGGACACCCGCCGTCGTCGTCCTGCCGCGCACCGTGGAACAGGTGCGGCACGTGATGCGCACCGCGACCGCCCTACGGGTCCCGGTCGTCCCGCAGGGCGCCCGTACGGGCCTGTCGGGCGCCGCCAACGCCTCCGACGGCTGCATCGTGCTCTCCCTCCTCAAGATGGACCGGATCCTGGAGGTCTCCGCCGTCGACCGGATCGCCGTCGTCGAGCCGGGCGTGGTCAACGCGGTCCTGTCCCGGGCCGTCGCCGAACAGGGCCTGTACTACCCGCCCGACCCCTCCAGCTGGGAGCAGTGCACCATCGGCGGGAACATCGGCACCGCCTCGGGCGGCCTGTGCTGCGTCAAGTACGGGGTCACCGCCGAGTACGTGCTCGGCCTCGACGTGGTCCTCGCCGACGGGCGGCTGCTGCGCACCGGGCGGCGCACCGCCAAGGGGGTCGCCGGATATGACCTCACCCGGCTCTTCGTGGGTTCGGAGGGCAGTCTGGGCGTGGTGGTCGGGGCCGTCCTCGCGCTGCGTCCGGCGCCGCCCCGGCAGCTGGCGCTGGCCGCCGAGTTCCCGTCCGTCGCGGCCGCCTGCGCGGCCGTCTGCGCCGTCATGGAGGCAGGGCTCGCGCCCTCGCTGCTGGAGCTGATGGACCGTACGACGGTCCGCGCCGTCAACGCGCTCGGCCGGATGGGGCTGCCCGAGAGCACCGAGGCGCTGCTGCTGGCCGCCTTCGACACCCCGGACGCCGCCGACGGGCTCGCGGCCGTCGGCGCGCTGTGCACGGCCTCCGGGGCCACCGCCGTCGTGCCCGCCGAGGACGCGGCGGAGTCGGAACTGCTGCTCCAGGCCCGCCGGATGTCGCTGACCGCCCTGGAGGCGCTGCGCCCCGCGACGATGATCGACGACGTGTGCGTGCCCCGGTCCAGGCTCGCCGAGATGCTCGACGGGACGGCGGCCATCGCCCGGACGTACGGCCTGCTCATCGGCGTCTGCGCGCACGCGGGCGACGGCAACACCCACCCGGTGGTCTGCTTCGACCCCGCCGACGAGGACGAGGCGCGGCGGGCCAGGGAGTCCTTCGACGCGATCATGGCGCTCGGTCTGGAGCTCGGCGGGACGATCACCGGGGAGCACGGGGTCGGGGTGCTGAAGAAGGAGTGGCTCGCGCGGGAACTGGGACCGGTGGGGGTGGAGGTGCAGCGCGAGGTGAAGCGGGCCTTCGACCCGCTCGGGCTGCTGAACCCCGGCAAGCTCTTCTGAGCCCGCGGGCATCAGAGGTCGCCGTCCGCCGACTCGTCCGAGGGCCAGGGGTCGCGCAGCCACAGGTCGTCGGCCGCCGGGGTCGGGGCGAGCAGTTCGGCCAGGGCGGCGTCCAGGCCGAGCCGGTCCGCCTCCGTCCCGGGCGGGACCGCGCGCAGCGTCCGTTCCAGCCAGGCCGACACCAGCCCGGCCGGGGCCTCCAGGAGGGCGTCGCCGTCGGGGGAGCTGAGGGCCATGCACAGGACGGCCCGGTTGTCGATCTTCGTGGGCCAGATCCGGACGTCTCCGTGCCCGCAGGGACGGAACACCCCCTCGACGAGCAGTTCGCGGGCGAACGTCCAGTTGACCGGGGTGCTGGAGCCGGTGTGGAAGGTGATGTGCACGGCGTACGGGTCGTCGGTGAGGTAGAGCAGCTTGGCGGGGACGCAGACGCTGCGCTCGGGGGACAGGACCAGCTTGAGTTCCAGTTCGCGTTCGATGACGGGCTGGTTCACGACGGCCTCACTTCGGTGGATGCGCTCGCGGGTGCGGGACCGGAGCGGATCCCGCACCCGGAGGGAGCGCGGAGGGGGCCGGGTATGACGCGACTTCCGGCATCGGAGCCGAGATTGGCCTGAATCTTTCGGCTGACCGAAAAGGGTCGGGTGGGGTGAGGTTCGCCCGAAGGCTTGGAATCTCCCGTTACCGGACCTGTCGGGAGGGGGTTCTTGGCTATGGTCCTCCCCTTGGGTCCTCCCCTGCACAAGCCTCAAGCCACGATCGGAGTTGGGGACATTGACGGCCTCCCCTGGTGACGGCGAGCACGCTGCCCGCGAGGGTTACTACCCCGATCCGTCCATCCCCGGCTTCGTCCGGTACTGGAACGGCGCGGCCTGGGTTCCGGGGACGAGCCGCCCCGCCGGGCCGGCCGCCGCTCCCGCGGAGGAAACGGGTCCGGTGTTCCTGGACGAGACCTCCGCGACGGAGGCCCTGCCGGAGCCGGCCGGTCCGCGGCCGGTGCCGGTGCCGGTGCCGGTGCCGGTGCCGCCGGGCGGCGGGGCGGAGCGCGGTGCGCCGGGGTGGCCGGATACCGCCCCCGGGCCGGGCGGCGGGGCTGCGGGGCGGGCGCCCGCCGCGGACCCCGCGTCGGGCGACGGGGCGGCGGGCTGGCAGGCGGACCCCGCGCACCAGGCGGGCTTCGGCGGACCCCGAGACGTCCGGGTCTCCTGGGGCGGCCCGGCGGAGCCGGAGCCCCGGGGCGCCGGGATCTCCCTGGCCCGGCACGCGGCCGCCACGGCCGCCGCCGCGCCGGGACCGGCCCGGCGGATGCCGGTACAGGCCGCGGCGGAGAGCGTCGGCATCCTGTCGGCCCGCCCGCCCGCCTGGCCCGACGCCCCCGGGGCGGGCACCTCGGGCCTCACCTCCAGTTGGCCGGAAGCCGTCGCCCCCGCCGTCGCCCCCGCCCCCGCCGTCACACCGGAGGCCCACGCCCCGGCCGGCCCGCCCCCGTCCGAGGTCCGCGGGGCGGCCCCGTCGGCGTTCGACGCGCTCGACGCGTTCGGTGAGCTCGGCGCGTTCGGCGAGCTCGACCCGCTCGACGTGCGCGGCCCGGCCCGGCCGGCCCGCCCCGCCGCGCTCGACGCGCACGCCCCCGCCCCCGTCGCCCGCGCCGAGTCCGGGCCCCGCGACCGGGCCCCCGTCGCCCCCGCCCGCCGCGCCGCGGTGCCGCCGGCCCCGACCGGGCACCCCGCGCCGTCCGGGGCCCGCGCGGACGCCGCCCGGCCCGTGCCCCCGGCGGAGCCGGCCCGCGCCGTGTTCGAGCGGATGGCGGAGCGCGCCGTACGGCCCGCCGGGCTCGTCCGCCGGGTGCTGGCCCGCGTCCTGGACTCGCTCGTGTCCGGCGCCGTCGCGACCGCCGTCGCGCTGCCCCTCGTACCGCGGGCGACGGCCCACGTGGAGGCCAAGGTGGACCTGGCCCGGGCCGGCGGCCGCAGCACCACCGTGTGGCTGCTCGACGCCACCACCGCCGGCTACCTCGGCGTGGTCCTGGCCGCCGTCCTGCTCTTCGGGGTGTTCTACGAGGCGCTGCCCACGGCCCGTTGGGGCCGGACCCCGGGCAAGAAGCTGCTCGGCGTCCGCGTCCTGTCCGCGTCCACCCTGCGCCCGCCCTCCTTCGGCGCCGCCCTGCGCCGCTGGCTCGTGTACGCCCTGCTCGGCCTGCCGGGCAGCCTCTGGTGCCTGCTGGACCGCCCCCGCCGCCGCGGCTGGCACGACCGCGCCGCCGGCACGTACGTGGCCCGGTAGGCCGTCTCTCGCGGATCGTGCCCGGCCCGCGCCGCCCGGGCCGCCGCGCGGGGGAGGCCCTCCCCCGAACGGACGCCGTCCCGTTGCGTGGTCCCCGGGCCCGGGTTCGACTCGGGCCATGAGTACCGACCAGCCGCCGCCGGGCCGGCAGCCCGAGGACGACCCGTTCCTCAAGAAGCCCCAGGGGCCGACGCCCCCGTCGGGCGGTTCGCCGTACGGCTCGCCGCCTCCCGGTGACGGTGGCTATCCCCCGCCGCCCCCGCCCCCCGGCGGCGGTGGTGGCGGCTACCCTCCGCCCCCGCCCCCCGGCGGCGGCGGATACCCCCCGCCCCCGCCGCCGTACGGCGGCGGCGGTGGCCCGTACGACGGTGGTGGCGGCGGCTACGGCATGCCCGACCCGCTGGCCGGGATGCCCCCGCTCGCGGACTTCGGCAGACGGCTCGGGGCCCGGATCATCGACCTGCTGATCGTCGGGATCCCGCTGTTCCTCATCCAGCTGCCGTTCGGCACCAAG
The DNA here is from genome assembly GCF_043199995.1 of Streptomyces sp. NPDC048507. NCBI lineage: Bacteria > Bacillati > Actinomycetota > Actinomycetes > Kitasatosporales > Streptomycetaceae > Streptomyces > Streptomyces sp. NPDC048507. The sequence goes on along the minus strand of NZ_JBICWZ010000003.1, from coordinate 539,241 downwards.
CGGTACGTGGTCGACACCGACAAGGGCGAGGACGTCAGCGAGGTCATCACGAAGTCGTACAACGGCTCCGGTCTCGTGTGGACGCTGATCTCGATCATCGCGTACGTCGGCTACGACTGGTGGCTCACCAAGCGCAACGGCCAGACGGTCGGCAAGAAGGCCATGGGCCTGCGCGTCGCGATGCTCAACGACGGCAGCATCCCCCCGTCCAACGCCTCGCTGACCCGGGCCGCGGTGCTCTGGATCCCGACGCTGGTGTGCTGCTTCTGCCTGTGGCCGCTCGCGCTGATCGTGTCCATGCTGATCGACAAACCGTACAAGCAGGGCCTGCACGACAAGGTGGCCAAGACGGTGGTGGTCAAGGCCCCCTGACCGGTTACGCGTGCACGCGCGGGCGGCCGTCCCTCCGGGGGCGGCCGCCCGCTGTGGCGTTCGGGCCGGGTGGGTCCGGTCGGCTCAGTGGTGAACGGGGTGCTCGGCCGGGGCCGTTCGCGGCTCCGGCACCCGCGGGTGGGCGCCGGCGGCGGGGGTGGCGGCCCCCGCGGCGGTGGCCTCCGTGGCGGCGGAGGCGCGGCCGGTCCCGGTGCGCCCGGCGGCGTGGCGGCCGCGGCGTCGGGGGAGCGGCACGGTGAGGGCGACCAGCAGCCCCAGGGCCAGCGCGGCCGCGGAGATGACCGCGACCCCGAGTCCCGTGCTCGTCTGCGAGAGCAGCAGCATGGCGATCGTCGACACGATGACGGTGGCGGACCCGTAGGCGATCTGTGCGGCAGTCGGACGCGGCATGGCGTGTTCCGTCCTCAAGGCGGGGAGGGGGAGTCGGCTCAACTGGTCGCGCGTCAAGTGACTCTAGGACGGGATGCCCGAGCCGCGCCAGGAGTAAGCGTGGCCTTACCCACGGCGGCGGAGCACGGGGGGCGCACGGGATCACGCGGTGCGCGCCCGTGGCGGGTCCCTTCGCCCGGGATGGCCCCCTATGGCGGGAGAACGTCCGTATACCGGAACTGCCTGCCCGCATAGTGCAGTTGTAAGGAACAAGTCAAGGTCTGTCTTTTCTTTCGACTCTCCGGTCAAATGTCGTCACTTGAGACGCGCGCCGCGCGGAACCCCCCGCTCCCTTGGAGAAGTTCCGACCCACGTTGCGGCCGCGGGAGGGGAACGACATCAAGTGACCGGCAACTCCGTCAGACGACGCACCCTGCGCACCCTGGCCATCGGTGTGACCATGGCCGCCTGCGCGACCAGCGCCACCTTCTTCGCAGTCACCGCCGCCCAGGCGGACGACAAGGGCCCCGGGGTCTCCGCTTCCGACCGGCAGGACCCGACCGCTCCTGCCAACGTCGTCGAGCACAACCTCAAGGGCCCGTTCAGCGAGCAGGCCGCCAAGGAGCGCAAGGCCGCTCTGGAGCAGGTGCTCACCGGCAAGAAGGACGTCGAGCAGCGCGGCGCCTCGAAGGTCGTGAAGCTCGACGAGAAGAAGTACGTCGAGCTGGGCCGCGAGAAGACCGACAAGATCTTCACGATCCTCGTCGAGTTCGGCGACCAGGTCGACAACTCGACCATGTTCGACCCGGACGGCCCCGACGGCCCGAAGCCGCCCGTGCCGAAGTACGGCGGCACGCCCGGCCCGCTGCACAACCAGATCGCGCAGCCGAACCGCGCGGACAACAACAGCACGGCCTGGCAGAAGGACTTCAGCCGCGAGCACTTCCAGGACCTGTACTTCGGTACCGGCAAGGGCAAGGACTCGCTGAAGACCTACTACGAGAAGACCTCCTCGGGCCGTTACTCGGTCGACGGCGAGGTCGCCGACTGGGTCAAGATCCCGTACAACGAGGGCCGTTACGGCTCGAACTACTGCGGCCAGACCAACTGCTCCAACGTGTGGGACACCGTCCGTGACGGCGTCACCGCGTGGACGGAGGCCCAGAAGAAGGCCGGCAAGACCGACGAGCAGATCAAGGCCCAGCTGGCGCAGTACGACCAGTGGGACCGCAACGACTTCGACGGCGACGGCAACTTCAACGAGCCCGACGGCTACATCGACCACTTCCAGATCGTCCACGCGGGCGAGGACGAGTCGGCCGGCGGCGGCGTGCAGGGCACCAGCGCCCTGTGGGCGCACCGCTGGTACGCGTACGGCACCGACGTCGGCAAGACCGGCCCGGCGAACAACAAGGCCGGCGGTACCCAGATCGGCAACACCGGCATCTGGGTCGGCGACTACACGATGCAGCCGGAGAACGGCGGCCTCGGCGTCTTCGCGCACGAGTACGGCCACGACCTCGGTCTGCCGGACCTCTACGACACCTCCGGCGGCGGCGACAACTCCGTCGGCTTCTGGTCCCTGATGTCGGCGGGCTCCTGGCTCGGCGACGGCAAGGAGTCCATAGGCAACCTCCCGGGCGACATGACCGCCTGGGACAAGCTGCAGCTGGGCTGGCTGAACTACGACAAGGCCAAGGCCGCGACGAAGTCCACCCACAAGCTGGGCGTGTCGGCGTACAACACCTCCGACAAGCAGGCGCTGGTCGTCGAGCTGCCGAAGAAGAAGGTCACCACCGACATCGTCGCTCCCGCCGAGGGCTCCTCGCAGTGGTGGAGCAACATGGGTGACGACCTCAAGAACACCCTCACCCGCTCCGTCGACCTGACGGGCAAGAAGTCCGCCGCCCTGTCCCTCAAGGGCTGGTGGGACATCGAGGCGGACTACGACTTCCTCTACACCGAGGTGTCGACGGACGGCGGCGCCACCTGGACGGCGCTGGCGGGCACCGCCGACGGCGCGGCCATCCCGGCCGACGCCTCCGGCAGCCCGTCCCTGACCGGTGTCTCCGGCGCCTGGAAGTCGCTCAACTTCCCGCTGGACGCCTACGCGGGCAAGAAGGTCGACCTCCGCTTCCGCTACCAGACGGACGGCGGCGCGGGCGGCAAGGGCTTCACCGCCGACGCCGTCAACCTGACCGCGGACGGTGCGACCGTCTTCGCGGACGGCGCGGAGAACGGTGACAACGGCTGGACCGGCAAGGGCTTCTCCCGCGTCGGCGCCGGCTTCACCAAGGAGTACGACCAGTACTACCTGGCCGAGAACCGCCGTTACGTCTCGTACGACTCGACCCTCAAGGTCGGCCCGTACAACTTCGGCTTCTCCAACACCAAGCCGGGCTGGGTCGAGCACTACCCGTACCAGGACGGCCTGCTGATCTGGCTGTGGGACACCTCCCAGAAGGACAACAACACCAGCCAGCACCCGGGCTCCGGTCTGATCCTGCCGGTCGACGCCAACGCCAAGCCGATGAAGTGGTCGGACGGCACCCTGCTGCGCAACAAGATCCAGCCGTACGACGCGACGTTCAGCGCCTACTCGACGGACGCGTTCACCCTGCACAAGAACGGCGAGGCGCTCTTCCTCAAGCCGAAGCCGGCCCAGCTGGCCTTCGACGACCACAAGGGCAAGTACTACTACGACGAGAACCCGACCGGTTCGGTGAAGGTCACTGACACCAACACCAAGATCAAGATCGCGAAGGAGACCTACGACGGCCTCCAGATGACGATCGAGGTCGGCCCCGCCACCAAGTAGTCAGCAAAACCGCAGGTCAAAGCATGATCGGCCGTCGCCCTCTAGCGGGCGGCGGCCGATCGCGTTTAGATGCGGGTGCGAGTTTTCTTATTGACGGGGGAGCTGAAGATCATGCCAGGTGGAGGTTTCGTCAGACTGCCGGGCGGCAGCGTGGTGGTCGCGCTGACGCTGCCGCGGCCGTCCGGCGAGGGCGGAAACGTCCGCGTGCTGGTGCACGCCGCGAACCGGGCCCGCGCCCTGACCAGGCTGCGGAACCTCGGCATGCGGGCGGTGTACCTGCGCGGCAACGCCCAGCCCCCGACCCCCGACGAGGTCACCGCCGTCCTGCACCATCCGGACGGCCTCCTGTGGCGCTGCGCCCCCGACCGGGCGGCAGAGCTCTGGCACCCGATCCGGGCCCTCCTGCGGGGCGCCTAGGCCCCCCGCGGGCCCGTCCGCCCGGTCTCAGGGCCGGTGGCGGTCGCCGACCAGGGTGACCCCGGCCGCGGTGAGGTCCGCCAGGGCCCGCGCCGTGGTGCGGGCGGCCACCGCGGCCGTGAGGTCCAGCAGGACCCGGGTGGTGAAGCCCGCGCGGGCCGCGTCCAGGGCGGTGGCCTTCACGCAGTGGTCGGTGGCGATGCCGACCACGTCGACCTCGTCCACGTCGTGCGCGCGCAGCCAGTCGGTGAGCCCCGCGCCGTTCTCGTCGGCGCCCTCGAAACCGCTGTACGCGGCCTCGTACGCCCCCTTGTCGAACACGGCGGCGACGGCCCCGGACGCCACGGCGGGCGCGAAGTTCGGGTGGAAGCCGACGCCCTCGGTCCCCGCGACGCAGTGCACCGGCCAGGAGGTCTCGTAGTCGGGCTCGGCCGGGGGGCGCGCGAAGTGCGGACCGGGGTCGATGTGGTGGTCGCGGGTGGCGACCACGTGCCGGTAGCCGGCCGTGCTCTGCCCGATCAGCTCGGTGATCGCGGCGGCGACGTCGGCCCCGCCGGTGACGGCGAGGCTGCCGCCCTCGCAGAAGTCGTTCTGTACGTCGACGACGATCAGTGCGCGGTGCATGTCGGGTGCCCTTCGGCTCGATGGTGTGCGGCGGTGTGGGCGGCGGGCCCCCGCGGGGGCTCTTCCCCCGTCCCGCCCCTGCCCGAAACGGGGGGCCGGACCCGCGGCCCCGGCCGCGCGCCCGCCGCCCGGATCCCGCGGTCCGCCTCCCTACACGTACTCCGTCGGCAGGACCGCCTCGCCGCGAGAGAGCTGCGTCGCCGACAGGGGCAGGGCGGCGCGGGCCGCGCGGTGGCGGTCGCGGGCCGCCTCCAGGGGCTCGCGGGCCACCACCTCGCCCGCCTTGACGAGCTGGGTCAGCAGCTGGTGGTCGGCCAGGGCGGCCGGCACCGGGCCGGTGCCGATGACCTCCGCCTCGGCGGTCCCGTCCGCGTCCACCCGGCGGGCCGCCCACTTGCGGCCGCCGAGGGAGGTCTTGCCGCCCGAGGACTTCTTCGCCACCGGCGCCAGCGCCGCCTTCGGATCGGCCGAGACGGCCCGCGCGACCAGCTTGTAGACCATCGAGCACGTCGGGTGCCCGCTGCCCGTCACCAGCTGGGTGCCCACCCCGTACGCGTCCACCGGCGCCGCCGCCAGCGAGGCGATGGCGTACTCGTCCAGGTCCGAGGTGACCACGATCCGGGTGTTGACCGCGCCCAGCTCGTCCAGCTGCTGGCGCACCCGGTGGGCGACCAGCAGCAGGTCCCCGGAGTCGATCCGGACCGCGCCCAGGTCGGTGCCGGCCACCTCCACGGCGGTGCGCACCGCCTCGGCCACGTCGTAGGTGTCCACCAGGAGGGTGGTTCCCCGGCCCAGGGAGGCCACCTGCGCGGTGAAGGCGTCCCGCTCGGTGTCGTGCACCAGGGTGAAGGCGTGCGCGCTGGTGCCGACCGTCGGGATCCCGTACCGGAAGCCGGCCGCGAGGTCGGAGGTGGAGGTGAAGCCGCCCACGTACGCGGCCCGCGCCGAGGCGACGGCGGCCAGCTCGTGGGTGCGCCGGGCCCCCATCTCGATCAGCGGGCGCCCGCCGGCGGCGGAGGCCATCCGGGAGGCGGCGGCCGCGATGGCGGAGTCGTGGTTGAGGATCGACAGGATCACCGTCTCCAGCAGCACGCACTCGGCGAAGCTGCCCTCGACCCGCAGCACGGGCGAGCCCGGGAAGTAGACCTCCCCCTCCGGGTAGCCCCAGATGTCACCCGAGAAGCGGTACGACGAGAGCCAGTCCAGCGTGCGCATGTCGACGACGGCCCGCTCGCGCAGGAACTCCAGCACCGCGCCGTCGAAGCGGAAGTTCTCCACCGCGTCGAGCACGCGGCCGGTCCCCGCGACGACCCCGTAGCGCCGTCCCTCGGGCAGCCGCCGGGTGAAGACCTCGAAGACCGAGCGTCGGTCGGCGGTGCCGTTGGCCAGGGCGGCCTGCAGCATCGTGAGCTCGTAATGGTCCGTGAAGAGCGCTGTCGACGGCACGTCCACCGGCAGGCCCAGGTCCGCAGGGTTCATGTCACGGATGCTAGCGCACATCTCGTCAAACTGACGAGATGTGGGGGCCCGTTTGTGCGACGGGCCCCCCGCAGTGGCAGCATGGGACGAGTGAGTGTTGCTCCCATTGAGATCGAACGCACCGAATCGGCCGAAGAGACCTTCGCGGTCCCCGAACCCGACGTCCCGTGGGTGACCCTGGTGCACAACGACCCGGTCAACCTCATGAGCTACGTGACGTACGTGTTCCAGGCGTACTTCGGCTACCCCAAGGACAAGGCGACGAAGCTGATGATGGACGTCCACCACAAGGGCCGGGCGGTCGTCTCCAGCGGCACCCGCGAGGAGATGGAGCGCGACGTGCAGGCCATGCACGGCTACGGGCTCTGGGCGACCCTCTCGCAGGACCGCTTCTGATGGGCGGCGTCTTCGAGCCCCTGAAGGGCGCCGACGGCGCGACGGCCGAGCTGGACGGGATCGAGGTCTCCATCCTGCGCTCCCTCGCCGTGCAGCTGCTGGAGCTGATCGGCCCGGGCGAGCCGGAGCCCGCGCCGGACGCCGACCCGCTGGCCGTGCTGTTCGCCTCCGACGGTCCCACCGAACCGCCCTCCGACCCGGCCCTGGCTCGGCTCTTCCCCGACGCCTACGGGGGCCCCGGCGCGGGGCCCGGCGACGACCCGGAGGAGCTGCGCACGCGCTCGTCGGAATTCCGCCGCTTCACCGAGAACGACCTGCGCACCCGCAAGCGGGAGGACGCGCTGGCCGTCGTGCGCAGCCTCGACGCCCTGGCCCCGGCGGGCGACGGGGCGGCGGAGCTGGAGCTGACGGGCGAGCTGCGGCTGCGCTGGCTCGGCGCCCTGAACGACCTGCGGCTGACCATCGCGGCCCGGCTCGACATCACCGAGGACGACGAGAGCGCCGTGCTGTTCCGGCTGCCGGACGACGATCCGCGCAAGCCGATGGTGATGGCGTACCTCTGGCTCGGCGGACTCCAGGAAACGCTCATCGAGACCCTCTAGCCACCCAACGTTCGCTCAGCGGACGCTCAAATCCGGATAACGATCAGATCACCGCGATGCGGTGATCTGATCTCCTTCGGGACCTATGTCCCGATTTTTTTATGCCCCGCGTCACATGCGCACCCCTCGATCACCCGTAAGCCCGTGATAAATCTTCACGACCGCCGACGGGACGCCACCCATGTCCCCCGGCCCGCTTGAACCGGCTGATCGCCGGCGTGCAACTCCATCCGTATCCGGGGGGATCGAGGACCCGATCCGCAGCCAGTCAAGGCGCGGACCGGCGTGGAGAAAGGCGCACCAGACATGACCTCCGTACAGGTCGAACAGCACGACAGGACGCCCGACGAGGGCGCTCAGGGCGAGGGCGAGGGCTACCACCGCGCGCTCGGGGCCCGCCAGATCCAGATGATCGCGATCGGCGGCGCCATCGGCACCGGCCTGTTCCTCGGCGCGGGCAAGGCGATCTCCAAGGCCGGACCGAGCCTGATCCTGGCCTACGCGATCGCCGGCCTGGTCATCTTCTTCATCATGCGGGCCCTGGGCGAGCTGCTCATGTACCGCCCGGTCTCCGGCTCCTTCTCGGACTACGCCCGCGAGTTCCTGGGCCCGTTCTGGGGTTACGCCACCGGCTGGACGTACTGGCTGTTCTGGGTGGTCACCGGCATCACCGAGGTGACCGCGGCGGCCAAGTACATGTCGTACTGGACCAACGACAGCTTCCCGCAATGGGCGTACGCGCTGATCTTCACCGTCATCCTCTACGCCGCGAACCTGATCTCCGTGAAGCTCTTCGGCGAGCTGGAGTTCTGGTTCTCGATGGTCAAGGTCACGGCCATCGTCGGCATGATCCTGATCTGTGCCGGCATCCTCACCATCGGCTTCTCCGACGCCGCCGCCACCGCCTCCGTCTCCAACCTGTGGAGCGACCGCGGCTTCTTCCCCAACGGCATCGGCGAGACGCTGATGACCCTGCAGATCGTGATGTTCGCCTTCCTCGCCGTCGAGCTGGTCGGCGTCACCGCGGGCGAGTCCAAGGACCCCGCGAAGACCCTGCCCAAGGCCATCAACACCGTGCCGTGGCGCATCGCCGTCTTCTACGTCGGCGCGCTCATCATGATCATGTCGGTCATCCCGTGGTCGAACTTCAAGGCCGGCGAGAGCCCCTTCGTGCTGGCCTTCGAGAAGATGGGCCTCGGCGTCGGTGCCGCGATCGTCAACTTCGTCGTCCTGACCGCCGCGCTGTCCTCCTGCAACTCGGGCATGTACTCCACCGGCCGCATGCTGCGCGACCTCGCGCTCAACGGCCAGGGCCCGAAGTTCTTCACCAAGCTCACCAAGAGCGGCACCCCGCTCGTCGGCACCACCTTCTCCGCCGCGCTGATGCTGGTGGGCGTCTGGATCAACTACGTCGCCCCGGGCAAGGCCTTCGACTACGTCGTCTCCTTCGCCACCATCTCCGGCATGTGGGCCTGGATCATGATCCTGGTCTGCCAGATCCGCTACCGCGCCAAGGCCGACCGCGGCGAGCTGCCGCAGTCCCCCTTCCGCGCCCCCGGCGCCCCGTACACGAGCTGGTTCGCCCTGCTGTTCATCGGCATGGTCATCGTGATGATGGGCGTCGACAAGGACTCCCGCGTCTCGCTGTACTGCGCCCCGCTCTGGGGCCTGATCCTGGGCGTCTCCTACCTGGTGCTCAAGAAGCGCAACCCGAGCGGCGCGGCCTTCAACAAGGCCGACCGGGCCGCGAAGGCCGACGGGGCCGTCGAGGCCGGCCGGGGCGACCAGGGCGACAAGGCCGCGCGGGAAGCCTGACCGCAGCCCCCGGACCGTGAGTCCCGGCCGCCTGCCACGGCCGGGAACCACGCCCCCATGGGGCCCCTGTCCACCATGCGGGCCCTCCCGTACCGCTCCTCGGTACGGGAGGGCCCGTCTGCTTATCCTGTCGCTCATGCTGACCCTCACCCAGGACCTGTACGACCGGATCGTCGAGCACGCCCGCAAGGACCACCCCGACGAGGCGTGCGGCGTCGTGGCCGGCCCGGCGGGCACCGGCCGCCCCGAGCGGTTCGTGCCGATGCTCAACGCGGCCCGCTCGCCCACGTTCTACGAGTTCGACTCGAAGGATCTGCTGAAGCTCTACCGCGAGATGGACGACCGCGACGAGGAGCCGGTGATCGTCTACCACTCGCACACGGCGACCGAGGCCTACCCCTCGCGCACGGACCTCACGTACGCGAACGAGCCCGGGGCGCACTACGTACTCGTCTCCACGGCGGACCAGGACGGCCTCGGGGAGTTCCAGTTCCGCTCGTACCGGATCGTCGACGGGGTGATCACGGAGGAAGAAGTGCAGGTCGTAGCCAGCTACTGACCAGTATGCGAGCAGTTGTGGTCCACGATGCGGGATCACACTCCAAACGGGGGACCGGGAATCGTTAACATGACCGCATGGTTTCCCACGACGTGAGCATCGAGACGCCCGGCAGGCTGCTGCTCGTGGCGCGGCTGCACGTCGATCTGTGCCGCCTCGCCAGCGCCATCTGTCCCGCTGCCTGAGCACACCGGCCCCTCGCGCGGGGGCGCAAGAGCCGCGCGCCCGAACCTTCCTTCACGCCCTCCCGACACTGGAGCACGCTGCCATGGCCATCGAGGTCCGCATCCCCACCATCCTCCGCACCTACACCGACGGCGAGAAGGCCGTGAACGGTGAAGGCGCCACGCTCGGCGACCTGTTCAAGGACCTGGAGACCCGCCACAAGGGCATCGAGGAGCGCATCGTCGACGGCGGCCAGCTGCGCCGCTTCGTGAACGTCTACCTCAACGACGAGGACGTCCGCTTCCTCGACGGCATCTCCACCGCCCTCAAGGACGGCGACAGCGTCACCATCCTCCCGGCCGTGGCCGGCGGCTCGAAGTAATGCGATACGACTCCCCGCTCGCGGCGGTCGGCAACACCCCGCTGGTCCGTCTGCCGAGGCTCTCGCCCTCGGCGGACGTCCGCATCTGGGCCAAGCTGGAAGACCGCAACCCGACCGGCTCGATCAAGGACCGCCCGGCGCTCCACATGGTCGAGCAGGCGGAGAAGGACGGCCGCCTCTTCCCCGGCTGCACCATCCTGGAACCCACCTCCGGCAACACGGGCATCTCGCTCGCCATGGCCGCGAAGCTCAAGGGCTACCGGATCGTGTGCGTCATGCCGGAGAACACCTCGCAGGAGCGCCGGGACCTTCTCGCGATGTGGGGAGCCGAAATCGTCCCGTCACCGGCGGCGGGCGGTTCGAACACCGCCGTCCGGGTGGCCAAGGAACTGGCGGCCGAGCACCCGGACTGGGTGATGCTCTACCAGTACGGCAACCCGGACAACGCGGGCGCCCACTACGCCACGACCGGTCCGGAGATCCTCGCCGACCTCCCCTCCATCACCCACTTCGTGGCGGGCCTCGGCACGACGGGCACCCTGATGGGCGTCGGCCGCTACCTGCGCGAGCACGTGCCGGGCGTGAAGATCGTCGCGGCGGAACCCCGCTACGACGACCTCGTCTACGGACTGCGCAACCTCGACGAGGGCTTCGTCCCCGAGCTGTACGACGCCTCGGTCCTCACGACCCGCTACTCGGTGGGCTCGGCGGACGCGGTGACCCGCACGCGGGACCTGCTGCGCGAGGAGGGCATCTTCGCGGGCGTCTCCACCGGCGCGGCCCTGCACGCGGCGATCGGCGTGGGCCGCAAGGCGGTGGCCGCCGGCGAGAGCGCGGACATCGCCTTCGTGGTGGCCGACGGCGGCTGGAAGTACCTGTCGACCGGCGTCTACACGGCCGCGACGACGGAGGAAGCCATCGAAGTCCTCCAGGGCCAGCTCTGGGCCTGACCCGCCCAGCCGCGCCGCCCCCTCAAGCCCCACCGGCGTTTGGGGCGCGGGCGCGGAGCGCCGTGCGGTGAGCCGCGCCCGCGTCGGAGGCGGGAACGGTGGAAGGGCGGGTGGGGGACGGCCCGCGCAGCGGCGCCCCACCCGCGGCATCCGCGCCCGGGAGCGGCCCCGGTCCGCCCGGGCGGGGGCGTCACGCCCCGGTCAGGAGCTCCGCCAGGATCGCGGCGTGGCCCGAGGCCGGCTCACGCACCGCCGTGAGGAGCGTCAGCGGCCCCGCCGCCGCCAGCCCCCGCAGCCGCTCCAGCTCCGCCACCGCCCCCGGCCCCGCCAGCTCCGCCTCGTACCGCCGCCGGAACTCCCCGGCGGAGCCACCCGCGTGGAACCACCGCCGCAGCTCCGCCGACGGAGTCACCTCCCGGGGCCACTCGTCCACCGCGGCCGCCGCCTTCGACAGCCCGCGCGGCCACAGCCGGTCCACGAGCACCCGTACGCCGTCCGCCCCCGGCTCGGGCGGATCGTAGACGCGCCGCAGCCGGATCACGCCCCGCCCCCCAGCCCCAGCCCCCTGGCCCCGTCCCACAGCGTGGGGTCCAGCGTGCCCGTCCGGCTCCGGAACTCCCACAGCGACACCTCCTCCGGCCGGTCCGCCTCCAGGAAGGCGCCGCGGCCCTGCGTTCCCGCGACCCCCGGCGGCAGCGGGATGACCCCGGGCCGCCGGTCGTCGTACTTCCCGGTGATCCAGGCGACCCGCGCCCGCTCCCGGTGCACCCGTACGGCCAGCACCAGGCACGGCCGGCCGTCGGCCAGTCGCCACAGCTCACCGGCCCGCACGGGCGGCGGCGGTCCCGGCCCGTGGTGGCCCTCCGGCGGCCGCCGGACCGGCGTCGCCCGCCGGGGGAGCAGCACCACCACGGCCACGGCGACCGCCGCCAGCACGGCGGGCCACCAGGACGTGTCCATGCTCCGACCGTAGCCGTGCCCGAGCGCCCCGGCACGGCAGCCGCCACGTCGCCCGCCGTGGCAACCTCCGTGCCCCCTTTCGCTCCCCTGGGTGACAGCGCAGGTGATTCCCCCCACAACGGCCTGCCGCGGAGGAGCGACCGGAGGTTTCGCGCCTTACGCTCGACCCACGCACGGCCCGCATTCCGTCCACGGACCGTCCACGGAGGTTCACGCTCCATGAAGCTCACCGTCGTCGGCTGTTCGGGGTCGTTCCCGTCCGCGGATTCGGCATGTTCGAGCTACCTCGTCGAGGCCGACGGCTTCCGGCTGCTCCTCGACATGGGCAACGGTTCCCTCGGCGCGCTCCAGCGCCACTGCGGGCTCTACGACCTCGACGCGATCTTCCTGAGCCATCTGCACGCCGATCACTGCATCGACATGTGCGCCTACTTCGTCGCCCGCTTCTACCGCCACGAGGGCGGCCGCTGCGGCACGCTCCCCGTCTACGGCCCGGAGGGCACCGAGAAGCGCCTGACGACCGCGTACGAGGACGTCCCCGACGAGCGCTCCATGAGCGAGGTCTTCGAGTTCCGCACCCTGAAGCCGGCCACCTTCGAGATCGGCCCCTTCACGGTCCGCACCGAGAAGGTGTGCCACCCCGTGGAGTCGTACGGCATCCGCGTCGAGCACGGCGGCCGCACGCTGGCGTACTCCGGGGACACGGGGGTCTGCCCGGAGCTGGGGACGCTGGCGCGGGGCGCCGACCTCTTCCTGTGCGAGGCGTCCTTCACGCACGGCAAGGAGGACGTCCCCGACCTCCACCTGAACGGCCGGGAGGCGGGCGAGTACGCGCGCGGCGGCGGCGTCGGCCGGCTCGTCCTGACGCACATCCCGCCGTGGACGGACGCCGGGCGCAACCTGGCGGACGCCCGCGCGGTCTACGACGGCCCGGTCGAGCTCGCGTACCCGGGCGCCGTCTACGAGGTCTGAGCGGCCTCCCCCGCACGGCAGGAGCCCCCGCCCTCCCATCGGGGAGAGCGGGGGCTCCTGTGCGCGGTGCGCACGGGGTGCGCGGTGCGGTGCCGTGGGGCGCGGGGCCTACTTGGCCTCGGCCTTCTGGAGCTCGGCGAGCTCCTCGTCGGACTCGCGGCCCGGCGTCGGCAGGTTCCACTTGGTGATCGCGAAGCGGAAGACGAAGTAGTAGACCACCGCGAAGCAGAGGCCGATGCCGGCCAGGCCCCACGGGTTGTTCGCGATGCCGAGGTTCAGCAGGAAGTCGACCGCGCCGGCGGAGAAGCCGAAGCCGTCCCGCATGCCCAGGGCCCAGGTGAGGGCGAGGGAGACACCGGTGAGGACCGCGTGGATCGCGTAGAGCACCGGGGCGATGAACATGAAGGTGAACTCGATGGGCTCGGTCACACCGGTGACGAACGCGGTGGCCGCGAGCGAGAACATCATGCCGCCGACGACCTTGCGGCGCTCGGGGCGGGCGCAGTGGACGATCGCGAGGCAGGCCGCCGGGAGGGCGAACATCATGATCGGGAAGAAGCCGGTCATGAACTGTCCGGCGGTCGGGTCGTGGTGCAGGAAGCGGGCGATGTCGCCGTGCACGGCGCCGTCGGGGGTGTCGAAGGAGCCGGCCTGGAACCACGGGAAGGAGTTCAGCAGGTGGTGCATGCCGATCGGGATCAGCGCGCGGTTGGCGACACCGAAGATGCCCGCGCCGACGGAGCCGGAGCCGACGAGCCACTCACCGAAGTTGTGCAGACCGGTGCCGAGGACCGGCCAGATGAGACCGAAGACGATGCCGATGAGCAGACCCGCGAGCGCCGAGAGGATCGGGACGAGGCGGCGGCCGCCGAAGAAGCCCGCCCAGTCCGGCAGCTTGGTCCGGAAGAACTTCTGGTAGAGCAGGGCGGTGACGAGACCCATCACGACGCCGCCGAGGACGCCGGCGTTGACCGGGGCGTCGACTTCGACGATCTTGCCCGCGACGACCTTGGCGACCTTCGGCAGGTTCGAGTCGGTGAAGGTGGCGAGCACCTTCTGGAAGACCAGGTAACCGGTGACGGCGGCCAGGGCCGTCGAGCCGTCCGACTTCTTCGCGTAGCCGATCGCGATGCCGACGGCGAACAGCAGCGCCATGTTGTCGAGGATCGCGCCACCACCGGCGGCCATGTAACCGGCGATCTTGACGATGAAGGTCGGGAAGACGTCCTTGTCGCCGAGCATGTCGTCCGCGCCGAGGCGGAGCAGCAGAGCGCCGGCCGGCAGCACGGCAACGGGGAGCATGAGGCTCCGGCCGATGCGCTGCATGACGGCCATCACGCCAGCGCCCTTCTTCTTTTCCGCAGCGGTCGCTGTGGACATGGGGTTCCTCCAGTGGACAAGGCGCTGCCTGGGGACAAGGAAAAAAGGGGGGTGGCGGCGTCTCGGAAAGGGGGACCTGGGGCCGGACAAGCCCGCATGGTCTACACCACCAAGTGGTGTAGACCAGTTGTAGCACGGTGAGGTCTGCGTAAGGAACCCGTCATTTTCGTGGCGGGAAACACATTCGGACATCAACGACAAAGGCCCCCGGACCCGCCGGGTCCGAAGGCCTTGGCATCCAGGCTTAAGGCCTGAACCGCCGTGGTTTGTGCCGTTATTGTCCCATGGACTACGCCTTGGTGTTCTCCACCTGCATCGCGGCGATCTCCTCGTCCGACTCCCGCCCCGGGGTGGGGATGTCGAACTTCGTGATCGCGAACCGGAAGACCGCGTAGTAGACGACCGCGAAGGCGAGCCCGATCGGGATGATCAGCCACGGTCTGGTCGCCAGGTTCCAGTTGATCACGTAGTCGATCAGGCCCGCCGAGAAGCTGAAGCCGTCGTGCACGCCCAGCGCCCACGTCACCGCCATCGACACGCCCGTCAGCACCGCGTGCACCGCGTACAGGGCCGGCGCCACGAACAGGAACGAGTACTCCAGGGGCTCGGTGATGCCCGTGACGAACGAGGTCAGGCCCACCGACAGCATCAGCCCCCCGACCTCCTTGCGGCGCAGCGGCTTCGCGCAGTGCGTGATGGCCAGGGCCGCCGCCGGGAGGGCGAACATCATGATCGGGAAGAAGCCGGACAGGAACAGGCCGGCGTTCGGGTCCCCGTTCAGGAACATGTTGATGTCGCCGTGGACCGTCTTGCCGTCCGGCGTGGTGAACGATCCGAACTGGAACCAGATGGGCACGTTCAGGAACTGGTGCAGGCCGATCACGAGCAGCGCCCGGTTCGCGACGCCGAAGATGCCGGCGCCCCAGGAGCCCAGCCCGATCAGCCAGTCGGAGAAGCTCTCCAGCGCGTCCCCGACCGGCGGCCAGACCCACAGGCACAGCGCGGCGAAGGCGATGGCGACGAAGGACATGATGATCGGGACGAGCCGGCGTCCGTTGAAGAAGCCCAGCCAGTCGACCAGCCGCACCCGGTGGTAGCGCTGCCAGAACCAGGCCGCGAGCAGCCCCATGACGATGCCGCCGAACACCCCCGGGTTCTGGTACGTGAACCCGGCGAAGGTGTCGCCCGGGCCCAGGCATCCGCCGCCGATGTTGCGCGTGCCGTCCGGGCAGCTCTTGGGGAAGGCGTGCAGCACGCCCCGGTAGACGAGGAAGCCCGCGACGGCCGCCAGGGCCGTCGAGCCGTCGGCCTTCTTCGCCATGCCGATCGCGACGCCGATGCAGAACAGCAGCGGCAGCCCGAGGTCCGGATCGAGCAGGGCTCCGCCCGCGCCGGCCATCACCTTGGCGACGTCGGTCCAGTTCAGGCCGTCCTTGCCGAACACGTCGGGCTGGCCGAGCCGGTTCAGGATGCCGGCCGCCGGCAGCACGGCGATCGGCAGCTGCAGGCTGCGCCCCATCTTCTGCAGGCCCTGGAACAAGCCGTTCCACCACTGGTTCCGCGGCACTGCTGCGGCGCTGCTCGCGCTCATCGCGACCTCCCTGGACCGGCCCGTTTTGGCAGTCGCAACACTTGCGGCACACTGGTGTAGACCAGTGGCGGGCAGGCTGCTGCTGATGGTCATCTTTCGGCAGTTACCGGGCTCGTGCTCGCGTAGATAGGCCAACCGTGAGCTACCGTGACGAAGCGGACGACGATGGTTACGGCCGCCGAGACTCGTTCTTCGTAACACCCAGGGAGAAACGCATGGCCACCAAGGCTGAGAAGATCGTCGCCGGGCTCGGCGGTATCGACAACATCGAAGAGGTCGAGGGCTGCATCACCCGCCTGCGCACCGAGGTCGCCAACCCCGACCTCGTCGACGAGGCCGCGCTCAAGGCCGCCGGCGCCCACGGCGTCGTCAAGATGGGCACCGCGATCCAGGTCGTCATCGGCACCGACGCCGACCCGATCGCCGGCGAGATCGAAGACATGATGTGAGCTGAGCCCCGACCGGGCCACCGGCCCGACCGGCTCGACCGGCTCCAGGGAGACCCCGTACCGGGCACACCGGACGGGGTCTTTCCGTACCCGCGCACCGACTAGGCTCACAGCCATGTCTCGCATCGACGGCCGCACGCCCGAACAGCTCCGCCCGGTCACCATCGAACGCGGATGGAGCAAGCACGCCGAGGGCTCCGTCCTCATCTCCTTCGGCGACACCAAGGTCTTCTGCACCGCCTCCTTCACCGAAGGCGTCCCGCGCTGGCGCAAGGGCAGCGGCGAAGGCTGGGTCACCTCCGAGTACTCGATGCTGCCGCGCTCCACCAACACCCGCGGCGACCGTGAATCCGTCCGCGGCAAGATCGGCGGCCGCACCCACGAGATCTCCCGCCTGATCGGCCGCTCGCTGCGCGCCGTCATCGACTACAAGGCCCTCGGCGAGAACACCATCGTCCTGGACTGCGACGTCCTCCAGGCCGACGGCGGCACCCGCACCGCCGCCATCACCGGCGCGTACGTCGCCCTCGCGGACGCCGTCGCCTGGGGCCAGAAGAAGAAGCTGATCAAGGCCGGCCGCAAGCCGCTCACCGGCACCGTCGCCGCCGTCAGCGTCGGCATCGTCGACGGCGCACCCCTCCTCGACCTCTGCTACGAGGAGGACGTCCGCGCCGAGACCGACATGAACGTCGTCTGCACCGGCGACGGCCGCTTCGTCGAGGTCCAGGGCACCGCCGAGGGCGAGCCCTTCGACCGCAAGGAACTCAACGCGCTCCTCGACCTCGCCGCCGGCGGCTGCGCCGACCTGGAGGCCCTCCAGCTCGGGGCCCTGGAGCTGCAGGCCCCGTAGCAACCGCCGGACGCGGGCGCGCGTCTACGCCGGTACGGGCGCACGGAGTCGAATCCGTGCGCCCGTCCACACATCCGAGCCCGGGGGGACCCGAATGAAGCCGAAGCACCGCCTTGCCGCCGTCGCCCTGACGGCCGTACTCGCCGTTCCGGCGCTGGCCTCCTGCGACGCGATCTCCACCGCGATGGACTGCGCCAACACGGCCGTCGCCATAGCCAACAGCGTGGACCAGCTCCAGCAGGCCGTCTCCCAGGCCGGGAACAGCGTCCAGGACACGCAGAACGCGCTCAACCAGATCGAGACGAACCTCAAGCAGATCAAGGACTCGACCGGCAACGCCGACCTCTCCAAGGCCGTCGACTCCATGAGCACCGCCGTGAAGAACGTCCGCACGTCCGTCGAGAACGGCGACGCCACCCCCGACGTCCAGCCCGTCGCGGACGCCGCCAAGGAGATCTCCAAGGTCTGCACCCCGGGCTGACGGGCCCGGGCCGACGAGGGCCGGGTGCGGGCGGGCCGGGCGGAGCCGAAATAATGGGAGCCATGACTTCCACCCCCTCCACGCCCTCCGCCTCCGCCGCGCCGCGCCGTCTGATCCTGGCCACCCGCAACCCCGGCAAGGTCACGGAACTCCACGCGATCCTCTCCGCCGCCGGCCTCCCCTTCGAGCTGGTCGGGGCCGACGCGTACCCGGAAATCCCGGACGTGAAGGAAACCGGCGTCACCTTCGCCGAGAACGCCCTGCTCAAGGCCCACGCCCTGGCCCGGGCCACGGGCCTGCCGGCCGTCGCCGACGACTCGGGGCTCTGCGTGGACGTCATGAACGGCGCCCCCGGCATCTTCTCCGCCCGCTGGGCCGGCACCCACGGCGACGACCAGGCCAACCTCGACCTGCTGCTCGCCCAGCTCGGGGACATCGCCGACGAACACCGCGCCGCCCACTTCTTCTGCGCGGCCGCCCTGGCCCTGCCGGACGGCACCGAACGCGTCGTCGAGGGCCGCCTCCTGGGCACCCTGCGCCACGCCCCCGCGGGCACCGGCGGCTTCGGCTACGACCCGCTCCTCCAGCCCCTGGGCGAATCCCGCACCTGCGCGGAGCTCTCGGCGGCGGAGAAGAACGCCATCTCCCACCGCGGCCAGGCCTTCCGCGCCCTCATCCCGGTGGTCCGCGAACTCCTCGGCTGAACCCCGCCGGACATCCCGAAGGCCCCGCACGCGACCGCGTGCGGGGCCTTCGGGATGCGACGTGCGGTTGGGGGGACTCGAACCCCCACGGGTTTTACCCCACTGGGACCTAAACCCAGCGTGACTGCCAATTCCACCACAACCGCGACATTGCGCCTGAATAGGACATCGCGTCCGTTCGGGCTGCCGACATTCTACGGGCGGCTGCCGTCGCGGCGGTGGCGGTGGCGGGATCAGATGCCGAGGTCCTTGATGATCTTGGCTACGTGGCCGGTGGCCTTGACGTTGTAGAAGGCGTGCTCGACCTTGCCGTCCTCGTCGACGACCACCGTGGAGCGGATGACCCCGGTGACCGTCTTGCCGTACAGCTTCTTCTCGCCGAAGGCGCCGTACGCCGTCAGGGTCTCCTTGGCGGGGTCGCCGACCAGGGTGACCGACAGGTGCTCCTGCTCGCGGAACTTCGCGAGCTTCTCCGGCTTGTCCGGGGAGACGCCGATGACGTCGTAGCCGGCGTCCGCGAGGAGGCTGAGGTTGTCGGTGAAGTCGCAGGCCTGCTTCGTGCAGCCCGGCGTCAGGGCGGCCGGGTAGAAGTAGACGATCACCTTGCGGCCCTTGTGGGCGGCCAGCGAGACCTCGTTGCCGTCCGCGTCGGGCAGGGTGAAGGCGGGGGCGGTGTCGCCCGGCTGGAGTCGCTCGCTCATCGGTAGGTCTTCTCCTCGGGAGGGGAACGGTACGCCACGAGACTAAGCTGACAGACTGTTCATGGCGGACTACGCCCCATGCGACCACGAGCACGACACGACGACGGAGGCAGCGCGGTGCCGGAAGCCAGGACCCCCGCACAGATCGAGGCGGACATCGTCCGCCGCCGCGAGCAGCTCGCCGAGACGCTCGACGAGATCGGCGTGCGCATGCACCCGAAGACGATCATCGGGGACGCGAAGGCGAAGGCGGCGAGCGCGGTGGACCACACCGCCGGGCGGGCCTTCGTGGCCGTCAACCGGCTCGTCACCGACGTGAAGGACGGCCTGCGCCACCAGGACGGCGCCCCGCGCCCGGAGCGCATCGTGCCCGTCGTGCTCCTCGCCGTGGGCGTGGTCGGCCTGCTGGTGGCCTCGGCGCGACGCAAGCGGTGAGGACCCGCCGGGGTACCGGGCGCGCGGCGGCAGGTAGGTTCGGGGCGTGAGCGAGAACACCACCCACGACAAGCTGCCCATCCGCATGCTGCACGACCGCGTGCTCGTGAAGTCCGACCTGCCCGAGGGCGAGCGGCGCTCGGGCGGCGGCATCCTGATCCCGGCCACCGCCGCGGTGGGCAAGCGGCTCGCCTGGGCCGAGGTGGTCGCGGTCGGCCAGAACGTGCGCAGCGTGGAGCCCGGCGACCGGGTCCTGTACGACCCGGAGGACCGGGCCGAGGTGGAGGTGCGCGGGGCGACGTACGTGCTGATGCGCGAGCGGGACCTGCACGCCGTGGCCGCGGAGCGGCTGGAGGGGTCCAAGGACTCCACCGGGCTGTACCTCTGAGAGCCGGGCGGGCCTGACCTTCGAGGGCCGGTGACCGTTGTCACCGGCCCTTCGTGCTGCCCTTTGCTACGGTGGAGGGGAACCCCGACGAGACGCGCCGTACCGGGTTGCAGGACGCAAAGACGACGCACTTCCTTTCCATTCTCGTCTCGTCCCGGAGGTGCCTGGTCATGGCATGGGTTCTTCTTCTCGTCGCCGGTCTGCTCGAGGTCGGCTGGTCGATCGGCATGAAGTTCACCGAGGGCTTCACGCGGCTCTGGCCGTCCGTCTTCACCGGCGCCGGCATCGTCGCCAGCATGGTGCTGCTGTCCTACGCCGCCAAGACCCTGCCGATCGGTACGGCGTACGGCGTCTGGGTGGGCATCGGCGCGGCCGGGGCGGCCGTGCTCGGGATGGCGGTGCTGGGGGAGCCCGTCACCGCCGCCCGGATCTTCTTCATCTGTCTGCTGCTGGTGGCCGTGGTGGGGCTCAAGGCCACCTCGGGTCACTGACCACCGCTCACTCCAGGAGGTCCGCCGAGGGGCGGCGGTTGCGGGTGATGCCGCCCTGGGTCTCGCCGCCGGTGGTCTGGCCGCCGGTGGTCTGGCCCCCGGTGGTCTGGCCCCCGGTCGTGTCACCGCCGGTGGTCTGACCGCCCGTGGTGTCACCACCGGTGGTCTGGCCTCCGTTCGTCTGGCCGCCGTTCGTCTGTCCGCCCTGCGTCTGGCCGCCCTGGCCCTGGCCCCCGTTGTCCTGACCGCCCTGGCCCTGACCCCCGTCGGTCCGGCCGCCCTGGCTCTGGCCGCCGTCGGCCCGGCCGCCCTGGGTGCTGCCGTCCTGCGTCTGGCCGCCCGTCGGCGGGGTGGGCCGCTCGGCGGGCGGCCGGCCGGTGCCCTCCGGCTGCTGCGGGGTGGCGGGCCCGACCGGCGGCGGGGGCTGGGCCGCCCCGGGCTGCAGCTCCAGGTCGAAGTCCACCGGGTCGGTGGCCTCCAGGGCCGCCTTCGTATACGCCGCCCAGATCCGCGCGGGGTAGCCGCCGCCCCCGATGCGGGCCTCGCCGAGCGCCCCGTAGAGCGGCTGGAGCGTGCCCGTGTCCGGGTCCTGGCCCATCATCGCCACCACCGTGACCAGGTCCGGGGTGTACGCCGCGAACCACGCCGAGCGGTCCTGTTCGGCGGTGCCGGTCTTGCCGGCGGCCGGATGGCCGGCCGCCAGGGCCGCCGTGCCCGTGCCGTTGTCCACGACGCTGACCAGCATGGACGTGGTCGTGTCGGCGGCCTCCCGGCTGACGGCCTGGGTCGGGGTGCGGTCGGGGAGGTGGAGGTCCTCGCCGTCCTTGGAGATCTTCTCCAGGAAGGTGTACGGGGTGCGTCGGCCGTGGTCGGCGAGGGTCGCGTACGCCTGGGTCATGTCCAGCACGCTGGCCTGCATGGTGCCGAGCGCGATGGCCGGGCCCGCGTCGAAGTTCGGGGTGTTCTCCGGGATGCCCAGGGCGATGGCGGTCGACTTGACCTTGGCGCCGCCCACGTCGACGGCCATCTGCGCGTACACGGCGTTGACGGAGAGGTCGGTGGCGGTGCTGACGGTGATCGGCCCGTACGAGACCTGGCCCTCGTTCTCCGGGCTGAAGCGGATCCGGCCGCCGACGACGGGGCGCTTGTTGTCGCCGTTGTACACGGTGTTCGGGGTGATCCGCCTGCCGTCCTGGGTGCGGGAGTCGTTCTCGACGGCCGACGCGAAGACGAACGGCTTGAAGGTGGAGGCCACCTGGTAGTCGTGCCGGGTCGCGTTGTTGACGTACTGCTTCGTGTAGTCGATGCCGCCGTACAGGGCGACGACCTTGCCGGTGGCCGGGTCGATCGAGACCCCGCCCGCGCGTACGAGGCGGTCCGCGGGACGGGCGGCCGGGTCGAGCTTGTCGCCCATCTGCTGCTTGACCGCGTCGACGAACTCCCCCTGGCGGCGCTTGTCGATGGTGGTGGTGATGCGGTAGCCGCCCTCGGCGAGGGTCTTGTCGTCCAGGATCTTCTGCTCGGTGATGTAGTCCTTGACGGCTTCGACGAGGTAGCCGCGCTGCCCGGACAGGCCGGCGGCCGGACGGACCTTGCCGGGCTCGGGGAAGCGGGCCGCGGCGCGCTCGGCGGCGGGCATCCACTTCTTCTTCACCATGCCGTCGAGCACGTAGTTCCAGCGGGCGACGGCGCGCTCGCGGCCGCGGGGGTGCGAGACGACGTCGAAGGCGCTGGGGGAGTTGAGGAGAGTGGCGAGGTAGGCGCCCTCGGCGGTGGTCAGCCGCCCCACGTCCTTGCCGTAGTAGGCCTGGGACGCGGCCTGGATGCCGTAGGCGTTGCGGCCGAAGTAACTGGTGTTCAGGTACCCCTCCAGGATGTAGTCCTTGGACTTCTCCCGGCCGAGTTTGATCGCGATGAAGAACTCCTTGGCCTTGCGCTTGAGCGTCTGCTCCTGGCCCAGGTAGTAGTTCTTGACGTACTGCTGGGTGATGGTCGAACCGGACTGGGTGCCCTTGCCGGTCGCGGTGTTCCAGGCGGCGCGCACCATGGCCTTGGGGTCCACCGCCCGTTCGGAGTAGAAGTCCCGGTCTTCCGCGGCGAGCACGGCTTCCTGGACTCCGCGGGGGATCTGGGACAGCGGTACGTTGACGCGGTTGACCTCGCCGTCGCGGGCGAGCTGGGAGCCGTCGGCGTAGAGGTAGAGGTTGGACTGCGCGGTGGCGGCGGCGTTGGCCGGCGGGATGTCGACCAGCAGGTAGCCGGCCGCGAGGGCGCCGCCGATCAGCAGGGCGAGGAGCAGCAGGCCGCCCAGGACCATGCGCCAGGTGGGGAAGATCCGGCGCCATCCGGTGCGCCGCCGCCCGGTCCGCCCGGTCCGCCCGGTCCGCGCGGTCCCGTTGGTGTGCTGCCCGGGGCCGCTCCCGGCGGCGGACGGTCCTCGCGGGGGCTCCTGCGGGGTGTCCGGGTCACGAGGGGACCAGCCCCGTTGTGGTGACTGGTCGCTCATCTCCGGAACTCCTCGTGGCTGTGTGAAATGTCCACATCCGTACCTCATGGTGTCTACCCGATGGCCGTTGCATCCGCCCCGGACGGGCATAAAACGGTCGCGTGGCTCGCCCCTCCGCACTAAGCTCGCGCGCTTTGGCCGACGTAGGAACGACGTGGGAATCGGAGGGATACGGTGCGTCAGAGAGCGGCACGGGCGCCGGCGCGGGGAGCGGGGCCGGGCGCGGCGCGGGCAGCGGGGCCGGGCGGGGGGCGCAGGCCGTGGCTCTACCCGGCCGTCGCCGCGGGCGGGTTCCGCCGCTACGCCGCCTACGGGACGGCCACGGCGGCCGGGGTGTTCACCAACACCGTGTTCGGCTTCATCGTCGCGTACACGTACATCGCGCTGTGGGACGAGCGCCCCGGCCTCGGCGGCTACGACCAGGCGCAGGCGCTCACCTTCGTCTGGGTCAGCCAGTCCCTGCTCGCGGCCGGTTCGCTCCTCGGGAGCGGCTTCCAGGAGGAGTTCCAGGAACGCGTCCGTACGGGTGACATCGCGGTCGACCTCTACCGCCCGGCGGACCTCCAGCTGTGGTGGCTCTCGGCGGACCTGGGCCGGGCCGCCTTCCAGCTGATCGGGCGCGGGGTGGTGCCGCTGGTGGCGGGGGCGCTGGCCTTCCCGCTGGCGCTGCCGGCCGATCCGGCGCGCTGGCTGCTGTTCCTGGTGTCCGTCGTGCTGGCCCTGACCGTCGGCTTCGCCGTGCGCTACCTGCTGGGGCTGGCGGCCTTCTGGCTGATGGACGGTGCGGGGATCAACATGATGGCCTCCGTCGTGACGGTCTTCTTCTCCGGGATGCTGCTGCCGCTCACGGTGTTCCCGGGCGGTTTCGGGGATGTGGTGCGGCTGCTGCCCTGGGCCGCGATGCTCCAGGTCCCGCTGGACGTGCTGCTGGGTACGCACGCGGGGGCGGGCGGCGCCGGCCGGGCGCTGGCGTTCCAGGCGGGCTGGGCGCTCGTGCTGCTGGGGGCGGGGCGGCTGGTGCAGTCGGCGGCCACGCGGAAGGTGGTGATCCAGGGTGGCTGACACGACGGAGACGGTGGGGGCCGTAGGGGCTTCCGGGGTGACCGGGCCCGCGGCGTCGTCCCGGGCCCTGCCGCGCGGCGGGCGGGCCCGCGAGGGGCTGCGCGGCTACCGCCTGATCGTCGGGATGTGGATCCGGTCGACGATGACGTACCGGGCGTCCTTCCTCCTCGCGACCTTCGGGAACGCGGTGATCTCCCTGCTCGACTTCGTCGCGATCGCCATCATGTTCTCCCACGTCGACGCCCTGGGCGGCTTCACCCTCCCCGAGATCGCCCTGCTCTACGGGTCCTGCACGGTCTCCCTGGGCCTGGCCGACCTGTTCCTCGGCAACACCGACCGCATCGGCGCCCGCGTCCGGGACGGTTCCCTCGACACCATGCTGGTGCGCCCCGTTCCGGTGCTCGCCCAGGTCGCGGCCGACCGCTTCGCGCTGCGCAGGCTGGGCCGGATCACCCAGGGGACGGCCGTGATGACCTGGGGCATCGCCGTGCTGGAGCTGGACTGGACGGTCCTGAAGGCGGTGCTCGTGGTGGTGATGGTCGTCGCCGGGGCGGGGATCTTCGCGGCGGTGCTGGTGGCGGGGGCGGCGTTCCAGTTCCTCGCCGGGGACGCGGCGGAGGTGCAGAACTCCTTCACGTACGGGGGCTGCACCATGCTCCAGTACCCGCCGACGGTGTTCGGCAAGGACCTGCTGCGCGGGGTGGTCTTCGTCGTCCCGCTGGCCTTCGTCAACTGGCTGCCCGCGCTGTACGTACTGGGCCGGCCCGATCCGCTGGGGCTGCCGCGGTGGACCGCGTTCGTGAGCCCGCTCGTCGCCCTGGCCCTGTTCCTGCCCGCGTCGCTGGCGTGGCGCGCGGGAGTCCGTTCCTACCGAAGTACGGGGAGCTAGCCGTGACGGCTGCCGAGCAGGATGCGCTGATCTCGCTGGACGGGGTCGAGAAGGTCTTCGACGTACGCCGTCGCACGGGCCTGATGCGGAGGGAGAAACGGCAGGTCAGAGCCGTGGACGGGATCAGTTTCGAGGTGGCCCGCGGCGAGGTGGTCGGCTACATCGGGCCCAACGGAGCGGGCAAGTCCACCACCATCAAGATGCTGACCGGCATCCTCACCCCCAGCGGCGGCCGGCTGCGCGTCGCGGGCATCGACCCGGCGCGGGAGCGGATGCGGCTCGCGCACCGGATCGGGGTGGTGTTCGGGCAGCGCACCACGCTGTGGTGGGACCTGCCGCTGAAGGACTCCTACGGGCTGATGCGGCGCATGTACCGGATCCCGGCGGCGCGGTTCGCGGAGAACCTGGAGCGCTGCGTGGACCGGCTCGACCTGGCCGCGCTGCTCGACGTACCCGTGCGCCAGCTCTCGCTCGGGCAGCGGATGCGCGGGGACATCGCGGCGGCCCTGCTGCACGATCCGGAGGTGCTGTACCTGGACGAGCCGACGATCGGGCTGGACGTGGTCAGCAAGGCGAAGGTACGGGGGTTCCTGCGGCAGCTGAACGGGGAACTGGGCACCACCGTGCTGCTGACCACGCACGACCTCCAGGACATCGAGCAGCTGTGCGAGCGGGTGATGGTGATCGACCACGGACGCCTGATGTACGACGGCGAGCTCAGCGGACTGCACGCGCTGGGGCGGGGCGAGCGGACGCTGGTGGTCGACCTGGAGCGGGAGCTCGCGCCGATCGAGGTGGAGGGGGCGCGGGTGGTGAAGGTGGACGGGCCCCGGCAGTGGCTGGGGTTCCCGGCGGGGGCGTCGGCGGCGCCGCTGGTCGCGGCGGTGGCGGCGCGCTACCCGCTGCTGGACCTGTCGGTGCGGGAGCCGGACATCGAGGACGTGATCGCGCGGATGTACGCGGGGCGGGGGTGAGGGCGGCGGCCCGGGCGGGTGCTGGGCCCGTGGCGGGTGCGGTGGGTGCGGCGGGTGCTGCGGGTGCTGCGGGTGCTGGGGGGCATTCAACTGGGCCGGGTCTCTGCATAGGGTGGGCCACATGAGTGACGAGCGGCCTCAGGAGCCGTTGCCGGAGGAGCCGTTGCCGCCGCAGGCATCGTCGGGGAAGCCCTCGCTGGAGAAGGCCCCGCTGCCCGCGCCCGCGCCCGCGCCGACGCCCGCGCCGATGCCGGCGGCGGCGCCCGCGCTGAGGGCGTCGGACGCCGACCGCGAACGGGTGGTGGAGCGGCTGCGCGACGCCGTCGCCGAGGGCCGGCTCGACATGGACGAGTTCGGGGAGCGGCTGGAGGCGGCGTACAAGTCCCGTACGTACGCCGAGCTCGAACCGCTGACCCGCGACCTGCCGGCCGTACCCGGCGAGGCCCCGCTCGGCGCCGCGGCGGCCACGCCCGCCGGGACGGCCCCGGCGG
Source organism: Streptomyces sp. NPDC048507 (assembly GCF_043199995.1). NCBI lineage: Bacteria > Bacillati > Actinomycetota > Actinomycetes > Kitasatosporales > Streptomycetaceae > Streptomyces > Streptomyces sp. NPDC048507. The sequence goes on along the minus strand of NZ_JBICWZ010000003.1, from coordinate 512,948 downwards.
AGGGCGCCTGGAGCGGCCGGATCGGCGGCTCGGGGACCTCGGCCACCGCCGTCGCCGTGATGTCGGGCTTCCAGCGCAAGGGCCGCTGGACCGTACCGGCCCGCTTCAACGCGGTGGCCTTCTGGGGCGGCGGCGACCTCGACCTGCGCGAGGCGGACTTCTCGCAGCGGGAGGTCGTCATCACCTGCGTCGCGATCATGGGCGGCATCCAGATCACGGTCCCGCCGGGTGTGGAGGTCGACGTCCGGGGCATCGGCGTCATGGGCGCCTTCGACCAGAGCGGCACCCAGATCGCGCCCCAGCCGGGCGCCCCGCGGGTGGTCGTCAACGGCCTGGCCTTCTGGGGCGGGGTCGAGGTGCGCACCAAGGCGCCGAAGGGCCCGAAGCCGGTCAACGGCAAACGGCCCCGCAAGGAGCTGTAGCCGGGGCCGTACGGCGCGCCGGGAACTCCCCGGGCCTCCCGGTAGTCGGATGCTATGCAGACGAAACCGGCCACCGGGGGAAGGCAGGAGCAGGTGAGCAGAGTGCAGAGCGCCGAGGGCGGCAGCGGTAGCGACGGCGGAGGTCCGGACGGGGGCCGTACGGGAGCGCGCGCCGTGCCCCCGCCCGCCCGCGGCGGGTTCGTCTTCAACGCGGCGGACGAGGAGCGCCGGCGCGGGGTCCGCCGGATGAAGACCACCGCGACGGGCCTGCTGATGCTGGTCGCGCTGGTCTACGTCCTGGCCAAGTACGCCCAGCACGCGTGGGGCGCGGGCGGCTGGGCGGGGTACGTGGCGGCCGCCGCCGAGGCCGGCATGGTCGGCGCGCTCGCGGACTGGTTCGCCGTCACCGCCCTGTTCCGGCGGCCGCTGGGCCTGCCCATCCCGCACACCGCGATCATTCCGACCAAGAAGGACCAGCTCGGGGTCTCCCTCGGGGAGTTCGTCGGCGAGAACTTCCTCTCCGCCGAGGTGGTGCGCGCCCGCCTGCGGGCGCTCGGCATCGGCGGGCGCCTCGGCGCCTGGCTGGCCGAGCCCGCGCACGCCGACCGCGTCACGGCCGAACTGGCCACCGCGCTGCGCGGAGCGCTGACCGTCCTGCGCGACTCCGACGTCCAGGCCGTCGTCGGCGAGGCGATCACCCGGCGGGCGGAGGCGGCGGAGATCGCGCCGGGCATCGGCAAGACCCTGGAGCGGGTCGTCGCCGACGGAGGCCACCACCGGGCCGTCGACCTCGTCTGCGCCAAGGCCCACGACTGGCTCGTCACCCACGGGGAGTCCGTCATGGACGCCGTCCAGGGCGGCGCCCCCGGCTGGACCCCGCGCTTCGTCGACCGCAAGATCGGCGACCGGGTGTACAAGGAGCTGCTCCGCTTCGTAACGGAGATGCGGGACATGCCGGGCCACCCGGCGCGCGGGGCGGTGGACCGCTTCCTGACGGACTTCGCGGCGGACCTCCAGTCCGACACCGAGACGCGGGCACGGGTGGAGCGGCTGAAGTCGGAGGTCCTGGCGAGGGGCGAGGTGCAGGACGTGATCGCCTCGGCCTGGACGGCCGTCCGGTCGATGATGATCTCGGCCGCGGAGGACGAGCGGAGCGAGCTGCGGCTGCGGGTGCGGTCGTCGCTGATGTCCCTGGGATCCCGGCTGGCGACGGACGGCCGGCTCCAGGACAAGGTGGAGGGCTGGATCGAGGGGGCGCTGGTCTACGTGGTCACCACCTACCGGGCGGAGATCACCTCGCTGATCACCGACACGGTGGCGGGCTGGGACGCCGAGCACACCTCGCGCAAGATCGAGGCGCACATCGGCCGCGACCTCCAGTTCATCCGCATCAACGGCACGGTGGTCGGCGCCCTGGCGGGCCTCCTGATCTACACGGTCTCCCGAGCCTTCGGCGCCTGACGCCGCCGCCGCGGCAGCGGCAGCCGCACCGGCACCGGCGGCCGGACGCCGCAGCCGCTGCCGCTGCCGGAGCGGCGGGCGGCTGCCGCTGCCGTGCCGCGTGCCGCAGCCGCGTCGCGTGCCGCAGCCGCAGCCGCAGCCGCAGCCGCAGCCGGAGCCGGAGCGCGGGCCGGACCGGGGCCACAGGCCGGAGGCACAGGCCGCAGCCGCGCCGCAGGCCGCAGCGTGCTGGAGTCGCGTCGCGTGTCGCAGCCGGGGCCACAGACCGCACCGCGCCGCAGCCGGGGTCGTGGGCCGGGATCATTTCGAGGCCGCGGTCCGGGGCCGGCCCGGGGGCCAGGCGCTCCCGCCCCGGCCCCGAGTGCCGGGGGAGGGGTGTGTGCCCCGGCCCGCCGGGGGTCAGCCGCGGTCCGCCACCGCCCAGGCCGTCGCGGCGACGACCCCCGCCGCGCCGATGACCGCCGGCCACGCCCCGACCTTCTTCGCCAGCGGGTGCGCCCCCGCGAACCCCGCCAGGTACAGCGCACCCAGCCCGGCCGCCGCCGGGGCGCCGCCCTGCCGGTGCCACTCCCGCCCGGCCACGATCCCGGCGGCGCCGAGCACGACGCCGCCCAGGGGCCGCTTCTTGGTCCAGCGCGCGACGGCGTACCCGCCGACCAGGCCGGCCGCCGCCACCACGGAACTCGGTACCCGCGCCATGTCGAAACTCCCTCGTTCGTTCGTTCCGTCCGCCACGCCCGCCGGCACCCGGCCGGACGTCACGATGATCTGAAAAGTCGCCTACGGGGTACGAGGCTAGCGCGGGCCCCTCGACCCGCGCCGGACCCCCAGCGCCCCGAGCAGCAGCACGGCCCCGCCGACCACGGCATCCGGCAGCGCCTCCCGCACCCCGCGCGGCAGCAGCGCCACGACCCCGAGGACGAGGAGGAAGGCGAGCGCGCACGGGCCGGCCACCCGCAGCAGTCTGTCCACGGGCTGCTCAACGCCCCGCCCCGGCCCGCGACACGGACCGTACGGGGCCGTTTTGTCGCACACTCGCCGTTTCTGCGCACCCCCGGGACCGGGAACCTCCGGGGCGTAGATTCGGTCTTCCAGGAGGAAACCCCCTCAACTCACCGCCCACCCCACCCCCGGGAGCAGACAGCGTGATCTCTTACGGACGGGCCGTCCTCGACCTCGCGGACGAGCTGGCCGACGCCTACGCGGACGTCTTCTCCGCCCCGCCCTGGAACGAAGGTGAAGAAACCATTCGCCAGTTCGCGGCCCGCCTCCAGACCGACGCCCGGCGCCCCGGTTTCCGTACCGCCTTCGCCCAGTCCGCGACCGGCGTCGACGGCTTCGCCACCGCCTGGCTGACCCCCGCCCCCTTCCCGAAGGGCCGCGCCTACCCCCAGGTCGCCGCCCAGCTCGGCCCCGCGCGCGTACGGGAACTCCTGGTCGGCGCCCTGGAGATAGACGAGCTCGCCGTACGCGGCTACGCGCGCGGCCACGGCACCGGCCGGGCCCTGCTCACCGAGATCACCGCCGACGCACCGGACCGCCGCGCCTGGCTGCTGACCTCACGGCTGGCCACGGACACGGTGGCCACGTACCGGCGCCTCGGCTGGCACGAGGTGCCCGCGCTCCCCGGGACCGAGACGGGCGTGGTCGTCTTCCTGTCCCCCGATCACCCGGCCCGCGACAGGTAGACCCCGGCCCGCCCGGGCATACCGGGGCCATGATCACACCGAAGGCCCCCGTACCCGTGGCCCGCCGGCAGCTCGGCCTCGCCACCCGCCACCAGCTCACCACCACCGGCGGCGTACCCGCCGCCACGCTCACCTCGCGCACCCGCCCGGGCGGCCCCTGGCAACGCCTCCTGCCCCGGGTCTACCTCCTCCAGACCGGCCCCCCGGACCACCGGCAACGCGCCCTCGCCGCCGTCCTGTACGCCGCCGAGCCCACCGCCGACCCGCTGTCCGGCGACACCGCCGCCCTCACCGGCGCCGCCGCCCTCGCCCTCCTCGGCATCCGCGAGGCCCCGCCCCTACCGGCCGACGTCCTGATCCGCGCCCCGCGCCGTCTCGCCGCGCACCCCCAGGTCCGGCCCGCGGCCACCACCCGCTGGCCGCGCACCCTCACCGTCTCCGGCGTCCCCAGCACCCACCCGGTCCGCGCCGCCGCCGACTACGCCTCCCGGGCCGCGCACCCCGACCGGATCCGCTCGGTCCTGGCCCAGGTCGTCCAGGCCGGCTGGTGCCACCCGCACGACCTGCACGCCGAACTCCGCGCCTCCCGCCTCCTGGCCCGCCCCGCGATCCGCGCCGCCGCGGCGGAACTCCTCGCCGGGGTCCGCTCGGTCGCCGAGGCCCGCGCCCGCGACACCCTCACGGCGACCGACCTCCCCACCCCCCTGTGGAACGCCCGCCTCTACACCCCGGACGGCACCTTCCTGGCCAGCCCGGACGCGTACTGGCCGGACGAGGGCGTGGCCCTGGAGATCGACTCGGCCGAGTACCACTACACCCGCGACGCCTGGCACGCCACGCTCCGCCGCCGCCTGCGGCTGGAGTCCCACGGCGTCCTGGTGGTCAGCGCGACCCCGTCGATGATCCGCGACACCCCGGCGGACGTCATCGCCGCCCTCCGCACCCTCCTCGCCCTCACCACCCCCCGCCCCACCCCACCCACAGCCCTGGCCCGCGGCCACCAGCAGCTCCTGCTGTTTCCCGGAGGCTCCGGCTAGCTCGCGATGGCCGAGTAGGACCACACGTCCGCGGGGATCTCGTGGCGCAACTGCCATTCGATCCCCATCGGATTGCTGCCCTTGTGACGAAGGTATTCCGCCGGGCCGAGCAACATCCACGCCTGGGGTCCGCCGATGTCCGTCTTCTTGTACCGCCGCACGAACAACAGGACGTGCGATCCGTTGCTGACGTGGGACTGGTAGCGCACGCCGGTCGGCGAATTTTCCGACGTCTGGTTCTGAGACTCCCAATGGAACTGGAATTCATTCATCGCGTAGTCCTTGTAACGCGTCTGTGGGGAGAAGTCCTTCTCGTCCTTCTCCAGCGTGATGAAGAGCGCATCCGTCTGGATCCCCTCACACCACCTCACGCCCTCGCGGAAGTGCCCCGGCACGAACCCTCCCACCACGGACTGGCCCAGCGCCGGAAGGATCTCCTCGCGGCTGTACGAGGCGTGCACGGTCAACGGGAGGGCAGAGTGATCTCCCGTGAGGGGCAGCGGGACGTGGTCCGTCTGCTCCAGGTCATGGGCCAGGACCTGGCGGAGTTCGTCACGGAAGTGGGGCTGAGCCCGTAGGGAGTCGAATCCGTCCTGGTAGCGGGAAAAGCCACCTGCGAGCGGCCAGAGAGAGAAGAAGAACATGCGGGCGTACGCCTGGCCCTGGGCGTCGAGTGATTCGTACGGCACGGGGTCGTCTTCGAGCAGGCTGGTATAGGCGCGAACCCGTGCCGGGTCGTCCACGTGCAAGAAGGCGGAGACCCGCTTGAGGAGCGCTTCCTCCCCCACGGGCACCGCCGCCGTGAGCAACTTGGACCGGCGCAGGAGGCCCGTCCACGAGTTGCCGTTCCCCCGGTAGAGCTCCTTGACGTCTCGCCCGCTCTCCGCCAGATAGGCGGAGAGTCGGGGTTCGCCGTACGCTGCGACTTCCCGTGCGAGCTGCGTGACGTTGACGTTCATCTGGTTGCGGATGTTCTCGATGATCAATTCCTTGGCCTTCGCCTCAAGGATGATCTGGCAGCCGGAGGGCAGCTGGGGGAAGTCGTGCTCGATGCTGTTGAGCAGGCGGTTGCGGGTCAGGTTCGTCAGTGCGCGGAACTGCTCCTCGAAGCGGAATTCCTTGCGGTGCTGACCGATGAAATCGAGGACGGTGAGGACCGGCTTGTTCTCGTTGCGCCGCAGCCCGCGACCCAACTGCTGGAGGAAAACGGTGGCGCTGGACGTGGGCCGCAGGAGGAGGAGCGTATCGACGTCGGGGACGTCCAGTCCTTCGTTGAAGAGGTCCACCGAGAAGATGGCGTTGAGCTGCCCCGTCCGTAGGGCGTCGAGCGCTTCCTTGCGTTCGGTGCGGGGAGTCTCGCCGGACAGGGCGACTGCGCGGAGCCCGGCGCGATGGAAGAAGTCGGCCATGAAGTGGGCATGTGCAACCGAAACGCAGAAGCCGAGGGCACGCATCCCCTCGGGGTCTCCGTGCTTCTCCTGTAGGGCCCGAACGACGAGCCGGGCTCGAGCCTCGTTCCCGGTGAAAACCTCGCTCAGGGCGGTGGCGTCATAGGCACCCCGCTTCCAAGCGATCGCCGACATATCGGTGTTGTCGGTGATGCCGAAATAGTGGAAGGGGCAGAGCAGGTCGTTCTCCAACGCTTCCCACAACCGCATTTCGGCAGCGATACGGCCGTCGAAGAACTCGTCCTGAACGTTGAGGCCGTCCATCCTCTCCGGCGTGGCCGTGAGACCGAGCAGCTCGAGCGGCCTGAAATGATCGATGATCTTTCGGTAGGTGGGAGAGGTGCCGTGGTGGAATTCATCGATGACGACGACGTCGAACTGGTCCCGCGAGAGCTGCTCCAGGGTTCGGGCGTTCAGAGACTGCACGCTCGCGAAGACGTTCTCCCATCGTGCGGGGGTCTTGCCGTCGCAGAGTTGCTCTCCGAAGTTCGCGTCCACCAGCACGTCCTGGTACGTCCGCAGGGACTGGTCCAGGATCTCCTTCCGGTGTGCGACGAACAGCAAACGCAGCTTCCGGCCCGCCTGCTGCTGGAGGCGTTTGAAGTCGAGGGCCGCCATCACCGTCTTGCCCGTACCGGTGGCCGCGACCAGCAGGTTGCGGTGCCGGTCGTGCACGGAGCGCTCGACTTCCAGGCGTTCCAGCATGTCCCTCTGGTGCGGGTACGGACGCACTTCCAGGCCTGACAAGCTGATGACCCGAGAAGCGGCCACACCACCGGAATTGCCGGCGATTTTCAGGGCTTCGTCGAGCCTCTGGGCGTCCCGGTCCGGGTCGTACGGCTCGAAGGCCCGCTCGCTCCAATACGAGTCGAAGGTCGCTTCGAATTTGCGCAACACATCTGGGGTCGCGATGCCGGAGAGACGGACGTTCCACTCCAGCCCGTCGAGGAGGGCGGCCTTCGACAGATTGGAGCTGCCGACATATGCGGTATCGAAGCCGGAGTCGCGGCGGAAGAGCCAGGCCTTGGCATGCAGGCGGGTCGAGCGCAGTTCGTAGTTGACCTTCACTTCGGCGTTGAACTCGCGCACCAGTCGGTCCAGGGCGCGGCGCTCGGTGGCGCCGATGTACGTCGTGGTGATGACGCGGACGGGGATGCCACGTTCGGCAGCGGCCTTCAGCGGCTGCTCCAGCACTCGGAGCCCGTGCCACTTCACGAAGGCGCACAGCAGGTCGATGCGGTCTGCTGTGGCGAGCTCGGCGCGAAGCTCCGAGCCGAGGCTCGGGTCCTCCGGAGAATTGGTGATCAGCGCAGTTTCCGAGAGGGGAGTGGACGGGCGGGTGGTGTAGGCGCCCGTTGCGGCCGGTCCTCCCACGGCGAGGAGCTGCCGCGGCCCCTCAGAAATCGGCTCCGGCTGCGCCCGGTCCCCGTCCAAGCTGCTCAGGGAGTGGAGGATCGCGTTCGCGGCGTCCACTCGTTCGTCCGGCGGCAGTCTCTTCAGAAGCTGACCGACTGCTTGCGCCACGTGTCGGGTGAGCACGTGTTGTGACGACTCGCTGCCGACGGGTCCCTCTATGACGAGGGACCCCGCAGTGGTCATTTCCTGGAGCTGGTCTTCGAGCCTGCTGGTGATGAGTGTCTCGTGAAGACCGGTGACCGGCTTCGAACTGCTCGGATGGGTGCCAGAGGTCACGGAGTCTCCTCGTTGGACGGGTCATCGCAGCCTCGTTTGTATCAAGGGCGACCGACACCGTCCGCGTGAATCTGACGCAGCAATGACGCAGGGAGTTCCCTTTCGGTCATGCGCTGGCTGGTTCTGCTACTGAGCTTCGCCGTGGCATTCCGGGTAGGGCTTGCCCGAGGTGCACCAGCAGGGGGAGGTGGGGGTGGGGGGCCAGGGGGTGGCCTTGCCGCGGGCGGCCAGGGTGGTGGCGTACTCCGCCAGGAGGGAGGGGGAGGCCGGGGAGGTCTTCTCCGAGGCCGCGAAGGCTTCGTACGAGGGGACGTTGCCCGTGACGATGCCGAGGTTGGTGGTGCCCGAGGCGGCCAGGCTGCGCAGGGCGGACTCGGTGGCGGTGAGGTGGGCGGCGTGGGAGGGGTACTCCGCCGCGAGGGTCGGGTAGGAGGCGACGAGTTCCGTGAGCTCGCGCTGGGGCCAGTGGAGGATCGCCACCGGGAAGGGGCGCGAGAGGGCGGCCCGGCGGTCGCCCAGTTCGGCGCGCAGGCGGGCGATCTCGGCGCGCAGCTCCGCCGGGTCGTCGGAGCCCAGGGCCCAGATGCGCTTGGGGTCGTGGAGCTCGTCCAGCGGGATCGGGCCGGAGTGGCGGGTGTCGGCGGCCATGTCCCAGTCGTCGTGCGGGAGGGCGAGCAGGCGGCGTACCCGGTGGCGGCCCGTGAGCAGGGCCGTCGTGGCCTGGGTGAGGGGGGTGTCCTCCGAGGTCAGGAGGGTGGCCGCCTCGGTGAAGCACGCGTGGGAGGCCTCCAACTCGTCGTGGGCTTCCAGGGCTTCCGCGATGACCTCCCAGGGCGCCGGGTCCGTCGGTGCGGCGGCGCGGATGCCGGAGATCAGGGCGCGGGCCTCGGCCTCGTGGCCGTACTCCCACAGGTTGGCGGCCTGGAGGGCCTTGATCAGGTGCGGGTCGGCGGGCGCGGCGGCGAGGAGTTGGTCGTAGAGGGTGCTCGCGCGCTCGCGTGCGTCGGCCAGTTCGAGGTGGGCCGCGGCCTGGAGGAGCAGGGGCTCCTGGTCCTCGGGGTAGCGGGTCGCCGTGCGGATGAGGCGCTCGGCTTCGGCGATGTGCTCGGCGGGCGTGTCGGGGCGCATGGTTCACACCGTACTGCCGCTGGTCAGTTGAAGGGGGAGGACTTAGGGTGCGGGCCGTGCGGGATCGGGTGAGGGTGGTGGTCCAGGGGCGCGGCCGGCGGGGGCGCCGGGCCGGGCTCGCACGGCTGCTGTGGGTGGGTGCCGAGGCGATCACCACCGTGGGTGTGGTGGTGGCGTTGCTGGTGGTGCACCAGGTGTGGTGGACCAACCGGCAGGCCGTCGCCGCCGCCCGGGAGCAGGTACAGGTGCTGGAGGACCGGTGGCGGGACTCCGGCGCCGCCGCCGAAGCGGGGGACGGCGCCGGTCCGGAGGGCGTCGCTGAGGGTGGGAGTTCGCCCGTCGTCGAGGGGGGTTCGAGCGGTGCCGGTGCCGGTGCCGGGGCCGGCCCCGGGCCGGGGCGGTCGGCGCCCCCCGCCGCCAAGCCCGCGCCGCCGCAGCAGCAGCGGCCGCAGCAGCCGCAGCCGCCGCCGGCGCGGGAGGAGGCGTACGCCGTGCTGCGCGTTCCGAGCCTCGGCCTCACCGTGCCCGTCGCGCAGGGGGTCGACAAGCGGGCCGTGCTCGACAAGGGGTACGCCGGCCACTACCCCGGCACCGCGCAGCCCGGGGCGGCGGGGAACTTCGCGCTGGCGGGGCACCGCAACACCCACGGGGAGCCCTTCCGGTACATCAACCGGCTCAGGGCGGGCGACCGGTTGCTGGTAGACGTCCGGGGGCGGCGCTACACGTACGTGGTGGACAAGGTGCTGAGCGAGACCACCGAGCGGGACACCGGGGTGATCGCCCCCGTGCCGCGCAGCACGGTCCGGCCCGACGCCGGGTACGCGGAGCCCGGCTCGTACATCACCCTGACCACGTGCACGCCCGAGTACACCTCCAAGTACCGCCTGGTGGTCTGGGGCACCCTCGCGTCCTAGGGGCTGTCGTCGAAGTCGTGTCGTAGCCCGGAGGGCGGCCCCGCGGCGTCCGGTGCGTGCTCTCGGCGTGCCGGGCGGAAGCCCTCGTACCGGACGTACTCGGGATTTCGCCCGGTGCGGCGAGAGTGCGTGCCGGGTGTCGCGGGGCAGACACGGCTGCGACGACAGCCCCTAGGGTGGGGCGATGCGTCCGCAATTGCTGTGGCTCGGGGTGCCCTTCGTGCTGTTCGCGGGGGTGCTGCCCGTCGTGAACCGGCTGGAGCCGAGGCTCGGCGGAGTGCCGTTCCTGCTCGCGTGGTTCATCGGGTCGACGCTGGTGACGCCGCTCGCCGTGTGGCTCGTCCGGCGGGCCGATCTGCGGGCCGGGGGCCGGCGGTGAGCGCGGCCGCGGTGGCCACCTCGGTCTTCGCCGCCTTCATGGTGGTGACCGTCGCCCTCGGGCTGCTCGCCGTACGCGGGCGCGGCGGTGGCGGGGGAGGGCTCGCCGAGTGGTCGGTGGGCGGGCGCTCGCTGGGGACCGTGTTCATCTGGGTGCTGATGGCGGGGGAGGGCTACACCAGCTTCAGCTACCTGGGGGCGGCGGGCTGGGGCTACGACTACGGGGCCCCGGTGATGTACGTCGTCGCGTACATGTCCTGCGGCTACGCCCTCGGGTACGTGGCCGGGCCGGTGCTGTGGGACTACGGGCGGCGCCACGGGCTCGTCGGGATCAGCGACATGGTGGCCCACCGATACGGGCGCCCGTGGCTGGGCGCGGCGGTGGCGGTCCTGGCCACCGTGTTCCTGCTGCCGTACATCCAGCTCCAGATCACCGGGATGGGCATCGTCGTGACGACGGTGACGTACGGGGCCGTGTCGCTGGAGTGGGCCTACTTCGTGGCCTTCGCCGTGACCACCGCCTTCGTCGTCGTGAGCGGGCTGCGGGGCAGCGCCTGGGTGTCGGTCCTGAAGGACGTGCTGGTCATCGGGACGCTGGGGTTCCTCGCCTGGTACGTCCCCGTCCACTACTTCGGCGGCTACGGGGAGCTCTTCGACCGGCTCGCGGCCGAGAGGGCGCAGTGGCTGACGCTGCCCGGGCACGGGGACGGACCGGGGGGCCGGGGGCGGCTGGGGACGGGCTGGTTCGCCTCGACGACCGTGCTCAACGCGCTGACCGTCGTCATCTTCCCGACCACCGTGGCCGGCTACCTCGGGGCGCGCAGCGCCGGCACGCTGCGCCGCAACGCCGTCCTGCTGCCCGCCTACAACGTGCTGCTGTTCGTGCCGATGCTGCTGGGGATGGCGGCGCTGTTCGTGGTGCCCGGGCTGACGGGTGCGGAGTCGAACCTCGCGCTCTTCGAGCTGGTGGTCGACTCGCTGCCGGCGTGGGCGGTGGGGGTGATCGGGGTGGCGGCCGCGCTGTCGTCGATCGTGCCGATGGCGGTCTTCATGCTGGTCATCGGGACGATGTGGGGGCGCAGCGTGCTGTCGCTGGTGCCGCGCTGGAGCGCGGGGGAGCGGCAGAAGACGGCTTCGCGGATCGTGGTCGTGGCCGCGGGGACGGTGGCCCTGGTGATGACGTACGCCGCTCCCAACACGCTGGTCCGGCTCTCGCTCGTCTCGTACGAGGGGATGGCCCAGCTGGTGCCGATGCTGCTGCTGGGTTTGGTGTGGCGCGGGCTGACGATGCCGGGGGCGGTCGCCGGGCTGGTCGTCGGGGTGGCGGCCGTCTGCGGGCTCGTGTTCACCGGGAACGATCCGGTGTGGGGGGTGAACGCGGGGATGGTGGCGCTGGCGGCGAACCTCGTGGTCGCGCTCGCGGTGTCGGGTGGCGTGCGCCGGTGGGGTCCGCCGGATCCGGACGGACGGCCGGACGGGGAGGTGCTGGCGCGCGATCCGCTTCCGGAGCGGAAGACCGGTCCCGTTGTCGGTGCGCCCCGCTAGTATCGGTCGTGAGTGCCCGCCCCGTACGGGGGTTCGGGGCTCATGGAGGGGGAGGGGGCGGTTCCGATGGCCCGACGGGCCGACGCGCGCTCCCTGTTGTCCTTCCTCGTCTCCTCGCGGGCGGGCGCCCTGCTCGCCGCCCTGCTGGTGTTCGGCGGGGCCCTCGGCCTGATGCCGGGGCAGAACGGCCTCGCCGCCGCCGTGGTCGCGCTGGCCGCGGCCGTCGCCGTGGGGGCCGCCGCGCTGGCGGCCTCGGCCGTGTCGTCCGTGCCGCCGCACCGCATACGCACCGCGATCCGTGATCGCGAGCAGCGCACGGCGTTCCTGCCGCAGCGCGATCCCGACGCCTCGGGCCGGTCGCGGCCCAGGGCTCCGGGCCGCCGTGCCCCGACGGCCGCGTAGGGGCGCGCAGTACACCGTCCGCCGGACGCCGCTCGGTACCCCGCCACTCCCGGGTACCGCGCGCCGGTTCCGCCGACGCCATCGCCTTCTGCTGACTGATCACTGTCGTCGCCCCTCGCGGGTCGTCGCGCCGAAATGCACCTTCTTTCGACGTTCGACGAGACCCCTCGGAGGGCCCGCGTGTCCGTTTTCACCCATCTTGTTGCCGAGTTGGGCCGGCTGCTCCAGCCCGTCCTCGCCCAGTCCGCGACCGCTGCCGCGATCGTGCTGTTCACCGTGCTCGTACGGCTCGCCCTGCACCCCCTGAGCCGGGCCGCCTTCCGCGGGGCGACCCCGGTGGCCGGCTGCCTGCCGACGCTGCTCCAGCTGCCGGTGTTCTTCGTGATGTACCAGGCCTTCTCGTCGGCGGAGGTGGGCGGCGCGGCCAACGAACTGCTGGCGCACCGGCTGTTCGCCGCCCCGCTCGGGTCCCGCTGGGCGGACGCCCTCGGGGAGGGCGGCCTCCTCGGGGCGCAGGGGCTGGTGTTCCTCGGGCTGTTCGCCGCCGTCGGGGTGGTGGCCGCGTGGAGCGCGGTCCGCGGGCGGCGCGCCGCAGCGGCCGCCCCGGCGCCGACCGCCCCGGCGCCGACCCCTCCGCGCGGGGCGAAGGGCGCGCAGCGCGGGGCCGTGGCCGGCGCCGCGAAGGGCGGCCCGCTCGGGGCCCTGGCCGCTCCGGCGGAGCTGAGCGCCGAGCAGCAGGCGGCGATGCGCAGGCTGGGCGGCGTACTGCCCCTGCTGTCGTTCGGCACGCTGATCACGGCGGCCCTGGTGCCCCTGGCCGCCGGGCTCTACCTGGTGACCACCACCGCGTGGTCGGTCGCCGAGCGCGCCTGGCTCCAGCACCGCAAGGACCGGGCCGCCCGGGCGGCGGCCGGGGCGGCGGCGGCCGGGGAGGCTGCCGCTGGAAGGCCGCGTTCCAGTCTGTGAACAGGGTCTTGCGGATTGGTCGTACATCTTGGAGGATCGACCAATCCTCCGATGGCCGCAACCCATCGTCCGGCCCGGGGCATGCCCATGGGCCGACCACCCTCGACCACGGGAGAATGTCCATGAAGCTGCTGCGTGTCGGACCCGTCGGATCGGAGCGCCCCGCGCTGCTCGACCAGGACGGCACCCTGCGTGACCTGTCCGGCCTGATCACGGATGTGGACGGGGCCCTGCTGGCCGACGACTCCGTACTGTCCCGCGTACGGGACGCCGCGGCGGCCGGCGAGCTTCCGGTCCTGGACGCGGGAGGCCTGCGCACCGGCTCCCCGGTGGGGCGGATCGGCAAGATCGTGGGCATCGGGCTGAACTACCACGGGCACGCGGCCGAGGTCGGCGCGGAGGCTCCGGCGGAGCCGATCGTCTTCCTCAAGTCCCCGGACACCGTCGTCGGCCCCGACGACACCGTGCTGATCCCGCGCGGCAGCGTGAAGACCGACTGGGAGGCCGAGCTCGGCGTCGTCATCGGCGCCACCGCCCGCTACCTGGGCTCCGCCGAGGAGGGTCTCGCGCACGTCGGGGGCTACGTCCTCGCGAACGACGTCACCGAGCGCGCCTTCCAGACGGAGCGCGGCGGCACCTGGGACAAGGGCAAGAACTGCGAGACCTTCACCCCGCTCGGCCCCTGGCTGGTCACCGCCGACGAGGTCCCGGACCCGCAGGTCCTGGACGTACGGCTGTGGGTCAACGGCGAGCTCAAGCAGGACGGCCACACCTCGGACCAGATCTTCCCGGTCGGCGAGGTCGTCCGGTACCTGAGCCACTTCATGACCCTGTACCCGGGCGACGTGATCGTCACCGGCACTCCGGCCGGTGTGGCCGCGGGCCAGCCGGAGCCGAAGCCGTTCCTGCGGGCCGGTGACGTGGTCGAGGTGGAGATCGCGGGTCTCGGGCGCCAGCGCCAGGAGTTCAAGGGCGCGTAGCGCCGAGGGGGGGGAGGGGCGGGGCCGCCGGGGGGGGGGGCCGGCCCCCCCCCCCGGCCCCCCCCCCCCCCCCCCCCCCCCCCGCCCCCCCCCCCCCCCCCCCCCGCCCCCCCCCCCCGCCCCCCG